>CAIQYP010000226.1 GCA_903876045.1 uncultured beta proteobacterium | reverse complement strand
CAGAGAAGCAAAAAAAATGAAACCCGCCGGTTCTTGATTTGATGTGGGCCACTGACCCAAACCCCAGCACCCCCGAAAAAGCGCAGCCGAAGCGCAGCAACCAAATCGGCTGTCCGCCTTAAGCTCCCCTTATCCCGACGGGGGGTAAGGGGTTGGGGGATGGGGGAGTAAAAACTTGGGGAGTAAAAAAAAGAGACTTTAAAGGAACCCTTTAGGAATCAACCCACTCTCCCTAGCGCCACGCTCCAGGTCCTCACGAAAATCCGGATGCGCAATCGAGATCATGGCCCGAGCGCGCTCGGGGATGGACTTGCCCTTGAGATTTACGATGCCGTATTCCGTGACCACATACATCATGTCGCTGCGCGGCGTAGTGACGATGGTGCCGGGTGGCATGTCCAGCACAATGCGGCTTTTGCGCACGCCTTTTCGCTCGTAAGTGGACGCCAGGCACATGAAGGCTTTGCCACCTTTGCTGGCATAAACGCCGCGCATGAATTGCAGTTGGCCACCGGTGCCGCTGATGTGGCGGTGGCCATCTGCCTCGCTGGCGGCCTGACCCTGCAAGTCCATTTGCGTGGTGTTGTTGATGCCCACCATGTTGTCGTTCTGCATGATGATGTGCGGCGCGTTGGTGGTCTCGACCGCGTTGCACAGGATGTCGGGGTTGCGGTCAATAGCCGAGTACATGGCTTGTGAGCCCAGGCCGAAACTGCACACAATCTTGCCCGCGTCAAACTGTTTGGCCGCACCGGTGATGATGCCGGCCTTGTACAAGTCAATGATGCCGTCGGTCAGCATTTCGGTGTGCACGCCGAGGTTGCGCACGCCGCTGTGCATCAGCATGGAACACACGGCATTTGGCATGCCGCCAATGCCGACCTGCAGGCAGGCACCGTCTTCAATTTCAGTAGCAATCAACTGTGCTACGGCGCGGTCCACATCGGTGGCAGCGGGGTTGGGCAATTCAGGTGCCGGGCGGTTATCGCCCTGGATGATGTAGTCGACCTTGCTGATGTGCACACCGTTATTCACGCCATGCAAGTAAGGCAGGCCTTCGCACACTTCGACAATGACGATCTTGGCGCGCTCCAGCATGGCGCCATGCCATAGGTTGGCCGCGCTAAAGTTGAAAAAACCATTGGCATCCATGGGGCAGGTCTTGATCACCGCGATGTCGCTTGGCGCAAGAAAGCGCCGGTAGTAGTCGCTGATCTCGCCCAGGTTGCAGGGGATGTAGTTGACCTGGCCCAGATCAGCTTTCTTGCGGTCGTAACCGCTGAAGTGCCAGTTAAACCAGTTGAAGGTCTCACGCTGAGGATCGGCTTCGAGCACCGCACGCGGCCGCACACTCAGACAGCCGCGGATGTTCACATTGCGTAACTCGGATTTGCGCCCAGCCAACGCCTGGTCAAACATGTCCGGCTGGCACAACGCGGTGCTGTATTCAACCCAATCGCCGGATTTGACGAGAGCGGTAGCCTCTGATGCGGAAATCGCGCGCGCAGATTTCATCGTTCTAGTTTCCGATATTAAAAAAGTCGATCGATTGCTGCAACTGCTCCGCCTGTGATGACAACTCCTCGCTGGTAGCCGCCAGTTCTTCAGAGGCCGAAGCGTTCTGCTGCGTGGCCTTGCTGAGCTGACCCATGGCGCCGCTGATCATCTCCACCGACGCACTTTGCTCGCTGCTGGCCGTGGCGATCTCTTGCACCAGCGCACTGGTCTTACCGATGCTGGGAACAATTTCATCCAACAGTTTTCCTGCGCGCTCGGCCGTGGCCACGCTATGGCCAGCGAGTTCACTGATTTCCCGCGCAGCCAACTGGCTGCGTTCGGCCAGTTTGCGTACTTCGGCCGCCACGACCGCAAAGCCTTTGCCGTGTTCGCCGGCACGTGCCGCTTCAATGGCCGCGTTCAAAGCCAGCAAGTTGGTTTGGTAGGCAATGTCGTCCACGATGCCGATCTTGGCTGCGATCTGCTTCATGGCCACCACCGTCTGGGCTACGGCTTGTCCGCCCTCGGTGGCCTCTTTGCTGGCCTTGGTGGCCATGCTGTTGGTGGTGCGCGCGTTGTCGCTGTTGTTGCCAATGGAGGAAGACATGGCGTTGATGGATTCGGAGGTTTGCTCCACACTGGCGGCCTGCTCGCTGGCGGCTTGCGACAGAGAAGTGGCCGT
>CAIQYP010000225.1 GCA_903876045.1 uncultured beta proteobacterium | reverse complement strand
CCTCGTTTTGCTTGTACACGTCGCCATAGAGAATCCGGCCCCCACGCTCGCCCATTGCATGTGGCTTGCTGCCACCCGCGGGGGCTGGGTCCGCTTGGGAGCGGCCCGGCGCGGACCCGCCTTCCGTCCACACCAGGTCATAGACGTTGTCCACACCCTGCAGGTACATGGCCAGGCGCTCCAGGCCGTAGGTGATCTCACCGGTGGCTGGTTTGCAGTCAATGCCGCCGACCTGCTGGAAGTAGGTGAACTGCGTCACTTCCATGCCGTTGAGCCAGACTTCCCAGCCCAGGCCCCAGGCGCCCAGCGTCGGGTTTTCCCAGTCGTCTTCGACAAAGCGGATGTCGTTCTTCTTCAAATCGAAGCCCAGGGCTTCGAGCGAGCCCAGGTACAGCTCCAGAATATTGGCAGGGGCCGGCTTCAGCACCACCTGATATTGGTAGTAGTGCTGCAGGCGATTCGGGTTCTCGCCATAGCGGCCGTCTTTCGGGCGGCGGCTGGGCTGCACATAGGCGGCCTTCCAGGGCTCAGGGCCGATGGCACGCAAAAAGGTAGCGGTGTGGGAGGTGCCTGCGCCGACTTCCATGTCGTAGGGTTGCAGCAGGGCACAACCCTGGCGGTCCCAGTAGTCCTGCAGTCGAAGAATGATTTGCTGAAAGGTGAGCATGGTGAGTGGGCGAAAAAGCCCGCGACTGTCTTGTAAAACCCCAATTCTACGGGGCGGGGCCGCCCTGCTACGTGCTTCTGGCCTAGTAAGGCCGGCGATAGCTCCGATGCGCGCCATGCGCTGCAACCCACCACCATGCCGCAGCCACCGCCCCCAGAGAAAGCAGCCACAAAGGCCAGAGCCCAAAGCGCGCAACCCACCAGGCAAAGGGGGTGATGCCGGTGCGCCCTTCGACCCTGCCCTCCAGCACGCCCTGCGTCAGGCGTGGCAGCGCGGCCATCACCTGACCCTGGTGATCCATGATGACGGTGGAGCCCGTGTTGGTGGCACGAATAAAGGGGCGCTGAAACTCAAGCGCCCGCATGCGGGAAATCTGCAAATGCTGGTCGATGGCCGTGCTGTTGCCAAACCAGCCCAGATTGCTGACATTGGCAAAAATTGTGGGCGCCAGGGCAGGGTCAATAAAGCGTGCGCCCAACTCCTCGCCAAACAGATCTTCGTAGCAGATGTTCGGAGCAATGCGCTGCCCCTTCCAGACAAAGGAAGGCTGACCGACCGCGCCACGATTGAAGTCGCCCAGCGGAATGTTCATCATGCGCGTGAACCACTTGAACAGGGGCGGAATGAACTCGCCAAAGGGCACCAGATGGTGCTTGTCGTAGCGCCAAACTTCCGGTGAAACCGGGCTTAAGGCAATCACCGAGTTGGTGTAGCCCTTTGTGTAGTCGCCCAGGGGAATGCCCGTTAGCAGCGCACTCTGGCCCCGGGCCACCTGCCGGTTCATGGCATCCCAATAGCCTGCGGGCAAGTCAAGCGGCAACAAAGGGATTGCGGTCTCCGGTGCCAGCACCAGATCCACCTGCTTGCCTCGCATTTGTTCGCCGTACCACTTCAGCGCGATGGGCACGCCAGTGCCGTTGTCAAACTTTTCGTCCTGCGGAATATTGCCCTGCAGCAGGGCAACCGACAGCGAGCCGGTTGATGTTGTGGATTGAAACCCCAGGGGCAGCAGGCCTGCCAACAAGAAACTGGCCAAGGTGCCTCGCTGCAACCAGCCTGCTTTGCCAAACAGTGCCAGAGATGCGGAACACCACACGGCCAACGCCCCGACACCATAGGCACCCAGCACGGGAATCCAGAGCGCCAGCGGGCCGTCGATATGGGCGTACGCCATGGCACCCCAGCCGAAACCGGTGAGCCAGGTGCCACGCGCCATCTCCGCCATGGTCCAAAGTGCCGCGAATGCAGGAGCGGCCAGCGCAGGCCTTGCGGATGCGAGCTTCCAATAAAGTGCGCACCCGGCGGCGTAAAACAGCCCAAGCGCTGCGGCAAGGGCGAGTACCGCCAGCAGCGTCAGCGGCGCAGACAGACCACCATAGGTGTGCATCGCGATGTACAACCACCAAAACGTGGCGCACAGCCATCCGGTGGCGAAGGCCTCGCCCTTGCCGAAGGCCTGCCTGGCGCTTTGGCTGCGATGCAGAGCGCGGCACAAGGGCGCCATGGCCAGGATTTGCAGCCACCAGAGCGGTTGACCCGATGCGAACCAGAAATCGAATGGCCAGCAGACGGCGGCAGCCGAAACACAACCCGCCAGCACCAGCAGCAAGGCGCTGGCCCAGACGGCAATGCCTGAACTTCGTCCGTCGCTGAACAACATCGTGCTTAAGAAACCGGGGCCTTGCTAGGCGACACCTTGAACCATCGGACTGCCCCACCCTTGGTGTGCAAGACGGCGAAGTCCAGGCCACCCAGGGTATGCCGTTCACCGCGCTTGGGTACGTGGCCCATGGTGTGGGCAACCAGGCCGCCAATGGTCTCAAAATGGTCATCCGGGTCGTCGCTGCTGAGCACGACATCAAAGGCATCGTTGACGCGCTCTATGGGCGTATCGCCGCTGACGCGGTAGGTACGGTCCGGCAGGGCAAAAATGTCGCCCTCGTCCTCCGGCATATCAAACTCGTCTTCAATTTCGCCGACGATTTGCTCCAGCACATCTTCAATCGTGATCAATCCGGCGACGCGGCCGAACTCGTCAATCACGATGGCCAGGTGGTTGCGGTTGCCACGAAAATCGCGCAGCAAGTCGTTGAGTCCCTTGGACTCCGGCACAAACACCGCCGGCCGAATAAGCGCCCGGATATTGAGCTCAGGCGCGCGTTGCAGTTTGAGCAAATCCTTGGCCATCAGAATGCCGAGAATGTTTTCACGGTCGTTCTCAAATACGGGGAAGCGCGAGTGCGCCGTATCAATAACCTGGTGCAGCAACTCGTCCATGCTGGAGCCAATGTCCAGAAAATCCATGCGCGTGGCGGGCACCATGACGTCGCCCGCACTCATATCCGCCATGCGGATCACCCCTTCCAGCATCAAGCGGGACTCGGCACCGATGATGTTGTTGTCCTGCGCCTCCGCCAGCGTTTCGATCAGTTCGTCGGTGGAATCCGGCCCAGGATGAATAAACTCGGCCAGTTTCTGCAGGAAGGTACGTTTATCTTCCTTTTCGCTATGTCGCGCGGGATGTGGGTCTGACACGTGGGGCTTGGCACAGGGCCGGTTGTTGCGGTAACACTAGGATAGCGGATTTACGATCGCAACCACAGCGCTGTTCACATGCTATGGTTGAATTGCTACTGAAATGCGAGGAGGATGAGCCACCGCGGTGATCCGGGATTTTTCCTTTTTGGAATATTCAACAAAAAAGGACAAATAAAACGAACCATCAGCAAACAGGGAAGTTTCACTGACTAAAAAATGATTCACAAACCAAAGTTCGAACGCGCCGAATCGCTATTCAATTTATTGGATAAACGATTTGGACATCTTTCAATCGCTATCGCGATTTGTGTGATCATTTGTGTCTGGATTTTGGCGATTGCAAGAACCCATGAGGAGCACGATGAGGCTCTCAGAAATGAAATTGCAAAAAACACCAATCTCGTGCTGTCCCATGAGCGTCAGGTAAGTAGTGCGATTAAAGAACTGGATCAGGCCATGCTAATGCTACGCCGCGAGCATTACAGGCATGGCCCAACGCAAGACCTGAACAAAGATATTAAAGATTTTGGTATCGATCGAGAGAATATAGGAATAGTTTCATTCCTCGATGAACGCGGCAATGTAATTGCCTCCACATCGAGCGAATTAAAAAGCAACTTCTCTGACAGGGATTACTTCAAAAAACATGCGCTAGATTCAACCGATAAGTTGTTGATTGGCACCCCGCTGATTGGTCGTCTGACCGGAAAATGGCTGATCTCTTTAACCCGCAGAATCGAGCATCCAGATGGCTCTTTTGCCGGCGTGTTATTCCTGGCATTAGATCCGCGCTTTATTGCCAAGGAGTATGAAAAAGCAAATACCGGTCCGAACGCTGCACTGGTTCTCGTGGGTCTGGATGGCATCACGCGGGTCAGAAAAAATGGCAACAAAGTCAGTTTTGGCGACGATATCAGTCGGTCGCAATTATTCCAAGAAATTCAGCACGCAACCCATGGTCAATACACAGCAACCGCTGCATTTGATGGACAGGTTCGCACCGTAAGCTACGCTGTCCTGCAGGAATTTCCGTTGGTCGTTACGGTTGCCTCTTCGATGGAAGATGTCATGAAACCAATGGAAGAACGCAAAGCCATCTATTACTGGATTTCACTCATCACCAGCTTTCTGGTTGCGGGCGTTGCCCTCCTCATGTTGTCGCTATGGAAGAACAACAGACGCTACATACTAGCTCTTGAAAATAGCGAGTCCAGTCTTCGTGAAATCATAGACGCCTCGCCAGTGCCAATGGCCCTGAACAACAATGAAAATGAGATTACCTTTGTCAATCAAGCGTTTGTGGATACCTTCGGCTATTCTCTTGACGACATTCCAGTATTGGATGCATGGTGGTCAAAGGCTTACCCTGACCCAGCCTATCAAAAATGGGTGATTGATGCGTGGGGCAAAGAACTGGCGAGATCGAAATCGACGCACTCGCCGTTCACTCCCATGGAGATAGTTGTCCGATGCAACGACAATAGTCGCCGGAATGTTCTAGCAAACGCCGCGGTATTCACCAACAAAAGCTACGCACAACACTTGGTGGTGCTGTACGACATTACCCAACGCAAAAAAGGCGAAATTGAACTGCAGGCGTTAAAGGACAACTTGCAAGCCACCCTTGATGCCATCCCGGATTTGTTATTTGAGGTCGACCTCGATGGACGGGTGCACAACTACCATGCCACCAGAACGGACTTATTGGCAGCCTCACCTGAATTGTTTCTAGGAAAATTGATTCGTGAATTCTTGCCGGAGTCTGCGAAACGGGCTTGTATGTCTGCAATTCAGGAGGCTTTTGCAAATGGATGGTCGATTGGCGCCACCTATAGCCTGGACTTGCTTCAGGGAAAGACCTGGTTTGAGTTATCAGTAGCAGCTAAGAACACGAGTGACGGCCTGCAGCCACGTTTCATTCTGTTGGCACGCGACGTCACAGACCGCAAGAATGCGCAAGATGCTTTGAGCGAGAGTGAATCGAGATGGCGTTTTGCAATCGAGGGAACAGGTGACTCTTTGTGGGACCGGGATTTTGCGACAAACAAAGTTTTCTATAGCGAGCGCTGGAAGCAAATGCTGGGATTTACGGTTGACGAAATTGGGAATGACCCGCAGGAACTGGATCGGTACATTCACCCGGACGACAGGACACGGGTTCTCGCCGACATGCAGGCGCACATGAACGGGGAAACAAGTCAATTCAATTGCGAGTACCGTCTGCGGCGGAAGGATGGCGGCGTAGCCTGGATTTCCGGGAGGGGACTAGTGGTTCGACGCGACGCGAATGGGGCGCCGCTACGAATGATCGGGACGAATACAGACATTACCGAGCGAAGAAATGCGGCAGCAAAACTACAAGTGCTCTCGCGTCGTATTCTTGAGGTGCAGGAGGGCGAGCGCAGACGCATTGCCCATGAATTGCACGATGAGCTTGGCCAGACGCTGACCGCTGTAAAGATCAATTTGCAGTCTACCAAGCCCCATGACCGACGCAGCCCGCAGGAGAGCGCCCTAGAGAATATTCGCATGGTGGACAGCGCGCTTCAACAAATGCGGCAGATGGCACTAACACTTCGACCCTCGGTACTCGATGATCTAGGAGTCTGGGCGGCAGAAACTTTTGGAACGAGACGCAAAATTTTCGACCTCTCAGAATCGCCCAGGAGCGATTATTTTCGATATGCCAAGGG
>CAIQYP010000224.1 GCA_903876045.1 uncultured beta proteobacterium | reverse complement strand
GGCCAACGCAGCTGCGATGTTGGCCAAACGGATGGCGTTAAGCATTACTGCATCAGATTCATGCATTGCCGGCATGAGGCGAACTTGGTAATCGATCAAAACCAGTTGGGAGGATTGAAGTTCTAGCAGCATTGGAGGCTTTCAGTCGGGGGTATCCAAGCATAACCAGCTTGGCCGCCGCTTCGGGCACTTCGCCTCCAAAACACAGGCAGAAAATCCGCCCCACTCAACACCAATGTTCGTACACGAACCTATGGATACACTTTACATTTCAAATCATGAAAATTAGCTTTTACATATATAAATCATTAGGTTACAGCGCTTTATTCAGGCATTTTGTAGTTTGACTAGGTGTATCTCGCAGGGTATGCTAGGACGATGCGCTTTTTGACTCTCATGGCCTTGCTTTTGTCGCTCTTTTCTGCTTCGCTGTGCCAGGCGGCGCCCGTCGAAGTGGCTGATGAGGCGGGTCTTCGCCTCAATGATGGCAACTTGCTAATAAAGATTGGTGAGGTTAGCAACCGCGTCGAGGCCAAGGCATCACAGTTGGTTGTGAGTGCGTTGGGGTTTTTAGGTGTGCCCTATCGCAGGGGCGGCAGCAATGTCGAAACCGGCTTTGACTGCAGCGGTTTTGTACGCGCCATGTACCAGCAAACCGCAGGCTTGTTACTTCCACGACGTGCATCTGAACAGGCTGCATCCACCGAAAAAATTGACAAGACTGATCTCAAACCCGGAGACTTAGTGTTCTTCAACACCATGCGCCGCGCATTCAGCCATGTAGGCATTTATGTCGGCAATGGCAAATTTATTCATGCCCCTAAGCCTGGTGGCGAGGTCCGCGTGGAAGACCTGGGCGCGTCTTATTGGGCAAAGCGTTTTGACGGTGCTCGCCGTGTTCCGATAGAAGCCAGCACCGCCATCGAGCCTCAACCGCAGTAAGCCCGGCTAAACTGCGACATGCACTTTTCTTCGCTGGGCTTATCGCCCGCACTGTTGCGCGCCCTTGAGCGGCAGCACCTTCACACACCGACACCCGTTCAGTCTCAAGCAATTCCCGCGATTTTGGCGGGGCATGACGCGATGGCTAGAGCCCAAACCGGCTCCGGTAAAACGCTGGCTTTCGGCCTACCGCTGCTACACAAAATGGCAAACGAGCCAGCGCAGAATCCGCGCCAGGTGCGCGCGCTAGTTTTGGTACCCACACGCGAATTGGCAATACAAGTCGGTGCCACGCTGAGAGACTTGGCCAACCAACTGCCCCAGGCTATCCGGATAAGCGTGGTGTTTGGCGGCGTCTCCATCAATCCCCAAATGTTGGCCATGCGCGGCGGCACCGACGTGGTGGTTGCGACTCCAGGACGGCTACTTGACCTGGTGCACCACAACGCATTAACCCTATCCACCACGCAGATTCTGGTGCTAGACGAAGCTGACCGCTTGCTGGAACTTGGCTTTGAAGCCGAACTGAACCGCCTTCTCTCGCTGCTGCCAGCAAACCGACAAAGCCTGTTTTTCTCGGCCACCTTTGCGCCTGCGGTTGCTGCTTTAGCGCAGTCCATGCTGAGCGAACCAGTGCAAATAGAGATCGGCGCCACCGATCAGGAAAAACCTGATATTGCTCAGCAAGCCAT
>CAIQYP010000223.1 GCA_903876045.1 uncultured beta proteobacterium | reverse complement strand
TGATGGGCGGCGGCCAGCTCGCGCGCATGTTTGTGCACGCCGCCCAGGCCATGGGCTATGACACCGCCGTGCTCGACCCCGACGCCGACAGCCCGGCCGGGCGCGTCAGCCACCACCATATTCAGACCAGCTATACCGATCCGGTGGGGCTGGAGCGTTTGGCGCTGATTTCGCACGCCATCACCACCGAATTTGAAAACGTGCCGGCACCGGCTTTGGCGGAACTCGCTAAAACGCGCCCGGTGGCCCCTGCCGCATCGGCCGTCGCCATTGCACAGGACCGCGCCGCTGAGAAAGCGCACTTCGTTAGCTGCGGCGTGCCCTGCGCGCCCTACGCGGTAATCGAGACAGCGGAGCAACTGGCTGCGGTGCCAGAAAACCTGCTGCCAGGAATCTTGAAAACTGCCCGTATGGGTTACGACGGCAAGGGTCAGGCGCGTGTGCGTACCCGCACCGAACTTGCCGAGGCTTGGGCCGACTTGCAGCAACTGCCTTGCGTGCTGGAAAAGATGCTGCCACTGCAGTTGGAGTGTTCGGTCATCGTGGCGCGCGGTGCCAATGGCGACTGCGTCAATTTACCGCTGCAGCGCAATTTGCATCGCGATGGGATTCTGGCGGTGACCGAGGTGTTTGCCGGCAATGTGCCGGACGCGTTGGCAGAGCGGGCCATTGCCGCCGCCAAGGCGATTGCTGCGGAGCTGAATTACGTGGGCGTGCTGTGTGTGGAATTCTTCGTGCTGGATGAATCGAATCCGGCCGCGCAGGGCCTGGGTGGTCTGGTGGTGAATGAGATGGCACCACGCCCGCACAACAGCGGCCACTACAGCATGGACGCCTGCGATGTGTCGCAGTTCGAGTTGCAGGTGCGCACGCTGGCGAATTTGCCTCTGGTGCAACCACGTCAGCACAGCCCCAGCATCATGCTTAATTTGTTGGGTGATATCTGGCCTGACGGGGGCGTACCGCCCTGGGAGCAAGTGCTGGCCTTGCCCGGAACGCATCTGCATTTGTACGGCAAGCTACGCGCTGCCAAGGGCCGCAAGATGGGTCATCTGAACATCACGGGCAGCACCATCGAGCAGGTCCGCAGCACCGCGCTGAAGGCAGCGCAAATTCTAGGTATTGAAGCCTTTTAACTTTTCTTGAAAGGGCTGCACCATGATCGTGTCTGCCTATGTATTCGCCGATGGGGTGGAGTTTGCACCCGACGCGATTGGTGCCGCGACACAAGCGCTGCGCGCCGGTCGCCTGGTCGGTCTACCCACTGAAACGGTGTACGGCCTGGGCGCCGATGCCGATAACGCCACGGCGGTGGCCGCCATTTTTGAAGCCAAGGGCCGACCCAGCGACCACCCACTCATCGTTCATGTCGCAGCGTTTGACGGCGGCATGTCGGGTGTTGCACATTACGCCGGGCGCGTGCCTTCATTTGCCCAGCAACTGATGTCGGCCTTTTGGCCCGGGCCGCTGACCTTGATCCTGTCACGCCGTGAAGGTGTTGGCGCAGCGGCAGCTGGTGGACAGAACTCGATTGGTCTGCGCTGCCCGGCGCATCCGGTGGCACAAGCCGTGCTGGCTGCGCTGCGCCAGCCCGCTGCCGACGAACCCGTGGTGTGGGGTGTGGCAGCGCCCAGCGCCAACCGTTTTGGTCGCATCAGCCCCACCACGGCGCAGCATGTGGCAGATGAGTTTGCCGACACGCCTGATCTGCTGATTCTGGATGGCGGCCCCTGCGACGTGGGCATCGAATCCACCATCATCGACTGCACGCGTGGTGCGCCCGTATTGCTGCGCCCGGGTGCCATCACCAGCGAGCAGGTGGCAGCGGCCTGTGGCCGCGCTTTGATCTCACCGGAAGAACTGGAAGCACAGGGCGAACAGGCACCGCGCGCTTCCGGCACGCTGGAATCGCATTACGCGCCCAACGCGACTGTGCGCCTGATGGACGCCAAGGCCTTGCAAAAGGCGCTGGACATGTTGGGCACGGATGTGGACCAGAGTGCCGGGCCCGACAAGACCATCGCCATCTATTCCCGCGTGCTGCTCAAGAGCAAATCGCGTCAGATTGAAATGCGCCGCATGCCCACCGATGCGGCTGTCGCAGCGCACGAATTGTTTTCGGTGCTGCGCGAGCTTGATGCGCTGCGCGTCAAGCTGATCTGGGTGGAAACTCCACCGGATACGGTGGCGTGGGATGGCGTGCGCGACCGGTTGCAGCGCGCTGCGGCCTGATCAGTTGTCTCTGGCCACCCAATCCACCAGCGTTTCCATGACTGCACGGGCGGCTTCGGTGTTGGCATTGGCGTGGTTGATCATCGCGACCAGCACATAGCGTTTGCCACTGGCGCCGTCCACGTAGCCCGCACGGGCCAGCGCATTGCTGAGCGTGCCGGTCTTCAGATGGGCATTGCCCACGGCCTTGGATTTGAAGCGTTTGAGCGTGCCATCCACCCCGGTAATCGGCAGCGAACTCATCAGTTCCGACATGTAGGGCGAGCGCCAGGCAATTTGCAGCAGGCGCCCCAGACCTTGCGCGCTGATGCGCTCCTGGCGCGACAGGCCGGAGCCGTTTTCCCACACTGGCAATTCGTCGGCGCTGATGCGCTCTTTCCACCAGCGCTGCAGCACGGCGCGCGAGGCCACAAAGCTGCCGGCGCTTAGAGCGCCGCTATTACCCGAGTCCGTGGCAGTAGCGACTTGGGCCTCGTTGGCAGTTGCCTCGCCGTTTGCGCTTTGCGTGCCGGGTGGAACCACACGGCCTAGCGTCAAAAACACCTGTTGCGCCATCACGTTGTTGCTGTACTTGTTGATGTCGCGGATGATTTCGGCCAATGGCGCCGAGGTCATTTCCAGCGTGGGCTTGCCCGCCAGCAATGCCGCCGGCACGTTGCCAAAGCGCACGCTGCCCGTGAGCTTGCCACC
>CAIQYP010000222.1 GCA_903876045.1 uncultured beta proteobacterium | reverse complement strand
GATGCGGGATATTTCCAGGCCCGGAGCCAGCAACGTGCGCGCCGGGCGCACGCTGTTGGGGTGCGCAGCTAAGGCGTCACTCATTTCATCTTGGCTTGAATGGCGGCCACATCTTCGGTGGACATCTGGCCGACGGTGACCACTTCGCCATTGGCAATCTTCCAGGTGCGGAAGGGGCCGGCAATGTCACCATATTTGTCGAACTGCACTGGGCCAATCACGCCGACGTAGCGAACCGGTTTTTTCTGCTTGATGAGTTCGAGGGCGCGGGCAAATCCGGCCGGTCCGGCATGCACCACCTCGCCGCCAGGCTGGGTGACCTTGCGGATCGCATCGCGGATGGCCGCAGCTTCAAACTTGCCGGCCTGCGCAATCGCCAGGCCCAGGATGGCGCCAGCGTCAAAACCCTGCTCGGCGGCCGGGGCCTCGGCGTCAAAGCCGCCACTCATGGCGGGGTAGGTCTTGGCAAAATATTCGGTGGATTCCGTCTTGGTGGTGCCCGACGAGGTGCCATAGGCATTGTTCAGGTACTGCGGCCCGACACCCTTGATGAAATCGGCGGCGTTCATGCCGTCGTTAAACAGGAATTTTTGTGGGCCACCTTGCTGAATCCAGGTGCGGATGATGGTGGTGCCGTCGCCCGGGTAGCCAATGAAGTAGAGCGCGGTCGGGTCGGTCTTGAGCGCCTTGGTGACTTCGGCGTTGTAGGAAGACTGCTCGGGGTTATAGGGCGTGACATCCACAATCTTGCCGCCCAGTGCTTCATAAGCGCGGCGGAACTCGGCCAGCATGTTGACACCGAAATCGTTGTTGACGTGGATGACGGTCAGGCTCTTCATGCCCTGGTCCAGCGCGTATTTGGCAGCGGCGGTGCCTTGCAGCGCGTCACTGGTAATGGTGCGGAAGAACCAGCCGCCGGTCTTGCCTTCCAGTGCCAGTTTGGTGAGCGAGGGCGATGACGATGCGGGAGAAATTTGCACCACGCCGGCTGGCGCCGTCACCGAGGTGACCATGGGAATCGACACCGAGCTGATGATGCCGCCGATGATAGCCGGCGTCTTCTTCAGGTCCACCAACTGGCGGGCTTGGTCCACAGCTACCGAGCCCTGGCTTTGCGCATCACGCAAATCAAAGGCCAGCTTGCAACCGGCAATGCCACCGGCGCCCGCCGCCTTGTTGAGGTCGTTGAATGCCAGTTCGACCGACTTGCTGGCGGCCTGACCGTAGCGGCCGGCGGCACCGGTAAGTGATACCACCATGCCCACCGTGTGGGTGCAGGAAGGTGTCTGGGCCAGGGCGGCGGAAGAGCCCAGGCTGGCCAGCATGGCCAGAGCAGTAG
Source organism: uncultured beta proteobacterium (assembly GCA_903876045.1). Classification (GTDB taxonomy): domain Bacteria; phylum Pseudomonadota; class Gammaproteobacteria; order Burkholderiales; family Burkholderiaceae_C; genus Allorhodoferax. The sequence continues at coordinate 6,039 of CAIQYP010000222.1, read as the reverse complement.
CAGAAAGCAAATAACGCATGGTGAGAATCTCCAGGGTGGGTTGAAATCAGGTTTTGTTGAGGTCGTACTTCATGATGCGGCCGTGCGGCCCGGTCTTGTCGCGCTCCAGACTGTAGGGCTCACCTCCAGCGCCCGGGGATGCGTCAAGAATCGGTTGCAGCAGGGCGTGGTCAGACACGTCCAACTGAAATGTAAACACTTCCAGCGTGCTGGCAATGCGGTCGGCGTAACGTGCGCCCACGATGGCGGCCGCCACACCGGGTTGCTCCAGCACCCAGCGTATGGCCACACTGGACAGACTGACCGCATGGCGCTGCGCAATGGTCTGCAAGGCCCGCAGCAAAGCCTGGAAGGCGGACCAGCCGCCAAACTCTTCAATGATCAGTTTGTATTTCACCAGCGAGCGGTTGGCGGGCGTGGCTTCCGGTTCGGCGCGGCCCAGCCAGTGCCCGGTCAAAAAGCCACCGGCCAGCGTGCCGTAGCACAGCAGGTGCATGCCGTGGCGCGCACCCAGGGCGGTGAGTTGGCCAGCAGGTCGGCGGTCCAGCAGCGAGTATTGCGTTTGCATGCTGACCAGAGGCACACCGGTATCCATGATCTCCTGGGCATGGGCGGCGTCAAAGTTGGTGCCGCCGATGTGGGCGATAAGGCCTTCTTTTTGCAATGCGCGCAGGGCCATGGCGGTTTCTACATAGCGCGGCACGCTGTAGTCCCACCAGTGAAACTGCACCAGGTCCAGGCGTTCAGCGTTCAGGCGCTGCAAAGAGCGCGTGATGATGCGGCGCACATAGGCGCTATCGACCGTGGCGAGGTCCCCGTAGTCGGGCACAAACTTGGTGTGCACCTGCATGCGCGGCAAACCGGCCGCAGCGCGCGCGGCATTGAACGCGCCATACATGTCTTCCACGCCGGTATAGATGTCGGCGCCGTCCACGGTATTGAGGCCGGCATCCAGAAACTCGGCCATGTCGGCTATGGCGCGTTCGCGCTCCACCGGGCCGTGGTCACCGGCGAGTTGCCAGCCGCCGCGGATGATGCGCGGAATGCGGTAGCCTGGCGCGAGCTCCGTGGTTTCGACGGGGACTGTCGCCACGCTCATGCCTGCGGTTCCAAGGGTACGGCGGTGGTTTCGCTGTGGCGGAAAGTGCGCTTGCCCATGCGGGTGATGCGGAATCGGGTGGGGCAGTTGGGGTCCGGGCAGGCCACCTCGGCGTCGGTGCTCATCCAGTCTGCCGCCTGCGTGATGCGCTGCTTGGCTGGCAACAGCGGTAACAGGGCCGCCAGCGAATACAGGGAAAAGCCCTGGCCCGGTGGAAAGTGCAGCACCTCGCCATGCACCTCAAAATAGTCTCCGACTTTGGCGTTGCACTGGATCTTGCGGTCGTCGTGCACCACCACCTCTACCCGCAGGTCATACAGTTCAAATTCGTCCTTAAAACCGTCGGTTTGCATATTGGGTTTGGCTCGCACTTCGATCTTGTTAAAAACCAAATTCAGTATTTATATATACCAAAAAAATTTGCTCATTATTTGGTCTCCACCTGACGCTGTCAAGAGTATTTATCAAGTGGTTTTGGCGGAAGTCTTTTTGCTGCCCGCGGCTACGGCGCTTGCCTGCAAAATCGAGCGGCGGCGTAGGCGTTTACCCGCAGCCATCTCCCAGGCGGACTCCAGCAGCCCGATGCGCGCGGCAGTGGCGGCGTCGATCTGCGCCGGGTCGCCGCTCTCGATGGCCCGAAGGCTGTCGCTCAAGGTCTTGGTCGACTGGCTGATGTCCGGTAGCTGGCGTACTGCCAGCGTGCGCACCACTTCCATGCGGCGCAGCATCACCTCCATCATCTGCACCACCATGCTGTTTTGCGTGGCCCGGGCCACCGCGATGTTGAAGCGCGTGCTGGCAATCGTCATGCGCTGTGCGCCGTCATCGCTGATCTTTTTGTTCTTGAATTTGGCGCAGGTTTCTGTGCTCAGGCGCACCGCATCACGCATGCGCTCAAAATCTGCCGGGGTGGCATATATCGCCGCAAGGCGCGCCACATGGGGTTCAAACAGGCGGCGTGCTTCCATCACGCTGTCAATGTCTTCCAGTGGCAGGTCGGGCAGTGGGAAACCACACAACTCGGGCGGAATGCTTTCGCTGGTGACAAAGATGCCGCCGGAAGAGCCGGGCAAAACCTGCACAACGCCGGCATGCACCAGCAGCTTGACGGCTTCGCGCAGCGTGGGGCGGCTGACCCCCAACTGCACCGACAGGCTTTGCTCAGACGGCAGGCGCTCGCCCACTTTGACATCCCCTGCACGAATGGCTTCGGTAATCCGGTAGGCCACCACTTCACAGGGGCGCACCAGTTGCACGGGCTGAAACACGAAACGGGTAGGTTGGATGCGGGTCACGTAATCTCCTAGGCGACAAATCGTAGCGTATTCAGGACGGACATCCGCCAACTTGGGGCTGGCGGGTTGAAACGTACGCGCCCAAGCGTTTACAGTGTGCAGACACATAAAAACAAACCTTGCCCACGACATGCAACTTAACCTCAAGCGCTCCAGCAAGCGATTCCTGACAATTCTTGCGCTGCTGCCAGTCATTGTGATGACGTTGGCCCTGTTGTACATGCTGGGTATGGACCATCTGGAAGACCGTCCCCGGACCTATTTGCAAAGCCTGTTGTGGGCCAGCGAAACCATCACCACCACGGGCTATGGCGCCGACAGCACTTGGCACCATCCCGCCATGGCTTTGTATGTGATGTTGGTGCAGTTCACCGGGCAATTTTTGATCTTCCTGGCGTTTCCGATGGTGATCCTGCCGTATTTTGAAGAGCAGTTTGAGGTGCGTCTGCAGCACCAGTTGCCGCCTATGGCGGGCAAGGTGCTGTTCTACCGCTATGGCCCCACCATCGATTCGCTGCTGGTGGAGTTCAGCAGCAAAGGCACGCCCTTTGTCATTCTGGAAGAAGACATGCAGGTGGCGCGCAATCTGCGCGACCGCGGCTACAACGTGGTGTTTGGCAAGATGGCCGATGACCCCGCCGTGTTGACCAACGTGGCCCAGGCTCAGGCGGTGGTGGCCAACGGCGATGACCACGCCAACGCCACCTTCACGATGGTGGTGCGCGAGGCGGGATACACCGGCCCACTTTATGCATTGGCCGATGACCCGCTGTATCGTTACCCCATGCTGCAGATCGGCGCCAGCGATGTGTTCACCCCGGCCCATGTGCTGGGTGCGGCCTTGGCGTCGCAGGCCAGCACGCGCATCAGTCCCCCCGCCGAGGGCATGCATTTGCTGGGCACCAAGATTGGCATGGCGGAGTTCCGGGTGCGCGCCGAAAGTCCGTTGGCCGGCAAAACGCTGGGCGAGTTGAAGCTGCGCGAGCGCCATGGCGTTTCACTTATCGGGCAATGGCTGAGTGGTGCATGTACCACCACCAAAGGACCGCAAACCGTGGTGGAGGCCGGCGCCATTCTGGTGGCCGTGGGTGCGCATGCCAATCTGGAAGTGGTGGAGCGCATGGCCATGCCGATACGCCGGGCCGGCCCCATCGTGCTGGCTGGCTTTGGTGCCGTGGGCCAGAAGGTGGTGGAGATGCTGCACGATGCCGGTGAGACCTGTATCGTGATTGATCGTTTGGCAATCCCGGGCGTGGATTTGGTGGGCAGTGTGCTGGAGCGCGACATGCTGGACAAGGCCAAACTGCGCGAAGCCAGTGCCGTCGTGCTGGCGCTGAGTGATGACAGCGAATCGGTGTTTGCCACAGCGGTGGTGCGTGACTACGCGCCCCAGGTACCCCTGATCGTGCGGGTGCAGCGCACGCGCAATACCGCGCGCCTGTACCGCGCCGGCGCCGACTTTGCGATTTCGGTCGGACAGGTGGCGGGGCAAATTCTGGCCTTTCAGTTGTTGGGCGAGCAGATGGTGCAAGTCGAGAACCGCATCAAGTTCATCCGCCAGCATGCCGGGGCCCTGGTGGGCAGGCACCCCTGGCGCAGCGAAGACCTGGACCGCACCGGTGCCAAGATCGTCGCCGTGGAGCGCGAGGGCGACATCATTGTGGAGTTCGATGCGGACTTTACGGTGCAGGCCAACGACGAACTCTTTGTCTGTGGTTCGTTCAACAGTCTGGAGCGTTTCCAGAAGGACTTCAAGACCAGCAGTGCTGGCTGAGTCGACCGCCACGACTTCTGGTGTGGCGCATCTAAAGAATCGCCGCCCGACGGGTTTACAGTGCATGACCACAAAAACAGGAGACCGCCGTGCACCCTTATCCCCATTTGCTTGAACCGCTGGACCTGGGCTTTACCCGACTCAAGAACCGCGTATTGATGGGCTCCATGCACGTGGGGCTGGAAGAAGCCAAAGACGGCTTTAACCGCATGGCGGCGTTTTATGCCGAGCGCGCACGCGGTGGCGTAGCGCTGATAGTCACCGGTGGCATTGCACCCAATGAGCGCGGTCGCCCCATGCCGGGTGGCGCCATGATGACCACGCAGGCAGAGGCTGACAAGCACAAGGTGGTGACCGAGGCGGTGCACGCGGCAGGCGGCAAGATCGCCATGCAAATCCTGCACTTCGGCCGCTACGCCTACCACCCCGAGTTGGTGGCACCCAGCGCGTTGAAGGCGCCTATCAACCCTTTCAAGCCACACGCGCTGAGTAGCGATGAGGTCGAGCAGACCATTGCCGATTATGTGAACTGCGCGGCGTTGGCGCAAAGCGCGGGCTACGACGGCGTGGAGATCATGGGCTCTGAGGGTTACCTGATTAACGAGTTCATCACCGCTTGCACCAACCAGCGCGACGATGCCTGGGGTGGCGCCTATGAAAGCCGCATCCGCTTTCCGCTGGAGATCGTGCGGCAGGTGCGTGCCAAAGTAGGCAAGCACTTCATCATCATCTTCCGCTTGTCGATGCTGGACCTGGTGCAAGGCGGCTCCACCCTGGACGAAGTGGTGCAACTGGCCCAGGCACTGGAGGCCGCAGGGGTTACCCTGATCAATACCGGCGTGGGCTGGCACGAGGCACGCATCCCCACCATTGCCACCAAGGTGCCACGCGCCGCCTTTGCCTGGGTCACGCAACAGGTCATGGGCAAGGTTGGTATCCCGCTGATCGCAACCAACCGTATCAACACACCCGAAGTGGCCGAGCAACTGCTGGCCGATGGCATGTGCAATATGGTGTCGATGGCGCGGCCTTTTCTGGCCGATCCGGATTTTGTTCTCAAGGCTGCCGAGGGTCGAGCCAATGAGATCAACACCTGCATTGGCTGCAATCAGGCCTGCCTGGACCACACCTTTGCCGGCAAGATCACCACCTGTCTGGTGAATCCGCGTGCCTGCAACGAGACGCTGATGCAAATGGTGCCGACCAAAGTCGGTGGTCGCGTCGCGGTCGTCGGCGCCGGGCCTGCAGGGCTGGCTTTTGCCACCACCGCAGCGCAGCGCGGCTTTGACGTCACCTTGTTTGATGCAGCCGCTGAGATTGGCGGCCAGTTCAATGTGGCCAAACAGGTGCCGGGCAAAGAAGAGTTTTACGAGACGCTGCGTTACTTCAAGCGCCAGATCGAAATCACCGGCGTGAAGCTGCAACTCAACCGCAAGGTATCGGCCAAGGAACTGGTGGACGCCGGTTTTAAGCATATCGTGCTGGCCACCGGCGTGACGCCACGCTTGCCCGAGATTGAAGGCATCACGCACGCCAAGGTGGTGGGCTATCTGGACGTGCTGCGCGATAAATGCGCCGTGGGCAAAACCGTGGCACTGATCGGCGCTGGTGGCATCGGCTTTGACGTGGCGGAATTTCTGCTGCACTCCGGTAGCAGCCCCAGCCTCGACAAGCCGAAATTTTTTGCGGAGTGGGGTGTGGACACCAGTTATGCCGAGCGCGGTGGTTTGAAGGCAGCGCACATCGAAGTCAGCCCGCGCAAGCTCTACTTGCTGCAGCGCAAAGCCAGCAAAGTGGGCGATGGCCTGGGCAAGACCACGGGCTGGATACACCGCACCTCCCTCAAAAACCGCGCGGTAGAAATGCTCAAT
>CAIQYP010000221.1 GCA_903876045.1 uncultured beta proteobacterium | reverse complement strand
TGCAGCAGACACCGTCAAGCGCGTGGTGCAAGAGTTGGGCGGCAAGTCGCCCAACATCATCTTTGCCGACAGCGATGTGGACAAATCAGTGGCGCGCGGTGTCAAGCGCTGCATGAACAACACCGGCCAAAGCTGCAACGCGCCTACGCGCATGCTGATCGAAAGGTCTGTTTATGACCAAGCCGTGGCGGCCGCGATTGCGGCGGGCGCCAAAGTGAGGGTGATTCAGCCGACGGAAAAAGGCGATGGCATTGGCCCGCTGGCCATGAAGCGCCAGTTCGAAACGGTGAATCGTTTCATCGACATCGGCATGCACTGTGGTGCGCGTCTGGTGGTCGGCGGCCCCGGTCGTCCGGACGGCTTTGACAAGGGCTACTTCGTCAAACCCACCATCTTTGCCGACGTCACCAACGACATGCCGATTGCACGCCAGGAAATCTTCGGGCCGGTGCTGTGTCTGATTCCGTTTGAGGACGAGGAAGACGCCATCCGCATCGCTAACGACACACCTTTTGGCTTGGCTGCCTATCTGAGCACCAACGACAAGGCCCGCGCCCGCCGCGTGGCCAAGCGCCTGCGCGCCGGCAACGTGTCGGTCAACGCAAGCGGCAACGAATACTGCAACCCCTTTGGTGGCTACAAGCAGTCCGGCAACGGGCGCGAGTGGGGCCGCTTTGGGCTGCAGGATTTCCTGGAATACAAAATCGTCAACGGGTTGTGAAAACGTGAGCTGCTTGGTGTACTCCGCTATGCCTTGGGTACCCCACTGTCATCGGCAGCCTGCATGGTTGCCGCGCAATCATTCAATAGCCAATAGCCAATAGCCTATGCCCAACATCCAATGCATTTCTACCTTCGCGTACCAAAACGCAGGCAGACGAAGGACGGTGTGGCGCTCCGATTCGGTAGGTAAAGGAGGAGCCCACGCAGTGGGCGGGGGACACGGACGAATCGGAGTGCCACGGCGGCCTGCGTCCGGAAGTGACTTCTGACTGAAGTGCCACAGAGGCCTGAGTCCAGCTATTCGGCAAGACCCAAGAGCCATTATTTTTTGAATCGATCAACAGGTGAGAAAACAGGAGACAAGCATGAAAATCAAAGACATCAAAACCTTCACCGTAGGCAATCCACCGCCCGGCTTTGGTGGGCGCTACTACGTTTTTATCAAGCTCATTACCGATACCGGCGTGGAAGGCGTAGGCGAAATCTACAACCTGCCTTACCACCCGCATATCGTTGAAAAAATGGCGCGTGATGTGGTGGAGCGCTACGTGGTCGGCCAGGACCCGTTCGACACGGAAAAGATATGGCGCAGTGTCTATGGCGGGGGCTTTATCCAGCGTCCCGACACCTCCATGATGGGCATTCTGAGTGCCATCGATATGGCCTGCTGGGACATCAAGGGCAAGGAACTGAATATGCCCGTCTACAAGTTGCTGGGCGGCCAGGTACACGAGAAACTGCGCAGCTACACCTACATCTACCCCAAGCCCGGCGACCAGACCAATGTCTATGCCGACCCGGAGCTGGCGGCGGTGCGCGCTGCCGAATATGTGGAAATGGGCTTCAACGCGGTCAAGTTCGACCCGGCCGGCGCCTACACCGTATACGACGGACACCAGTTGTCGCTGGAAGACCTGGACCGCTGCGAGCGTTTTTGCAAGCTGTTGCGCGAAGCCGTGGGCAACAAGGCCGACTTGCTCTTTGGCACCCACGGCCAGATGACTGCATCCGGTGCCATCCGCCTGGCCAAGCGACTGGAGAAGTACGACCCGCTGTGGTTTGAAGAGCCGATCCCACCGGACAACCAGAAGGAAATGGCCAAAGTGGCGCGTGCCACGTCGATTCCGATTGCGGCCGGTGAACGATTGACCACCAAGTGGGAGTTTCAGCGGGTGCTGGAAGAAGGTGCGGCCAGCATTTTGCAGATGAATCTGGCGCGGGTGGGCGGCATCACCGAAGCCAAGAAAATTGCTTCCATGGCCGAAGCCTGTCATGCGCAAATAGCGCCGCACATTTACTGTGGCCCCATCACCTGGGCGGCGGCCATTCAGGTGTCGACCAGCACACCGAATTTCCTGATTCTGGAAACCATTTATGACGGATCGGGTTTCTACTCCGAGTTGCTGAAAAAGCCCATTCAGTGGGAGCGCGGTTACATCATTCCGCCCACCGGGCCAGGTCTGGGTGTGGAACTGAACGAAGAGGTGGCTCTGGCGAACCCCTATGTAGGCAATGCGCTGCACTTGGACATGACGCATACGCCGCATCAGGTCTAAATCTTGGCTGCAACGGATTCAAAGTCACTTCTGGACGCAGGACGCTGTGGTACTCATCTCCGTTCGTGTCCCCCGCCCGCTTAAGCGGGCTCCTCCTTTACCTCACTGCGATGAGCACCACACCGTCCTGCGTCCGCCTGCTTGGTGGGCGCACACAGGGTTTGGGTTTGGGTATTAGTTTCCGTTTCCGTTCTTTGCACGCCAACCGTGTTGGTAGCCGAGGGCAGTGGGGTGGATGCTGCAGCGAAATAAAGGAGGAGCCCGCTTAAGCGGGCGGGGGACATTCGCGGAAGCATCTACCCCGCTGCCCTCGGCCCCCACAAACTCAGGCGCAAAATCTGAACAAACAAAACGCTTGAAGTTCAGCACCCTCAACGGAGATACAAGATGAAGACCGTTAAAACATTTCCCCGCAAGGTGAAGGAAATTGCCAACACCTTCATCACCCTGCCCGACGGCACCAAGTTGGCGGCGCGCATCTGGCTACCACGGGACGCGGCAAAAAATCCCGTACCGGCCATTCTGGAATACCTGCCCTACCGCAAACGCGACGGCACGCATGTGCGCGATGCGCTTACGCATCCGTACATCGCCGGCCACGGCTATGCCTGCGTGCGGGTGGACATGCGCGGCAGCGGAGACTCCGACGGCATCATGCTGGACGAATACACGCAAGTGGAACTGGACGATGCCTGCGCCGTGATCGCCTGGCTGCGCCAGCAGCCCTGGTGCAGCGGCAATATCGGCATGATGGGCATTTCGTGGGGCGGCTTTAACAGCCTGCAGGTTGCCGCGATGCGTCCCGAGGGGCTGAAGGCGATCATCACGCTTTGCTCTACCGTTGACCGCTACACCGACGACATCCACTTCAAGGGCGGCTGCCTGCTCAACGAAAACCTGGGTTGGTCGGCCACCATGTTTGCCTACTCCTCGCGTCCGCCGGATCCCGCCCTGGTGGGTGAGCACTGGCGCGAGATGTGGATGGAGCGTCTGGAAGCCGAGCCGCTGCTGGCCATAGATTGGCTGCATCACCCCCATCGTGATGCCTACTGGAAACACGGTTCTGTCAATCAGGACTACAGCGCGATCCAGGCCGCAGTGCTGGCTGTTGGCGGCTGGAACGACGCGTATACCAACGCGGTGCCGCGTCTGGTGACGAATCTGAAATCACCCGCCAAGGGCATCATCGGCCCCTGGGCGCACAAGTACCCGCACTTTGCCGTGCCCGAGCCGCGCATCGGCTTTTTGCAGGAGGCGTTGCGCTGGTGGGACCAATGGCTCAAGAGCGAAGATACGGGGGTGCAAAAGGACCCGGCCTTCCGCACCTACATCATGGAACCCGGTAAACCCGGTGGCTCCGTAAAGCACATTGCCGGGCGCTGGGTCAGCGACACGCAATGGCCGTTTGATAAGGGCGAGGTGCAGCGTTGGCATCTGAATGCTGATGGCCTGTCCACCAGCAAGGGCCGTGCCAGCAAGCAGACGCACAGCACCGCGCAGACCGTCGGTGGCGACGGTGGTGAGTACTGCATCATCTGGCTTGGGCCGGAGTTTGCCGGTGACCAGCGCCATGACGACTCGGGCTCCCTGACCTTTGACAGCACGGTTTTGACGCAGGACATGGACATCGTGGGCGCGCCCACGCTGACACTCAAGTTCAGCAGCGACAAGAAGGTGGCCAATGTGGCCGTTCGATTGAACGCAATTTGGCCCGATGGTGCGGTCTCACGCATCAGCTATGCCGTGTTCAATCTGTGCCACCGCAACGGCCATGACGAACCCGAGGCACTGGAGCCGGGCAAGACCTACACCGTGCGCATCGCGCTGGACGATGTAGCCGCACGCATAGCCAAGGGACAGAAATTGCGCGTGTCACTCAGCACCAGCTACTGGCCCATGATCTGGCCCTCGCCGGAAGTTGTGACACTGACAGTGTTCAATGCAGCCAGCTTCATCGATATTCCCGTGCGCGCCGCGCGCCGCGGCGAGAGGCCGCCTGAGTTTGCAGCCAGCGAAGCGGCAAAACCGGTAAAGCTCCTGGAGCACAGCAAGCCATTCAACAAGCGGGAGCTCACACGCGATCAGGCCACCGGAGAAACCCGCCTGGCCATTGTGGACGACTTCGGCCGTAGCACCATTGTGGAGCATGGCATGACGATATGGGCCTGCGGACGCGAGAACTACCGCATCCTTCCTGATGACCCCTTAAGCGCAAAGCAGGAGTGCCATTGGACTGAAGAGCGCCAGCGTGGCGACTGGAAAGTACGCACGGAAACCTGGTCTAGCATGACGTGCAGCAAGACCCATTGGCATGTCACCGGAAGGCTTGAAGCCTATGAAAATGACGTCCTGGTATGGAGCAAAAATTGGGATCAGCACGTCCGACGCAAACTGCTTTGAACATGCAAAAGAGACCCGCGCCAGAGGAACTAACAGAGCCCTCGAATAGTCACACATCAAATGCGACTTTTTCGAGCAATTGCACGACAACCAGGGAAATGTTCAATGCAAGTAATTGCCCCTCTGCACAGTAAAAATAAGCGTCGCTTAGGGATAACGTGTACGAATTTTGCTTAGCTAATTGCAATACTATGTCGCTGGAGAGTAAGCAAATTACCTTCGAATTTTCCAGCGCGTGTATCAACCCCGATGCGTGCGTCGGAAACCTTTACTTGAATTGATTGGAGATCTTCAAATATGGCAATGATCGAAAATAAGACTGAATCCGGTATCGTGCTGGACCGTCGTCAAATGATTCTCGGCGCGTCCGCAGTCGGCCTGACAGCCGCCTTCGGCTCCATGCCGGCAATGGCTGCAGGCGCACCTAAAAAGGGCGGCACCCTGCGCATCGGTATGGAAGGCGGCTCGCCCTCGGACAGTCTGGACCCGCGCACCTATGCCGACTCCATTCCAATCACCATGAGCTTGATGCTCTGGAACAACCTGGTGGAAGTGGCCGACAACGGCGACGCCGTTGGCGAACTGTTCGAAAGCTGGGAAGTCAAGCCCGGTGCCACCGACTGGACCTTTAACATTCGCAAGGGCATCACCTTCACCTCCGGCAAGACGCTGGACGCAGATGACGTGATTTACTCCATCAATCTGCACCGCGGTGAGACCAAGTCCCCCGCCAAGTCGTTGGTGGCTGACATTTCCGACATCAAGAAAATCAACGCCAATCAGGTGCAGATCCTGATGAGCAATGGCAACCTCGACCTGCCGTTCAACCTGTCGGACTACCACCTCATCGTCGTGCCCGCTGGCACTACCGATTTTTCCAAGCCCGATGGCACCGGTGCCTTCACCCTGGAAGAATTCCAGCCTGGCGTGCGCGCTACCTTCAAGAAGAAGCCCGGCAACTACTGGAAGCCCAACCGCGGTAATTTCGACCGTGTGGAACTGCGCTACATCGGCGACGCCGCCGCACGCACGCAAGCGCTGGTTACAGGCCAGGTCGACATCATCAACCGTGTCGATCCCAAGACTGCCGGTCTGCTGGCCAAAAACAAAAACCTGCGTATTTCTCGCACACCCGGCATGGGCAACCGCTTTGCCTTTGTCGCCCTTTCTGACCAGGCTCCGTACAACAACAAGGACCTGATGCTGTCCCTGAAGTACGGTATCGATCGCAAGAAGATTGTCGAAAACGTGTTCTCCGGCTACGCATCCATTGGTAACGACCATACCGTCGGCACCAAGATGAAGTACTACGACACCAAGCAAAAGCAAATTGCTTACGATCCCGACAAGGCCAAGTTCCACTTCAAGAAATCCGGCATCTCTTCGGGCGTCGAATTGCAAGTGTCTGAAGGAGCTTTCTCCGGCGCTACCGACTCAGGTCAGATTTATCAGGAATCGCTGGCCAAGGCTGGCATCAACATGGACCTGAAGCGCGTCTCCGGCGACGGCTACTGGGACAACGTCTGGCTGAAGCAACCCTTCTGCGCGGTGTACTGGGGCAACCGCCCCACCATTGACAACCAGTTGACCAGTACCTTCTTTGGTGGCCTCAAGAACCCCTGGAATGACACCCACTTCCAGAACGAAGAGTTCAGCAAGTTGCTGGTTTCTGCCCGTGTTGAAATGGATCAGAAAAAGCGTGGCGACATGTATGCCCGTTGCCAGTCACTGATCGCGGACAACTCCGGCATGGTGTGCTTTGCGGTGCAGGACTACCTGGACGCATGCACCACCAAGCTGCAGGGTCTGACGATCTCCGGCCGTTACGATATGGGTGATGACCGCATTGCTGAAAAGGGCTGGTTTGCTTAATTAGGCAAGCATCGGACTCCGACGCATTTTTATCTCCATGCGACTGAATAGGTTGCCCGGGTCTAAAAATTGCGTAGGATCTGTGAAGGCAACTGAAATGCAGTAAAAGCGGGGCAGGCCTTTGGTCTAACCCGCTTTTTTATTGTGTGCCAGGTGCCGATTCACAAGGCTTATCTTGGGTCCCTGTAGTCAGTATTACCACTTAACTTAAGAGAACATGCCATGGCGAAACTAATATTGAATCGACTCCTGCTCGGGGTGCTCACCCTTTTTGCAGTCTCCATATTGATTTTTGTCTGCACGCAGATCCTTCCAGGTGACGTGGCTTCTGCCGTGCTGGGCCAGGGTGCCACGCCTGAAGCGCTTGTCATCTTCCGCAAGGAGTTAGGACTGGACGTGCCTGCCTACCTGCGCTACTTCAACTGGCTCACCGGTGCCCTGCATGGCGACTTGGGTGTGGCCATGACCAACAAGCGCGTCATCGTTGATGAAATCATGCCGCGCCTTGCCAACACCCTGTTCCTGGCCGGTTATGCGGCATTTGTCGCGATTCCGGTGGCCGTGGGCCTGGGTATCTTCTCTGCCATTAACGAAGGCAAATGGTCCGACAAGTTGGCCAACATCGTCACACTGACAGCCATCTCGCTGCCCGAGTTCTTTATTGCCTATCTGCTGATCATTTTCCTGGCCGTGGATGTGGACTTGTTCCCCTCGCTGTCCACTGTATTCAAAGGCATGCCGTTTACTGAGCGCGTCTACCAGACCACGCTGCCTGCCATTACGCTGACGCTGCTGGTTGCGGCCCACATGCTGCGCATGACGCGCAGCTCGGTGCTCTCCGTCATGTCCACGCCCTACATTGAAATGGCGTTCCTGAAAGGTGCAAAGCGCGGGCGCGTCATCGTGCGTCACGCGCTGCCCAATGCGGCGGCACCGATCATCACCGTGGTGGCCTTAAACCTGGCCTACCTGGTGGTGGGTGTGGTGGTTATCGAGGCAGTATTCGTTTACCCAGGTCTGGGTCAGTTGATGGTCGACGCCGTATCCAAACGTGACGTGCCGGTGATCCAGGCCTGCGGTCTGGTTTTCGCCATGGTGTTTGTCACGCTCAATACCCTGGCCGATGTTCTGGTGATTCTGGTCAACCCCCGTCTGCGCCACAAGCGCTAAGCAAGAAGCCCAAGTACAAGGACACACCCCATGAAAATATTTGGCAATAAACCCACCCTGTCGGCCTGGTTCGGCCTGACCGTCGTTTCCATCTTTGTCTTCATCTCCATCTTCACACCCTGGCTGGCGCCCTATGGTGAATCCGCCAATATCGGTGGCACGTGGGACGAACCGTCCATGAAGATGCTGCTGGGCGCTGACCAGATCGGGCGCGACATGCTCACCCGCATCATGTATGGCACGCGCATGACGATTGGCGTGGCCCTGGCCATCACGCTGCTGTCGTTTTTGATCGGCATCGTGCTGGGCTTTATCAGCGCGGTGATGGGCGGCTGGGTTGACATGTTCTTCTCGCGTCTGGTGGATGTGATGCTGTCCATCCCCGGGCTGATCTTTGCGCTGATTATTCTGGGCGTATTCGGCTCCAGCATCCCGGTGCTGATCCTGACCATTGCCGTGTTGGATTCCACCCGTGTGTTCCGCCTCTCGCGGGCGCTGGGCATGAACTTGACGGTGATGGAATATGTCGAAGCAGCCCGCCTGCGTGGCGAGGGCCTGTGGTGGGTGATCCGCCGCGAGATTCTGCCCAATGCCTGGGCACCGTTGATCTCCGAATTCGGTCTGCGCTTTTGCTTCAACTTCCTTTTCATCGCAGGCCTGTCGTTCCTCGGCCTGGGCATTCAGCCGCCCTACGCCGACCTGGGTGGCATGGTGCGTGAGAACGCCGCCGCTATTAATTTCGGCATGATGGCCCCGATCTACCCGGCCACCGCCATTGCCCTGCTCACCGTCTCGGTGAACCTGGTGGTGGACTGGATGTTGTCCATCGACGCCCGCCCCTCTGGCGCACAGGCAGAACTCTAAAGAACTCTTAGAAAAAAGGCACACCATGAGCGATCAACTGATTCTGGAAATCAAGGGCCTGCGACTGGAGAGCATCACGGGCAGCGTCATCGTCGACAACGTGGACGTCAAGGTCAACAAGGGCGAAGTGCTTGGCCTGATAGGCGAGTCCGGGGCCGGCAAGTCCACCATTGGCCTGTCCAGCATGTGCTACGCCCGCGCCGGTGTGCACATCGCCGGGGGTGAAATTCTGATTGGCGGTGTGAACATTCGCGCACTGGATGCTGATGGCCGACGCGACATGCGCGGCAAACGCATTGCCTACATTGCCCAAAGCGCCACCGCCGCCTTCAACCCGGCCCACACGTTGATGGATCAGGTCTGCGAAGCACCTCTCATCCACAAGCTGATGAGCCGCGCCGAGGCCGAAGCCTGGGCACGCCAACTGTTTACTTCGCTCGATTTGCCCGATCCGGAAAACTTTGGCGCCCGTTACCCGCACCAGGCCTCCGGCGGACAGTTGCAGCGCGCCATGGCGGCGATGGCCATGTCCTGCCGCCCCGATGTTCTGGTTCTGGACGAACCGACTACTGCGCTGGATGTCACCACGCAGATCGAGGTGCTGATTCTGCTGAAGTCTCTGATTCACCAGTACAACACCGCCGCTATTTACATCACCCACGACTTAGCCGTGGTGGCGCAGGTGGCCGACCGCATCAAAGTGCTGCGCCATGGCAAAGAAGTGGAAGAAGGCCTGACCTCTCAAATCCTGCACAACGCGAAGCAGGACTACACGGCACGCCTCGTCGCCGTACGCGGTGCAGCGGCCAGCGAGCGCGCAGCGCAGGGCACGGTCAAGGACGAGGTGGTGCTTTCCATCAAGGACTGCCACGCCTACTACGGCACCTTCCATGTGGTCAAAGGCGTTTCACTCGATGTCAAGCGAGGGGAGACTGTGGCGGTGGTGGGCGAATCCGGCTCCGGCAAAAGCACATTGGCGCGCATTGTTACCGGCTTGCTACCTCCAAAGAGCGGCGAAATCATCTTCCAGGGCAAGGCGCTACCGCGCAGCCTGAAGGAGCGCGGCAAGGAACTCAAGCAGCGCATTCAACTCGTGTACCAGATTCCGGACGTAGCCATCAACCCGCGCCAAAGTCTGATGGAAATCATTGGGCGCCCGGTGCAGTTCTACTTCGGCTCAGGCCGCAAAGAGGTAGAAGAACGCGCCCACGAACTGATGAACCTGGTGGAGTTGCCGCTGGAATATCTGACACGCCGCCCTGGCCAGCTTTCCGGTGGCCAAAAGCAACGCGTGTGCATTGCGCGCGCGTTGGCGGCAAAGCCTGACATGATCATCCTGGATGAGCCCACCTCAGCACTCGACCCGTTGGTGGCGGAAGAAATCCTGACGCTGCTGCGCAAGCTGCAACGTGAACTAGGCCTGTCCTACGTTCTGATCACCCATGATCTGGATGTGGTGCATCGCATTGCGCACCGAACGGCCGTGATGCTGCAGGGCAAGTTTGTCGCCTTTGACACCACGGACAAGATCTTCGACAACCCTGAGCACCCCTACACGCAAAAGCTGATTACCGCGGTGCCTGAAATGCGTGTGGACTGGCTGGACGAAGTGCTGGCACACCGCAAAGCCCAAACTGCCTGATTGCACCGAACACCCTGACGTGCACAGCGGCAGCCGCCTTGACCGAGAGCGGCGCGGCATTCGCGTGCTGCCATGACTGACCGGGCTGCCCGCGCCAATCTCTGGCTGGGAATTCTGCTCATCGCGCTGGCGGCTCTTTCCTGGAGCACAGCCGGGCTGTTTCCACGCATCGTCAGCACCGATGTATTCACCACCCTGTTCTGGCGCTCTGCGCTGGGTGGGGCTTCGGTGCTGCTCGCACAGGCGGTGTTCAACAAACGCGCAGACCTTTCCAGCCTGTGGCGCCTGACCCGGGCCGAACTACTGATGGCTTTGGCAAGTTCGGGGGCCATGGTCTGCTTTATCGCAGCCTTCTTTTTTACATCCGTGGCCGACGTGGTGTTCATCTACAGTGCCTTTCCCATCATGACGCTGCTGCTCTCGGCCTTGCTGCTG
>CAIQYP010000220.1 GCA_903876045.1 uncultured beta proteobacterium | reverse complement strand
GGACGCGGTTGCACTCGATCCGTTCCAGTTGCCCCTTGCCAAAGAAGTGTTCGAGTTCACCCGGCTCCATGGGATTCCACGTGCGGTGCGAGACGCAGGTCCAGACGCCTGGGGGCGCAGAGTGATCGAGCACAACCTCGAGCGCAACACGGCTGACCTCCAGGAAATTGACTATTTGCTACACGGACCGCAAGACGGGGCAGGATACCTTAGCTTTGGGCTGAAGGCCGAACCACCCGCGCCCAAGCGCCAGTACAACCGCACGCACCAGCTGGCCCAGCTAATAGAGGCTACGCAGGCGATCGAAGAAGGGCGTCCAGTGGCACCCCATTTGTTCGAACATCTCAATCCTGGCACCAGCATGGGTGGAGCGCGGCCAAAGGCCACGATCGAGGATGCGCAATGTCTGTGGCTTGGCAAGTTTCCCGCTAGAGATGACCGCTTCAATCTGCAGCGGGTCGAATTTGCGACGCTTGACCTGGCTCGCAGATGCGGCCTGAACGTCACTCAGGCGCGGCTGCAAGCGGTGGGCGACAGTGACGTGCTGATGTTGCAACGCTTCGACCGCGACCACACCGACAAGGGATACCTGCGCTTCGGCGTTGTCAGCGGCTTGACTGTGCTCGACTGTGGTGACAGTCACCTGGACCGCCAGCGTTGGTCTTACCCGCTGCTCGCTGACAACCTGCGCCGTTGGTCTGACAAGCCGGAGGCCGACTGTGCAGAACTGTTCAGGAGGATGGTTTTCAATGCGGCCGTGACCAACAACGACGATCATCCGCGCAACCATGCGCTACTGCGTAGACAGACGGGTTGGCGGCTCTCACCAGCCTACGATCTAGTGCCTGCCCCCGTGGTCAGCTTGGAGAGGCGCGACTTGGCGTTGACAGTTGGCGATTACGGTCGCACCGCCAGTATCTACAACCTGTTGTCGCAGGCGGGGCGTTTTGGTTTGTCGGCAGAAGAGGCGTGCGGGCAAATTGATCGAATCGTAGAGGTCGTACAGCATTGGCGCGATAGCTTCTTCGCCTGTGGTGTGTCGGCAAAGGATATCGACTACCTTGCCACGGCCATCCTGCCAGACTGCTTCTTCTTCGAAAGGCGTCCCGATGCGTGAGGTACGGTGTTGGCTTGGAATTTTGGCCAGGTCAAAATGTCAGCATTCCTTCAGAAGGTCAGAAGAGGCCGACCTGCCTCGACATAGTTCGTGGTTGTTCTGGAAACCTCGGTTTTCAAGTCATTCCGGTCTCTCGAAGTGGCCATTCGCGAAGTGATGAATTTCACTGATACCACCAAACCACGTAATTATGTAGCACTTGCACAAAGCCAAATCGCCTCTAATTAATCACAATTCTCCCATTGAAACAATGACTCCAACGGGAGTCCTAAATGTCAGAATCTCATGTGGTGTCCGGTCTGTCAAGTTAGTAAGCGGGCCCGAACGCCGGCCAACTGGTCGTCCTCAAGAAGCAAGTTACGCAGATGCAGGAAGATTTGGTCCACCTAGACGCCAGCATCAATCTTTTTGCACCAGATGTGGATCCGCTACAGATCAAGCCTAGGAGTCTGGGCGGCAGAAACTTTTGGAACGAGACGCAAAATTTTCGACCTCTCAGAATCGCCCAGGAGCGATTATTTTCGATATGCCAAGGGGTG
>CAIQYP010000219.1 GCA_903876045.1 uncultured beta proteobacterium | reverse complement strand
CTGGGCGCAGCTGGTGGCCAATACTGCCAACGTGCGCAATGGACAGGACGTCTTACACCTCGTTCTCAGCGACATCAGCGAGCGCAAGCGCAAGGAGCTTGAACGCCAGGGCATGGTCCAGCGCATTGAAGACTTGTCGCGCCGCCTGGTCCAGGCGCAGGAAGAGGCCCGGCGGCGCTTGTCGCGCGAGCTGCATGACCGCACCAGTGCCAACCTGACGGCCTTGCGCCTGAACCTGGATCAGATTGTCAAAATCGCAGGGCAAGCGCCTGATGCAACGCTGTTCTGGGAAAGGGTGGATGACACGCGCGCTTTGATAGCGGACACCAATTTCAGCATCCGCGACATTTGTTCGGAGTTGCACACCCCGGAGCTGGACCGGGGTGGATTGCTCGAAGTCGTGAAGAGCTACGCCCAGCAATTCACCAAGAGAACCGGACTGCCGGTGGCGGTCGACTGCGCGCATGGCGATGTTCGGCTCGAACCTTTTCTGGAACTGAGCCTGTTTCGCATCGTCCAGGAGAGCCTGACCAACTGTGCCAAGCACGCCAGCGCGTCGACCATCCAGGTTGCCATTGCGCTCAGTCGAACACCGCTACGGGTGGCAGTCGTGGACGACGGCTGCGGCTTTGACATCACGCTGGCGGCGACTGATGCACGGGCTGGTGGCCACGGCCTGCAGAACATGCGCGAAACCGCCGAGTTTCTGGGTGGCAACCTGTTGCTGGAAAGTGCACCAGGGCGCGGCACACGCGTTGTGGTGCTGGTGTGATGCCACAGATCGCGCCGCACCTTATGAAGATCCGCATCCTCATTGTGGATGATCACAAGATGTTGCGCGGTGCCCTGTGCCAGTTGGTGCAATCGCAGTCTGACATGGAGGTGGTCGGGCAAAGTGGCGACGGGCACGACATCGTTGCCCTGGCGCAGCAAACGGTACCGCACCTGGTGTGCATGGACATTGGCCTGCCGGACATCAACGGCATTGAACTCACCCGCATGTTGTTGCTGGCGCTGCCGCACCTGAAGGTGGTAGCCCTGTCGGCCTATTCGGACAAATTGCATGTGCTGGACATGATCAATGCCGGGGCCAAAGGCTATGTGACCAAGATGGAGGATGGCGAAGAGCTGTTGCGCGCCATTCGGGCGGTTTACAACGGGCGCCTGTATCTCTGCCCTGACGTTGCCGAGGTGGTGACGCAATCACTGATAGAACAAATCCGGCCCGGGCGCCCGACGGTTGTGCTCGGTGCGCGCGAGCGCCAGGTGCTCAAGCTGGTGGCCCAGGGTCACACTTCCAATCAGATTGCCAGCCAGCTACGGATCGCCGCCTCCACCGTGGATGTGCATCGCCGCAACATCATGCGCAAGCTCGACCGCCACAGTGTGGCCGAGTTGACGCGCTACGTCATCGAAAACGAGAGCATGTAACGCAGCTACCTGCTCAGATGCCGCTTAACACCGAGTCCATTGCCGCGACGATCTCGTGAGATCGGTCCCGGACAGAAGTAACACCTGTCTTCAGCAATCGCTTGTCCAATGGCGCCGCTTCAAACGGCACCAGCATCAACGGCGTGTTGTTCACCATGATGATCGGGCACAGTCGGCGTGGCAGGTCTTTTGCATCGAGGGCCGTGACGGCTAGCGGCACCACCATGCGCGTGGCAAGCGAGCTAAGCAATTCACTCTGCACGTCCACCACAAAGGGGTAGACATCGCGCATGCGTGGGCTGGGGTTTTCAAAAACATCGAACTGCATGCAGGTTCACCAAACGCGCAGGTCGTCGCACCACAGGCCATGCGCTTCAAAGCGCTGTTTTTGCTCGGCAAGCCAAGCACTGTGCGATTGCTCGAATTGGGCCTTGCGTTGCGCTAGCGTATCGCTGTGGTTAGTTGCTTGCAATTCGGAAAACTGTCTTGCTGAGACGATAACCGTGTCAATGCGTCCGTCTTTTTCAACAAAAACAGGCTCAATTTTGGCATGGGCGCACATAGCGCCAAAACGATTCTTGGCTTGCGTGGCGGTGACTTGCATGAGATCCTCCGAAGGTTGAATGGCTATTTTAGCTAAGCTCAATGCGACTTGCCGAACCGCAGCGCATCAAAAAGTGGCGGATGGCTACCGGTTTATAGGTAGTGCAGCTACCTGCTTACCGGCAATGGGCGCGCGTATGAAGGCTTAGCCTTGCGCGTATGCCACAGCCTCTTTCCTCCACCAGGACCCACCCAACAGACCTTCACCAGACCGATGTTGCAAAGACGGGCTCGTCCGGGCAATGGCTGGCGTGGCTGGAGCAGTGCGATGCGGGGTTACGCATCGCCGCGACCGCTCTTGAGTCGCAGCAGGCCATTCTGGTGACCGATGCCAACAAACACATCCTCCAGGTCAACCAGGCTTTTTGCGCCATCACCGGCTACAGCGTTGCCGAGGCCCAGGGCCAATCCCTCAGACTGCTCAAGTCGGGGCGGCAGGACGCAGCCTTCTATGCATCCATGTGGACGAGCATTGCACACCATGGCACCTGGGTTGGCGAAATCTGGAATCGGCGCAAGAGTGGCGAGGAATATCCGCAATGGATCACCATTACGGCGGTCAAGGATGCGGCTGGCCAGGTAACACACTATGTTGGCGCCTTCTCCGACAGCAGCGGGCACAAGGCATCGCTGGACCTGATCCAGAACCTGGCCTATTTCGACCCGCTGACCAGCCTGCCCAACCGCCGCCTGTTGATGGACCGGCTGGCGCAGGCGGTGGCGTCGGGCACCCGCCATCCACGCAAAAGCGCTTTGATGTTTCTGGACCTTGACGACTTCAAGACCCTGAACGACAGCCTGGGCCATTACCAGGGTGATCTGCTGCTGACACAGGTGGCCCAGCGCTTGAGCAGTTGCGTGCGCGAGGGTGATACGGTGGCGCGCCTGGGGGGTGACGAATTTGTGGTGTTGCTCGAAGATCTGAGCGAAGACGCAACCGACGCTGCCAGGCAGGCCCAGGCGGTGGGCGAGAAGATCCGGCTTGCGCTCAGCCAGGTCTACCAACTCGATCACCATGCGTACCACTGCACGTCCAGCATGGGTGTCACGCTGTTTGGCGGTGGTGACTTTGAGAGCATGGATGAGCCGCTCAAGCGGGCCGACCTGGCCATGTACCAGGCCAAGGCCGCGGGCCGCAATACCCTGCGCTTCTTTGATCCGCAGATGCAGTCACACGCCGCAGAGCGAGCCGCCCTGACAGAGGATCTGCGGGAGGCGCTGCAGGGTGGGCAGTTCCTGCTGCATTACCAGCCGCAGGTGGCCAGCGGCGTCGGGCTGGTCGGTGCCGAGGCGCTGGTGCGCTGGCAGCACCCACGGCACGGCCTGATAGCGCCGGGTGAATTCATCGGGTTGGCAGAAGAGACCGGTCTCATCCTGCCTTTGGGGCACTGGGTGCTGGAGGCCGCTTGCAAGCAGCTGGCAAACTGGCAGACCCAGGCAAACATGGCGCACCTGACGGTGGCGGTGAACGTGAGCGCACGCCAGTTCCACCACGCTGAATTTGTGGCGCAGGTGCTGTCCACACTGGCCGCTACCGGTGCCAATCCGCACCAACTCAAGCTGGAGTTGACCGAGAGTTTGCTGATTGCCGATGTGGAGGAGGTGATTGACAGGATGCGTGCACTCAAACGCCTGGGGGTGCGCCTGTCGCTGGACGATTTCGGCACCGGCTACTCGTCGCTGGCTTACCTCAAGCGGCTGCCGCTGGACCAGCTCAAGATTGATCAGTCGTTTGTCCGCGAGTTGCTGACAGACCCCAACGACGCTGCCATTGCCCACACCATTGTGACGTTGGGGCACAGCCTGCAAATGGAGGTCGTAGCCGAGGGGGTGGAAAGTGCTGAGCAACACGAATTCCTGGCCGCCATGGGCTGCGATACGTTTCAGGGCTACTACTTCGGGCGTCCCGGACCGCACCACCTTTTGGGCCAAGTTCACTGCACAAATGATGCTGTAGCCCCAGTGACATATGCGCAAGCAGTTATAAAACCAATAGCATTTATGAACCGCTACGGGAAGCGACCCGTATCCGCGGGGCGCGCATGAACCGAGAAGTCTCCCCCTGGAACTCGCTGAGAACGCGGGCCACGGCTTTTACGCTTGCGGTGTTTGTGCTGGGCATCGGTGCACTCTCGCTCTACACGAGCCGCATGCTGAAAGAGGATATGCAGCGTGTGCTGGGCGAGCAGCAGTTCTCGGTAGTGACGGTGGTTGCCAATGATGTCAATGACAACCTGACCGAGCGCCTGCAAGCGCTGGAAACCCTAGCCAAAGAAATGGATGCAGTCATGCTGGGCCGTCCGGCTGCCGTGCAAGCCCGACTGGATCAGCGCCCCATTTTGCAACTGCTGTTCAACGGCGGTGTCATGGTGGCCGGCACCGACGGCACGGTTATGGCCGAAGTGCCACTCTCGGCACAGCGTGTCGGCATCAATTACATGGACAGTGATTACATGGCGGCCGCGCTGACAGAGGGCAAATCGGCCATGGGCCTGCCGGTCATGGGCAAGCAATTGAAAACCCCCATTTTCTGCATGGGCGTGCCGGTGCGCGACACCCGCGGCAAGGTGATTGGCGCCATCGTCGGGGTGGTCGACCTGGGCATGCCCAGTTTTCTGGACAAGATTGCCCAGAACCCCTATGGCAAGACAGGCGGCTATGTGTTGATCGCAGCGCGGGCCCGTCTGGTTGTCACCGCCACCGACAAGAGTCGTGTCATGCAGCCCCTGCCGGCCGCGGGCATCAACCCGTGGGTTGACAGATTTGCCAATGGCTATGAGGGCTCTGCGGTTGCACCCAATCCAAAGGGTGTGGAAATGCTGGTTTCGGGCAAAGGTATTGCGGCGGCGGGGTGGTATCTGCTGGCCACGCTACCGACCGACGAAGCCTTTTCACCCCTGCAAGACCTGTGGCAGCACCTGCTCTGGGCCACGCTACTGCTGACCCTTCTGACCGGCGTGCTGACCTGGTGGATTTTGAAGCGCCAACTGTCCCCGCTGGCGGCCACTGCGGATGCGATGGCTGCACTGGCCGATTCCAACCAGATGGCCACGCCGTTGCCCGCCAGGCGCCTGGATGAAATGGGCCACCTGATCGGCGGCTTCAACCGAATCCTGGCCAGCTGGACGCAACGTGAGACGGCGCTGATGGACAGTCAGCAAAACCTGGCCATTACCCTGCATTCGATTGGCGATGCCGTTATTGCCACCGATGCCGACGGCTTGATCACGCGCATGAACCCCACCGCCGAGCGCTTGACAGCCTGGTCCCTGGCCGATGCATTGGGCCGCCCGCTGACCGATGTGTTTCGCATCGTCAACGCCCTGACCCTCGAACCCGTGAGCGACCCGGTGCAACTGGTGATGGCCAACGGCCAGGTGGTGGGCCTGGCCAACCACACGCTGTTGCTGGCCAAAGACGGGCAGGAGTACCAGATTGATGACAATGCCGCCCCGATCCGCAACGCTGCGGGCGACATCGTGGGCGTGGTGTTGGTATTCAGCGATGTCACCGAGCGCATCGACGCCCAGTCTCAAATTGACACGCTGGCCTTTTATGACCCGCTGACCCATTTGCCCAACCGGCGCCTGCTGATGGACCGGCTGGAACAGGCGCTGCACGCCAGCATTCGCCACACGCACAAGAATGCCCTGCTGTTTGTGGACCTGGACAACTTCAAAACCCTCAACGACACGCTGGGGCACCACCAGGGTGACCTGCTGCTGGTGCAGGTGGCGCAGCGCCTCAAAACCTGCATCCGTGAGGGCGACACCCTGGCACACCTGGGCAGTGATGAGTTTGTGGTGATGCTGGAAGACCTGAGCCGGGACGACCTGGAAGCCGCAACCCAGGCCGAGATCGTGGCCGGCAACGTTCTTGCAGCATTTGAGCAAGACTTCACCCTCGGCCACGGTGCCCACCACAGCACGCCCAGCATTGGTGTCAGCTTGTTTGGCGGAGTGATCCTCGAAGGCCCCGAGCAACCGCTCCAGCGCGCCGAGCTGGCCATGTTCCAGGCCAAGGCAGCCGGACGCAACACGCTGCGCTTTTTTGATGCCCGGATGCAGGCCGAGGTCTCTGCCCATGCGGCGCTGGAAGGAGATTTGCGTGAAGCAGTGCAACAGCGGCAATTCCTGCTGCACTACCAGCCTCAGGTGGTGGGCGCCGGGCGCATCACCGGGGCGGAGGCGCTGGTGCGCTGGCAACATGCGCAGCGCGGCATGGTGTCGCCGGCTGAGTTCATCCCGCAGGCAGAAGAAAACGGTCTGATTCTGCCCATAGGCCAATGGGTTCTGGAGACCGCCTGTGCCCAGTTGGCAGCGTGGGCCGCTGACCCGGCGTTCGCACACCTCACGATGGCGGTGAATGTGAGTGCGCGTCAGTTCAAACAGCGCGATTTTGTGGACAACGTACTGAACACGCTGGCACGTACCCGGGCCAACCCCAAGCACCTCAAGCTGGAGCTGACCGAGAGCATGCTGGTGGACGACGTAGAGGCGGTCATCACCCGGATGG
Source organism: uncultured beta proteobacterium (assembly GCA_903876045.1). Taxonomy (GTDB): domain Bacteria; phylum Pseudomonadota; class Gammaproteobacteria; order Burkholderiales; family Burkholderiaceae_C; genus Allorhodoferax. The sequence continues at coordinate 38,382 of CAIQYP010000219.1, read as the reverse complement.
GCACGCTCAGGGCCCATGGCGTGGCCTTCTCGCTGGATGACTTTGGCACCGGTTATTCGTCGCTGGCCTACCTGAAGCGCCTGCCGCTGGACCAGCTCAAGATCGACCAGGGCTATGTGCGCAACATCGTCACCGACCCCAACGACGCGGCCATTGCCAAGATGGTGGTGGTGCTGGCCGAGAGCATGGGGCTGTCGGTGATTGCTGAAGGCGTGGAGCTGCAGGCGCAGGCTGACTTTCTGGCGCATCTGGACTGCCACGCCTACCAGGGCTATTTCTTCAGTCGCCCGCTGGCGTTGCCCGACTTTGAAGCTTATGTGCGGCGTGCCAGCAAATACAGCCTTCCGGAAGACTAGTGGCCCGAGATCGCCCACCGACTTCGCCTCAAGAACCCCCGGTTTGGACGGGGCGCAGATCAAAAAACACGCTAGGTGAGCACGCATGAATAAACCTAAAATCTCGACCCACCTACTCCTGAACCTTGCACAGTGGAGAACCAAATCCGAGTTGCTAATGAATCAAATGGAGCACGCGCCATACAAGTCATCAGCGTATTTCGCTATAAAAAGTGAGCTCGAAAATCATCTCCACACCAAGCCGATCGAAGAAGATGACACGCAGGAAAAAGAATGGATCATGAGTGGCCCGGCACCGCTGGAGAGTCAGATAGACACAGTCTGGGAAGATATAACTGGGCAAGCGGGTGAATCCTGGCCGGCCAATGCGCTACCTCAGCCTCATGCTGTTACACCACAAAGTGCAGGCTTGATCATTCATCACATCAAGGCAGAGCAGCTTGTGCAACTTGAATCGATGTTTGGGAAACGGACTGCCTATGGAATGGCCATTCCGCCATGGCTCACTGATCTACGGATGACTGCGAAGGCTCCCGCAATAGAAAGGGACTTTGAATCCACAAAACCACCGATCGACTGATTCACTGCCGGGTTGACCATCATCAGTTCCCCGGACCATCACAAGGCCTCTTGTAATGAAGTAGTTCGCTGAGTCAGGCATGACGACATATGTCCATCCGCCTATGCCTGAACTGCGCTGCAAAACCGCGATAAATGTCTTGTTGAGAGCACTCATGATTTGCGCAAAGAAGGTAACGACCGGGAAGGTAGGGCGATCGGATGTTGAGGCTATTCTGGGCCAGTTAACTCCGCAAATTCGCAATGTCGGATGCCCGACGACTGCCCTTAGTAGAGGACCGCGGCACACCCGGGCATTTGACGGCACGGAAGTCGTGTCCGAGCGTGCCTTTGTTGCCTCGCCGGTCCATCAGGTCAAACGATGATTTGCCAGAAGATTCCTGCGATGCAGACGTATCCGAGCGTGAACACGATTGTCCGCACGTAGGGAATGGCAAGCCAGTAAACGACCGCGTGTATCAATCGCGCCCAGAAGAAGATACCGGCCCACATTGCCGTCATCGAGTTTGCTTTGCCTGCGAGGCGGGCAACGATAACCATCGTCGCAAAACCGCCCAGGACTTCCACTCCATTCATAAGTGCCCGGTCGGCTCTTTTGCCCCACAGAGGCACGGGGCGAGGTGTAGGGTCCACATAGTTTCCCGGCGCCAGAAAGCCGTTGGATATAACCTGGCAGACGACGTAGGGAATCCATAAACTGGCGGTGAGCATGGCCGTGAAGGCGAGGTATCGAAGATCAGGTGTCATGATTTAAATCCTTGGTAGTCACATGTCCATGCTCTGGGCGATTTCGATCGTTCCGCCAGCCTTCAGCAGCGGGCAGCGGGCAGCCTTCTGGTGGGCATCCGCCAGACTCGACGCTTCGATCAAACTGTAGCCGGAGGCCGGATTGGCGCCGCCTCCGTGCATCAGCGCGCCGTCCGAGGTAACTGTGCTGGATGGGCCGACCGGGTTGCCACCATCGATGACGGCCACGCCCATAGAGCCGAACCAGGCCCCCCAGGCGTCCATCACCGCTTTGGCCTCGGCTGGATTGGCAGGTGGATTTCCACCGTGATAAACGAACAAAAATTTGGCCATACGGAAATCTCCATGAAGTTGCAATTGCGGTGTCGTCTGACACCTGTCATGGAGAGTAGTTACAGAATCTCGCCCCCACAATGGCAAAACTTGTGACAATTCATTGAGAAAAATGTGGAGAGTTAACAGCCAATGAACGTTGCAAGTCGAGACACAGTGCTGGTGGAGTCACTGCTGGCGTTATCGAAGTTCGGTCTGAAGGCCGTCGCCATCGCGTCGCAAAGCGAGCCAGCAACCCGGGTTGCACGACTGGCGCGTGAAACGGTGGTTGCCAAGGTTGAGGCTTACCAAGCCAATGCACGTTCAGACGTTCTTGCCGACTTCGAAAGTCACGTGTGCCTGCTGATCTCAGAGCTCAGTTCCTGGCTGTCCGATGCAAGAGTGCGCGAACTGGACTTCGTTCACGTTTATGCACGCAAGTGCGCTTCCCAACGATTACCGATTGAAGCGACACTGCAGGCCTATCGCTTTACGCTGCCCCTACTTATCCGGTGGCTTTGCGATGAACTTGTCACGTACAAGGGGCGAGACCGGGTACAGGCTCGGGCCGCACTCGCCGAATTCGCGGCGCAATACACGAGCACCGCCAGCATCACTTTTGCTGCCGCATATTCTGCGCATGTCGCGATCTTTGCCGAAGCCGAGGGCGACCGTCGCGCTGAACTGCTCGGCATCCTGGTCGGCGGTTTCAATGAAGCCGATGCCCGTGTGGCCCGCTTGCTCAAGCAATCCGGCTACCTGGAGCAACGGCTGCGTTTCTGCGTCGCAGTGGCGCAAGCGACCGACCCACTTGAAATGGAAAACACTGCGCGTGCGCAGCGCATTTCAGACGCAATCGTCGAATGCGTGGCATCGGTGCCAGTTCGGGTGCTGGTCGGTGTGCGCCGCAACCTGGTCACGGCCGTGTTCTCTGACATCCGGCGTGTGTCAGGCTGGACCGCACCGCAGGCCAACATCACTGAACGTGTCAAGGAATGCTTACTGGGCCTCGGCCCTTCCGTCCTGGTTGGTCTGTCTGGCGAGCAGGCGTCACCGGCCGCAATTTCTCTGGGTTGGCACGAGGCTATGCTGGCCCTTGAGTTCGCCACTGTCGCAGAGCGTGTGAAGGCGTTCTCCTCGCTTTCCATACGGCGATTGCTGGTTCATCGTGGCGTCGAGTTCGCGCAATCGGCGTTGCCTACGTGGTTTGCTGCCTTTCGTGACGCCAACGCCAAGTCCCGAGGAGACCTGGTCAAAACATTGCGTGCTTTAGCAGATGCCGAAATGAACGTACAGGGCGCCGCCCGCCGCCTGACGCTGCACGCCAACACAGTCTACGCGCGGCTGCAACGCATCGAAGAACTTACCGGCTTGAATGCCCAGCGGTATCACGATCTGACCGAATTGCTACTGGTAGCGGACTGCGGGCGTCTTTGAAACCAGTTGTGCGAAGCGCAGCGTAACGTTCTCCCCCAGCCGTTAAAGGTCCTCGCAGCATTTCGAGAATAAGACATATGCCGCGCTTTTTTGCGGTGAAATAACGCCATGCCCAATGCCCACTTTCAACTCCCCAAATCCGCCGTGGCCGACTATGAGCGCGATGGCGCTGTCGTGCTGCGCGGAGTGCTAAATGCCGAGCAGGTTGCGCGGTTGGCGCAAGGCATTGAACACAACCTGGCCCACTTAAGCCCGTTGGCCCAGGTGGCCAGCAAGGGTGATGACCCGGGCAAATTTGTGGAAGACTTTTGCACCTGGCAAAGCAACCCGGCGTATGAAAGCATCATGCGCGACTCGGCCTTGCCGAGGGTGGCGAAAGCACTCATGCAAAGCGAAAGCGTGCGCATCTATCACGACCATATGCTGGTCAAAGAACCGGACACGCGGCAAGTCACACCCTGGCACCAGGATCAGCCCTATTACAACGTCAGCGGCCATCAAAATGTGAGCTTCTGGATTCCGGTGGACCCGGTAAGTGTTGAGAGCACGCTGCGCTTTGTTGCCGGGTCGCATGCGGGCACCTGGTACATGCCGCGTACTTTTCGCGATAACCAGGCCAAGTGGTTTCCGGATGGCGCGCTGGCCGAACTGCCGACGATTGATGCCGAGCCCGAAAAGTTCCAGCAACTGGCCTGGGCGCTGCAGCCCGGCGATGCCGTGGCTTTTCACATGCTCACGTTACACGCCAGTGGTGGTGTCGGCCCCAAGCAGCGCCGCCGCGTGTTCTCCGTGCGCTACCTGGGTGACGACGCTCGCCATGCGCTGCGACCCTGGCGCACGTCGCCACCATTTGTGGGCCTCAGCGACCGGTTGGCCGATGGCGCTGTGATGGACGACTTGCTGTTTCCGGTAGTGGCTTGAGAAGGCCCCCGGAAACCCCTTCGTTGCTGTTTCTTAACATATCTCAAAAAACGATCTGCATCCTTTTTGGGCAGTCTGGGCAACCCCAATAGGCATGCGGGTTTGGCACACCTGTCCCACAGTTATCAACAGATAAGTTCACACGAACTGGGGATGGATTTCGCTGCCTATCTCGCCATGCGGGAGTCCCATGCCATCAAGTGCAGTGCGGACAACTTCTGCCTACGTAGAATCGAGCCAGCCCAAGCGGCCCCAAATTTTCCTGGAGGATTTCGATAGTGCAAAAGAAAACGGTAAATGTGCTCGCCATCGTGGCGTTGCTGGTGGTGCTCGCAGTGGGCGCGTGGCTGTATTTGGCGGGCCAAGGTTCTCAGGGTTCTCAAGGTGCAACAGGCGCAGCGCTCGATAAGACCTCGCTGATTCGCGCTCACTCGCCCACTGAGGGCAAGCAAGGGTCCGCTGTCGTGATCGTGGAATTTTTTGATCCGGCTTGTGGCACCTGCCGCACGTTTTATCCGGAGGTCAAAGCGCTGATGGCCAAATACCCCAACCGCATTCGCTTGGTGATGCGCTACGCACCGTTTCACAAAGGTTCGGACAAGGTCGTGGCCGTGCTGGAAGCGGCACGCCGCCAGGGCAAGTTTTGGCCCGCGCTGGAGGCTTTGTTCGAGGGTCAGGACGATTGGGCATCCAACCACACCGCCAAGGTCGATCTGGTGTGGAAATATCTGGAACCCGTGGGCCTGAATATGGAGCAACTTGCTTTTGATGTGACAGCACCTGAGGTTCAGCAAGCCATCGCGCAAGACCTGACCGATGCCAACACGTTGGGCGTGTCGCAGACACCGGAATATTTTGTCAACGGCAAGCCGCTACCGTCCTTCGGCCTTGAGCAATTGAAACAGTTGGTGGCTGATGAAGTGGCAAGAACGCGTTGATTGAACGCGCAGAGTTTCATTCAGGCAGCGCAACCTGAACCGGCCAAAGCCCGGTTCTCAGAGCAGGGTGCGCAGCGTCCAGATCTCGGGGAACAGCACCACGTCCAGCATCTTGCGCAGGTAACTCACACCGCCTGTGCCACCCGAGCCGCGCTTGAAACCGATCACGCGTTCTACGGTGGTGACGTGGCGGAAACGCCAGAGCCGGAAGGCATCTTCCAGATCGGTGAGTTCTTCGCCTAGTTGGTACAAGTCCCAGTGCTGTTCGGGGTTGCGATAGACCTGCAGCCAGGCTTGTTCGACCGCTTCGTTGGCGGCATAGGGCTGGGTCCAGTCGCGTTGCAAATGGCTGGTCGGCACGGCAATGCCACGGCGCGCCAATAGCTTTAATGCTTCGTCGTACAGCGAAGGCGCTTCAAAAGCTGCTTGCACCATGGCCAACCGCTCGGCGCTGTGGGCATGGGGCTTGAGCATGGCGGCATTCTTGTTGCCCAGTGCGAATTCAATGCAGCGGTATTGGTAACTTTGAAAGCCGCTGCTATGGCCCAGGTAGGGGCGAATGGCGGTGTACTCGGGTGGTGTCATGGTGGCCAGCACATCCCAGGCATGCACCAGTTGTTCCATAATTTTGGAGACGCGCGCCAGCATCTTGAAAGCCGGTGCCATCTGGTCCTGCGCGATGTGGGCCATGGCGCCGCGCAGTTCATGCAGCATCAGCTTCATCCACAACTCGCTGGTCTGGTGCTGCACGATAAACAGCATCTCGTCATGCGCGGGCGACAGCGGATGTTGTGCACTGAGTATCTGGTCGATGTGCAGGTAGTCGCCATAGCTCATGTCGTTGCTGAAATCGAGCTGCGCCTTTTCTTCGGCGACTATCGCTTCCGTGGCGTGGGCTGCGCCGGGCTGTGTATCTGAGCTGCCGTGCATCGGGCAGCCGGAGGGTTCGTTTGCCATATCAGGTCACCGCATGTTGTTTGTTGAATTCCGGCTTTTGCCATTCGCCACTTTCCAATACTTGGCGTAAATGCTCCACCGCATTCCACACGTCTTCAAAGCCAATGTAGAGCGGTGTAAATCCGAAGCGCAATATGTCTTTGTAGGCAGCTCCATCGCCTGCGCGAAAGTCGCCAATCACACCGCGCGCGATGAGTGCCTGCACGATGGCAAAAGCGCCTTGTCCGTGGTCTCGGGTGAGACAAACCTGCGAGCCGCGCTTGGCGTGTTCACGCGGTGTGGCTAGGCCGATGCCATAACCTTGGCAGCGTTGTTCCACCAAGGCGATAAACAAATCGGTGAGTGCCAGTGACTTGGCTCGCAGCGCCGCCATGCCGCCCAAGGCCTCTGCTGCTTTGAAGCCATCCAGCCCGCATTCGAGCAGCGCAAGGCTGACCATGGGTTGGGTGCCGCACAGGTAGCGGGTAATGCCGGGGGCGGGTTGGTAGTCGGGCGTAAAGGCAAAAGGCGCCGCGTGGCCCCACCAACCGGAGAGCGGCTGCCAGAAGCGCTCGGCGTGCTTGGGGTTGACCCACAGAAAGGCCGGTGCGCCGGGGCCGCCGTTCAGGTATTTATAGCCGCAGCCGACTGAGAAGTCAGCACCCGCTCCCAGCAGATCCACCGGCACTGCGCCCGCGCTGTGCGCCAGGTCCCAGACCATCAGCGCGCCCGCTGCATGGGCAGCGGCGGTGACTGCGGCCATGTCATGCATGGCACCGGTGCGGTAGTTCACATGCGTGAGCATCAGCACGGCCAAATCTTTATCCAGTGCGCCTGCAATTTCATCCGGCTCAACCAGCTTGAGCGTAAAGCCCTGCGCTTTGCACAGACCTTCGGCGATGTAGAGGTCGGTGGGGAAGTTGCTGCGCTCGCTCACGATCACGCGGCGTTGTGGTGCATCCTGCTTGGCGATAGAGATGGCGGCGGATAACACTTTGTAGAGGTTGATGGAGGTGGTGTCGGTGGCCACTACCTGGTCTTGTCCCGCGCCAATCAGTGGGGAAATCAGGTTGCCCAGGCGCTGCGGCAGTTGGAACCAACCGGCCGTGTTCCAGGACTTGATGAGGTCACGGCCCCATTCCGTGGTGACCACTTGCGCAGCACGCGCCGCGGCTGATTTGGGCATGGCACCGAGCGAATTTCCGTCCAGATAAATTACGCCGGGCGGAATGGAAAACAGGTCGCGCAGGGTGCGCAGCGGGTCTGCCGCATCGCGCTGCTGGCAGTTTTGCAGTGTGATCATGGTGTGTCTCTTTGCGTTTTGTTTCAAGGCGCAGCAAAGGTAACACCGGTGAAAACGGCGTGGTGTCGGTAAATTCCAACAGCCTGCAAAAATAGTTTAGAACTAAAGTAGTTGGGCGAGGCAATGGGCGCCAGAGCTATTCCAGCGGAGCCAGTCCGTGCCGCCGCCGCGCCAGTGCGCAGGCGTCGCTGCCTTCCTCGAATTCCCTGCAGGGCGAGGGACGCCACTCGTAAATGCCGCAGCCGATTTTTTCGCCCAGCTTGCCCGAGAGGGCGGCACAGCGCGGCGGTTGGTGGTCGGTGCCGCGCATGCGGGCGATGTGGGAGTTAACTTCTACGGCAAGCCCGGACGGCACGCTGCCGCCGGCGTCTTCCAGTTCATGCACTGAAAAATCTACACGGAAGCTGGCGCAGCAAGCGCCGCAAGTGGTGCAGGCGCTCATTGCAATGCCCTATTGCTTACCCAGCAGCAGGTACTCCATGAGCGCCTTCTGCACATGCATCCGGTTTTCTGCCTCATCCCAGACCACGCTTTGCGGCCCGTCGATGACTTCAGCTTCGACTTCTTCACCACGGTGCGCCGGCAGGCAGTGCATGAAGAGGGCGGAAGGGTTGGCAATGGCCATCATCTTGCGGTCCACGCACCATGCGGCAAAGGCCTTGCGGCGCACTTCGTTTTCCGCCTCGTAGCCCATGCTGGTCCAGACGTCGGTGGTGACCAGGTCAGCACCGTCACAGGCTTCCATGGGGTCACTGTAGGTCTTGTAGCTGCCATTGCCCATGGAGGCGGGCGCGGCGGCGGTGACTTCGTTTACTTCGTAGCCGCTGGGTGTGCTCACGCGCAGGTGAAAGCCCAGCATGGCAGCCGCTTGCAGCCAGGTGTTGGCCATGTTGTTGCCGTCACCGACCCAGGCCACGGTCTTGCCTTCGATCGGGCCGCGGTGCTCGATGTAGGTGAAGATGTCGGCCAGGATCTGGCAAGGGTGGAACTCATTGGTCAGTCCGTTGATCACCGGCACGCGCGAGTGTTTGGCAAAGCTTTCCAGCTTGCTCTGCTCATAGGTGCGGATCATCACGATGTCGGTCATGCGGCTGATGACTTTGGCGCTGTCTTCAATCGGCTCGGAGCGGCCCAACTGGCTGTCGCCGGTGGTCAGGTGCACCACGCTGCCGCCAAGCTGGTACATGCCCGCTTCAAAGCTCACGCGGGTGCGGGTCGAAGCTTTTTCGAAGATCATGGCCAGGGTGCGGTCGACCAGCGGCTGATGGCGCTGAAAGGTCTTGAACTTTTGCTTGATGAAGGCGGCGCGCTCCAGCAGGTAGCCATATTCCTCGGTGCTGAAGTCGGAGAACTGCAGGTAATGGCGAACCGGTGGCGCACCTTTGGGCAGCGTGCTGGGAACTGCAGGTTTGAAATAGCTCATGGCGCTTCCTTCAACAGAGCCGAAATCAGGGGGCAAAGGATGGTAGCGATTTCTTCGGCCTCTGCCACACTCAAAATCAGCGGGGGCACCAGTCGCACCACGCTGTCGGCGGTGACGCTGATCAGCAGGCCCTTGTCCAACGCCTGCTGTGTCAGTGCGCCGCAGGGCTTGGCCAAGTCAATGCCCAGCATCAGGCCCATGCCGCGGATTTCTTTCACCGCACCGCTGGCAAGCTCCGCCGCCAAACCTTGCTCGAGCGCGGACTTGAGGTGTGCGCCGACACGGGTTGCGTTGTCCAGCAGGCCCTCGGCCTCCATGATGCGAATCGTTTCCACGCCGGCGCGCATGGACAGGGGATTGCCGCCAAAAGTGCTGCCATGGTTGCCCGGCTGAAAAATGGTGGCAGCGCGGGGGCCGACCACCACGGCGCCCACCGGCACGCCCGAACCCAGGCCCTTGGCCAGCGGCATCACGTCCGGCTGGATGCCTGCCCATTGGTGCGCAAACCATTTACCGGTGCGACCCATGCCGCATTGCACCTCGTCAATCATCAGCAGCCAGTCGCGTTCATCGCACAGGGCGCGCACGTCGCGCAGGTAATCCATGTGCATGGGGTTGACGCCGCCTTCGCCCTGGATGGCTTCAAAAAACACCGCCACCACATTCGGGTTGTTGGCGGTGGCGGCCTTCAGCTCGTCAATGTTGTTAATCGCCACGCGGATAAAGCCTTCCACCAGTGGGCCAAAACCAGCTTGCACCTTGGGGTTGCCGGTGGCACTGAGTGTGGCAATCGAGCGCCCATGAAAGGCCTTTTCATAGACCACAATCTCCGGGCGCTCAATGCCTTTGTCGTGGCCGAACTTGCGCGCCAGTTTCAGCGCTGCCTCATTGGCCTCCAGCCCGGTGGAGCAGAAGAACACGTTCGTCATGCCGGAGCGCTCTACCAGCAGCTTGGCCAGTTCTTCCTGCAGGGGAATATGGTAGTAGTTGGAGGTGTGGATGAGCTTGGTGACCTGGTCCTGCAAGGCGGCGACCAGTTGCGGGTGGTTGTGCCCCACCGTGTTGACAGCGATGCCGCCCAATGCGTCCAGATAGTCGCGGCCATTGGTGTCCCAGACTCGGCAGCCCTTGCCATGTGACAAGGCAACAGGCAGGCGACCATAGGTGTTCATCACGTGCGGTGAACTGGGCAGAGACGTTTCGCTGGACATGCAGGCACTCCGAATCGGGTAAAAAAAAGAGCGGCCCAACGCAGGTTGGGCCGTTGAGCTGTGATTTTAGGCGCATCTTCAAGGTGCTTTGATGACAGAGGCCGGCACCGTCCCGGTGCCTTTTGCGTCAGCCGGGGATGTCAACTTCAAGACAGGCGAACAGGTAGAATTCTTGTGCAGTGCAACACTTTACGGCTTTCTGGCACGGGAGTTGCACTCACTTTATCAATATGGATTCTTCCGCAAAAAAACTCTACATCCTCGGCGTGACCAAGCAGGGCAAGACCTTCAGGCCCAGTGACTGGGCCGAGCGTCTGGCGGGTGTCATGAGCCAATTCCGCCCGGGCCGTTCGCATCCGGGCAGCCACATCGCCTATTCGCCTTGGTGCGTGCCGACCTCCATCGGCAATGTGAAGTGCGTCATCGTGCACCACGCCCTGCGTGACCACAATGTGATGGCCTGGGATTTTGTCGTGCATTTTGCAGAGGACAACGACCTGCAGGTCAGCGACACGCGGCCCCATCCGCCGGAAAAGCCGGTCGTCAACTAGGCTAGACTGCAATTCGGCGGCAAAGGGTGGCCAGCGGTACGCACTGCTATCCGGCCGTCAGATTCTTCGCCACCGACTCCAATAGATACCGTTCCGCTTGCATGCATGCAGGAGGGCTCTCGTTTTCAGACAGTATTTCATTGGAGGCCGGCATGAACCGTCCAAAATGTAGTCGCGTAGTCCTTGGCAAATTGCTCATTGCTGCCGTGGCGTTCGTCGCGCTTGTCGCACCTTTAGCAAAAGCGCTGGCACCAGGTATCGCGTGGGGCTATCTTGTCTTCTACTGCCTTGCGGGTCTGGCTGGCCTGTTGGCCTTGTTGGTTGTCGCGTCGGTTTGTTCACTCCAGTTTTGGCAATTCATCTTGCGTTTGGGGGACACGGATACGCAGTGGTCCTGGTTTTTCGGCGAACCGCGTGGGCTGGCGGCTTTGCGCAGAGGGCAGCGTGTTGACGAGCACGCCCGGGCCGAAGGCAAATGACCTGGAATTTTCTGAAACTCACAGATGAATTTCGCATCGAAGCACGCTGCCGCATTTGAACTACTTGCATCAACCGGCGTTTGGCGCGGCAATTACGACACGCTCATGCTACGGATTCTTCGCGGCCGTCTACTACGCATACGGCGCTAGTAAGCATGGCATTCCCGATGGCATGAGTTCTATGGTGTTCCACATGGCAATGACGGCGCCTACTTAGTTGTCTAAACGTACGTATTAGCGTACCATTCAAAGTTCTTATAAGGAGCCCAAATTGAACACCCTGACCGCCAGCGAAGCGCGTGCAAACCTGTATCGATTGATTGATCAAACGGTGGAGTCACATGAGCCGATCATCATTTCCGGAAAACGCAATAGCGCAGTCTTGCTCTCCACCGAAGACTGGAATGCGATTCAGGAAACCTTGTTCCTTTTGGCTGTACCAGGTATGCGTGAATCCATCAAGGCAAGTATGGCTGAACCCCTCGCGAATAGCGCGAAGGAACTTGACTGGTGACTTGGGAACTTGTCTATGCAAAGCATGCGGTGAAGGACGCGAAGAAGCTTGCTGCCAGTGGTCTGAAAGCCAAGGCACTGGAATTGCTGGCGGTTCTTGCGAACGACCCATTTCAAAATCCGCCACCGTTCGAGAAACTGGTCGGTGATCTGGCCGGCGCATATTCGCGCCGCATCAATATTCAGCACCGCATGGTGTACGAGGTATTTGCTGAAGAGAAGGTGGTTCGCGTCTTGCGAATGTGGTCGCACTATGAGTAGTTGACTTTTGTTTCGCCCACAAAAAAGCCGTCTTACGACGGCTTTCCTGCTTTTGCTTTACTGACAGCGCACCCGTTACAAACGGCGGACCTTTGCAGGTCCGGGCGAGTGCCTAACGGAGTTAGGCGGCGAGGGCCAAGGCTTTCACCTTGGTTGCCAGACGGCTCTTATCGCGAGCGGCCTTGTTCTTGTGGAAGATGCCCTTGTCAGCCACGGTATCTACCACGGCTTGCATCTTGGCAAACAGTTCGCCGGCCTTGGTCTTGTCACCAGCCAGAACTGCTTTTTCCACGTTCTTCACCGCAGTGCGGTATTTGGAACGCAACGAGGTGTTCGCTGCGTTGATTTTGACGTCCTGACGGACGCGCTTACGGCCCGACGCGAGGCGCGGGTTCTTTTTCTTGGGTTTTCCAGATGCCATAGTGTGTGTTCCTTGTGTCTGCGGATGTTGTCAGCAAAGCCGATGATTATAGCAGGCGGCAATCTTGCTGGCAGCGGCCTCTATTCCGGGGTGTCAATAAGGCTGGATCCCTCGGGCTACACTCCCGCCTGTGAGTCTCCTCAAATCCGCTTCTACCGTTTCCCTCCTGACCCTGGCTTCCCGCATTACCGGTCTGGTGCGCGAACTTCTGGTCGCCTCCACCTTTGGCGCCAGCGCCATGACCGACGCCTTCAATGTGGCGTTTCGCATTCCCAATTTGTTTCGCCGATTGTTCGCTGAGGGCGCCTTCAGCCAGGCTTTTGTGCCGGTGCTGGCCGCCAGCAAGGCGCAACATGGCGACGAGGCGACACATCGGCTGATTGACCATGTGGCGACTCTCCTGGCCTGGGTGCTGCTGCTTACCTGTGTGCTGGGGGTGATTGCATCGCCACTGCTGGTGTGGCTGATGGCTAGCGGTTTGAAGCAAAACCCACAGGGTTATGACGCTGCGGTGTTTATGACCCGCTTTATGTTTCCCTATATCGGCTTTATGTCGTTGGTTGCCCTTTCATCAGGCGTGCTCAACACCTGGAAGCGCTTTGCCGTTTCTGCGGCGACGCCGGTTCTGCTGAACATATGCATGATTTCCGCCGCCTGGTTGCTGGCGCCCTGGTTCAAGACCCAGGGCATTGAGCCGATTTACGCCATGGGCGTGGGCGTTATGGCGGGCGGGATGTTGCAACTCGGTGTGCAGATACCGGCGCTGAAAAGGTTGGGTTTGTTGCCGCGCATCGCGTTGAATCGGGCCGGCATTCGTGCGGCAATAGCTGATCCTGGCACTCGGCGCATTGGCAAGTTAATGATGCCTGCCTTGTTGGGCGTGAGCGTGGCGCAGATCTCGCTGCTGATCAATACGCAAATTGCCTCGCATTTGCCGACGGGCAGTGTAAGTTGGTTGACTTATGCCGACCGCTTGATGGAATTTCCCACTGCGATGCTGGGCGTCGCGCTCGGCGTGGTGCTGATGCCACAGTTGGCTGCGGCCAAGGCAGCGGACGATGCCGCGCGTTACTCTGCCTTTCTGGACTGGGGCCTGCGCATCGTCGTGGTACTTGCCGTTCCCTCGGCCATAGGCCTGATGATTTATGCCAAGCCTATGGTCGCAGTGCTGTACCACAACGGAGCCTTTACCGCCAACGATGTGGAGCAGACCACGCTGGCGCTCATGGGTTACGCGGCCGGGTTGATTGGCCTGGTGGCCATCAAGGTGCTGGCTCCGGGTTATTACGCCAGTCAGGACATCAAAACGCCGGTGCGCATTGCCGTGCTGATTCTGGTGCTGACGCAATTGATGAACTTGGTTTTGGTGCCCATATTTCATGTGGCGGGATTGTCGTTGTCGATTGGACTCGCGGCATTGCTGAATGCGGGCTTGTTGTTGACGGGCTTGATCCGTCGCGGTACCTTTAAGCCAGAGCCGGGGTGGGGACGGTTTTTGTTGCAGGTGCTGGCGGGTAGTGCGCTATTGGTAATTTATTTGCTGTGGGCCTCCCAGGCGTTTGACTGGATTGCCCTGCGTAGCGAAGGTATGAAACGAGCCGGCTTGCTAGCTGCCACCTTGGTGGGCGCAGCAGCACTGTATCTGGGGGCAGTTTGGGCTGCCGGGTTAAATCCACGGCAATTTTTGCGTCGTTAACCGGATGGAGAAGCAAGAGCGAGCATGGCAATGAACCTGTCATACGATGTGCCGACACCGCTGGATTACTTTGCCTCTTTGGTGCAGAGTGACGCGAACTTTGCCCTGTTCGAAGCCGCCGTAAGCCTGGCGCAGGACGAATACCCGGAATTGGATGTGCAGGCTGTTTTGGGCGAAGTGGATGGCTTGCTGGAACGCATCCGCCGACGCTTGCCCACCGACGCCGGTCAACTGCAGAAGTTGCGGATGCTGAATCAGTTCTTTTTCAAGGACTTGAACTTTGGTGGCAACCTCAACAACTATTACGACCCGGACAACAGCTTTGTTCATACGTTATTGCGCACGCGCAGGGGTATTCCGATTTCGCTGGCGCTGTTGTGGATGGAATTGGCCCAAGGCCTGGGCTTGTCGGTGCGAGGAGTTGGCTTCCCGGGCCATTTCATGGTCAAGGTGAATCTGCCGATGGGCCAAGCGGTGATTGATCCCATGAACGGGCAGTCTTTAAGTCGCGAAGAGTTGTCAGAGCGGCTGGAGCCCTATCGCCGTCCCAGCACTTTGTTGGAGGATATGGAAACTCCCTTGGGCCTGTTTCTACAAAGTGCGCCGCCGCGCGACATCATTGCGCGCATGTTGCATAACCTGAAAGAAATCTACCGCACCCAGGAAGACTGGCCGCGCATGCTGGCTGTGCAGGAGCGGCTGATTGTGTTGCTGCCCGAGTCCTGGTCCGAGTACCGTGACCGTGGTCTGGCCCACGCTGAGATGGGCAATACCGAGCAGGCGCTGGCCGACTTGGAGTGCTATCTGATCCACACCGATGATCTGGTCGATGTGAACGCGATTGCCTACCGGGTGGACGAATTGCGGCGCGAGGGCGATTAGGCGACGACGACGGACGCGGTATCACCCTTGGCTGCAATGCTGCCGATGGTGTAAACCGTCTCACCCGCAGCGCGCAAAGTAGCGGCGCAGGCTTCGGCGCTGGCCGCATCAATCACCACCACCATGCCGATGCCGTTGTTAAAGGTGCGGTTCATCTCAATGTCGTCAATGCCAGCGGTCTTTTGCAGCCAGGCAAATAGTTCGGTCTGGGGCCAGCTACCCTTGGTCAGGTGCGCCGCGGTGCCTTCGGGCAACACGCGCGGAATGTTTTCCAGCAAGCCACCGCCGGTGATGTGGGCCAGGGCCTTGATCGGGTGTGCGGCCAGCGCAGCCAGCACATTTATTACGTACAGGCGCGTAGGCTCCATCAGGGCTTGCTTGAAAGGTTTGCCATCCAGCGTGGCAGGGGCTTCTGAGCCGGCGCGCTCAATGCATTTACGCACCAGGCTGAAGCCGTTGGAGTGCACGCCGCTGCTGGCCAGACCCAGCACCACGTCGCCAGGTTTCACATCCGCGCCGGTCAGAATCTTGGACTTTTCGACCGCACCAACAGCAAAACCGGCCAGGTCGTATTCGCCGGACGGGTACATGCCGGGCATTTCAGCGGTTTCACCGCCAATCAGGGCACAGCCTGAAAGTTCGCAGCCCCGGGCAATTCCGCCGACCACGGCCGCTGCGGTGTCTACATCCAGCTTGCCGCAGGCAAAGTAGTCCAGGAAGAACAGCGGTTCAGCGCCTTGCACCAGCACGTCATTGACGCTCATCGCCACCAGATCGATGCCCACGGTGTCGTGCATATTCCACTCGAACGCCAACTTCAGCTTGGTGCCCACGCCGTCGGTTCCGCTCACCAGCACCGGCTCCTTGTAGCGCTTGGGCACTTCAAACAGAGCGCCAAAACCGCCAATGCCAGCCAGCACGCCTTCGCGCATGGTCTTTTTTGCGAGTGGCTTGATGCGTTCCACCAGTGCGTCTCCGGCGTCAATATCGACGCCGGCGTCTTTGTAGGAAAGGGGAGTAGGGGAAGAGGATTGGGTCATGTAATGTGGCTTGAGGCGGACGGGAGACTTGGGCGGGAATCAAGCCCGATAGAATTTGACCTTGATTTTAAGGGTTCCCACCTCCCCATCCTGTATGCAACTCACCCCCAACCAAAAAACTATCACCACCTGGGGTGCAATTGCTGCTGTGTTTGCACTGGCCTTGTGGCTGTTGGGCCCCGTGTTGGCGCCCTTTGTGGTCGCCGCTGTGTTGGCCTATGCGCTAACACCCCTGGTGGACTGGCTGGACAACGTCGGACGTGGTCGTCTGCCGCGCATCGTGGCTGTGATCGTGGTGGAACTGGTGTTTATATTGGCGCTACTGGCTATCCTGCTGCTGATCGTGCCGATTCTGGGTAAGGAGTTGCCACTGATGCGCGACCAGTTGCCGCCCCTTTTGGAGCGGGCCGGTGCCGTGCTTCAGCCGCTATTGAACCAGTGGGGCTTTCAGGTCGCGTTGGACCTGGACAGCATCAAGGGCTTTATCAAAACCTATCTCGACACCAATTTCCAGGATGCTGCAGGTTCAGTGCTGTCCTCGCTCAAGATCGGCGGCAGCGTGGCCTTCTCGCTGATTGGCAATCTGGTGCTGATCCCGGTGGCCCTGTTTTACTTGTTGATGGAGTGGGACGGTTTGGTGACCCAGGTGCGCGAGCTGATTCCCCCCGCACTGCGTACCGCCACCGACGGTTTTGTGCGCGATGCAGATGCCGTGCTGGGTCAGTATCTGCGTGGGCAGTTGCTGGTGATGCTGTTGCTGGCCGCGTATTACAGCGTGGCGCTCAAATTGTTCGGGCTGGATCTGGCCCTGCCGATTGGCGTATTCACCGGTCTGGCGGTGTTTGTGCCCTATCTGGGTTTTGGTCTCGGGCTATTGCTGGCCACCCTTGCCGGGCTGTTGCAGTTCTCGGCGGTAGGTGGTTTTTCTCATACGGTGCTGATGCTGGTGGTAGTGTTTGGAGCCGGGCAATTGCTGGAAAGCTTTGTTCTGACGCCCAAACTGGTGGGTGAGCGTATTGGCTTGCACCCGCTGGCGGTCATCTTTTCGCTGTTGGCGTTTGGCCAGTTGTTTGGTTTTTTGGGCGTGCTGGTCGCGTTGCCCGTTAGTGCTGTGTTGTTGGTCGCTATACGGCGCCTGCGCAGCAGCTATCTGGCCAGTCACCTTTACAAAGGATGATCAGGATGAACGCCGCTTTGGTTGTCTCAGGTGACCTGGTATGAAACAGATTGCGCTCGACATCGGCCTCTCCACGGGACCTTCGGTTGCCAATTTCTGTGCCGGCCCAAACCTGGCGGCGCGGCAGCATCTGGAGTTATGGCTGGGCGACAAAGACAAGCAGCCGCATCGCTCGCCAGTGCCCACTTATTACTGGGGGCCCAGCGGCAGTGGCAAGACACATTTGCTCAAGGCAGCGCGCGAAGGCTTGCGCGAGCAGGGCGCACGCGTGGGCTGGCTGGACGCATCGGTGCAGAACGCGCCCGAGTTTTCCGAGAGCTGGGCGGCAGTGCTGATGGACGACGTGCATGCCTACACGGCGGCCCAACAGCAGGTGGCCTTCAATTGGTTTGTCCATGCCCAAACGCTGCAGCGCCCGGTCATGGCGGCCGGGGAATTCACGCCGTTGGAACTTAAGCTGCGTGACGATTTGCGCACCCGCTTGGGTTGGGGCCATATCTTCGGCCTGCAACTGCTCAGCGAAGCCGAGCGCCGTGCCGTGCTGCGCCAGGCGGCCGATGATCGCGGCGTATTTCTGGGCGATGAGGTGATGGACTTCATGCTGACCCGCTTCTCGCGCGACCTGGGTCACCTGATGGAACTGCTGGAACTGCTGGACGGATACAGCCTGCAAAGCAAGCGCGCCATCACCATACCGATGATCAAAGCCATGATGGAAAACTCGTAAGCGCCCTCAAGCCGCGCTTTCCCTGGTTGGTCTACGTTGAAAACAACGAAAAACAACGAAAATTACATATTATTTGTTGCAAAAGTGATTTTCCAGTAGAATTTTTCAAACGACTGGCTTTCATTGCCAACCTCAGCAGGTGAATTTCAAGGGGGTCATTTGCAAACTTCCATTCGACAAATTGAATACCTCCCTTGCTGGCAAGGTGAAGTTAGCTATCGACCTTTGGCAGGCGGGCTTACCAACCGGAACTTCCTGGTTGAGGATGGCTCCAATCGCTTTGTGGTGCGCCTGGGCGGTGATATGCCAGTGCATCACATCATGCGTTTCAATGAGCAAGCGGCCAGCAGGGCGGCGGCTTCAGCCGGTATATCGCCAGCCGTAACCTACACGGAGCCTGGCGTACTGGTAATGCAATACATTGACGCTGCGCCCTATACACCGGCGGATGTGCGTGAGCAACTGGATGAGGCGGTCGCGTTGGTGCGCCGCGTTCATACCGAAATTCCGCATCACCTGCGCGGGCCGGTGTTGATGTTTTGGGTCTTCCAGGTCATTCGGGATTACGCGAAGGTATTGATAGAGGGACGCTACGACGCAGACTTTGAACACCTGCTGCATTGCGCTGCGGTGCTGGAGACCGCGGTGGGGCCCGTTAACCTGGTATTTGGTCACAACGATTTGCTGGCCAGTAATTTCCTCCATGACGGAAAGCGCCTTTGGCTGATCGATTGGGACTATGCAGGCTTTAACACCCCGCTTTTTGATCTGGGTGGCCTGGCTTCCAACAATGGCTTCAGCGCAGAGCAGGAAACGCGGATGCTGGAAATCTATTTTGATGCCCCGGTAAGCCCCGACCTGCAACACCGCTATCTGGCCATGAAAGCAGCGTCGCTGCTGCGCGAAACAATGTGGAGCATGGTGTCTGAGAGCCAATCGACGCTGGACTTTGATTACAAGACCTACAGCCAGACGAATCTGGCGCAATTTTCCCGGGCGTGGACCCACTTTAAACAAGCGTAAATACCATGAACGAATTTCCTAAACAGGCCCGCGTGGTCGTCATTGGCGGCGGCATTGTGGGCTGCTCAACTGCGTACCACCTGGCCAAGCTGGGCTGGACCGATGTGGTGGTGATCGAACGCCACAAGCTGACCTCCGGCAGCACTTTTCATGCAGCCGGTCTGGTCGGGCAACTGCGCTCCAATGCCAACATCACGCAGCTACTGGGCTATTCGGTGGAGTTGTATAGCAAGCTGGAGAAGGAAACAGGTTTGGCCACGGGCTGGAAGATGAATGGTGGCCTGCGCCTGGCCTGCACCGAGGCGCGCTGGACCGAAGTCAAACGCCAGGCTACCACAGCGCGATCCTTTGGCCTGGAGATGCAGTTGCTTAGCGCCAAAGAGGCGCAGGGCCTGTGGCCCCTGATGGATGTGTCGGACGTTCTGGGTGCGGCCTTCCTTCCGACCGATGGCCAGGCGAATCCATCCGACATCACGGCCTCGCTGGCCAAAGGCGCGCGCATGCAGGGCGTGCGTTTCTTTGAAGACACCGAAGTCACGGGCCTCGAATTGGAAGGCCGCAAGGTCAAAGCCGTGCTGACGAGCAAGGGCCGCATTGCTTGCGACGCGGTGGTCAACTGCGCAGGCCAGTGGGCGCGCGAACTCGGCCGTATGGCGGGGGTGAACGTGCCCTTGGTATCGGTTGAACACCAATACATGGTGACGGCGCAAATTCCCGGTGTGACGCGCGATTTGCCGACCCTGCGAGATCCCGACCGCTTGACCTATTACAAGGAAGATGTAGGTGGGCTGGTGATGGGCGGCTATGAACCCAACCCGGTTCCCTGGGCCATCAATGGGTTCCCCAAGAATTTCAATTTCCAGCTTTTGCAACCGGACTTTGACCACTTCCAGCAAATTGTGGACTTGGCCATGGCACGCGTACCCGCCTTGCAGACCGCAGGCGTCAAGGAGTTGATTAACGGCCCCGAAAGCTTCACGCCGGACGGCAATTTCATTCTGGGTCTGGCACCGGAATTGGATAACTTTTTTGTTGGCGCAGGCTTCAATGCGTTTGGCATCGCATCTGGTGGCGGTGCCGGCATGGTGCTGGCCGAATGGGTGGTGAAAGGCGAGCCGCCGTTCGATGTCTGGCCGGTGGATATCCGGCGCTTTGGGCGTCCGCATTTTGACGTGTCCTGGGTCCGCAAGCGCACGCTGGAGATGTACGCCAAGCACTACACCATCGCGTGGCCGCACGAAGAAAACCAGAGCGGACGCCCGTGCCGGCGCTCGCCGCTGTATGACCGCCTGCAACGACAGGGCGCCTGTTTTGGTGAAAAACTGGGATGGGAGCGCCCCAACTGGTTTGCCACCGATGGCGAGCAGCCGGTCGATGTGTATACCTTCGAGCGCCCCAACTGGTTTGATCGCGTGGCGCAGGAGCACACGGCGGTGCGTGAGCGTGTTGCCCTGTTCGACCAATCATCTTTTGCGAAATTCCAGATGGTTGGCCGGGATGCCGAAGCGGCGCTGGAATGGATTTGTTCCAACAACGTGGCCAAGCCCGTTGGAAGCCTGATCTATACGCAGATGCTGAACAAAAAGGGCGGCATTGAGTGCGATTTGACGGTGGCACGTCTGGCGCAAGACAAGTTTTACCTCGTGACTGGCACCGGTTTTGCCACCCACGATTTTGATTGGATCCGTCGCAACATTCCTCAAGGGCTTGATGCGAATCTGGTCGATGTGACCTCGGGTTACGCCGTCTTGAGTTTGATGGGGCCGCGTGCCCGTGATGTTTTGTCCAAGGTGTGTAGTGACGACCTGTCCAATCAAGGATTTCCGTTTGGCACCGTGCGGGAAGTGGGCGTGGCAGGCGCGCCGGTGTTGGCATTGCGCGTGACCTATGTAGGCGAGTTGGGCTGGGAACTGCATATCCCAACCGAATTTGCGGTCAACGTCTATGAGGCGTTGATGGCAGCAGGGGCTGAGTTCGGTATTGCCAATGCCGGTTACCGCGCCATTGAAACACTGCGCCTTGAAAAAGGCTACCGTGCCTGGGGATCAGACATAGGGCCTGACCATACTCCGCTGGAAGCGGGCCTGAGTTGGGCCGTCAAGCTTCAGAAGCCCACGCCGTTCCTGGGTCGCGAGGCGCTTCTGGCGCAGAAGCAACAGCCGCTCAAAAAATCCATGTGCTGCTTTACGGTAGACGATTCCCATGTTGTTCTGCTCGGGCGTGAAACCATTTACCGGGATGGTGTGCGCGTGGGCTGGTTGAGCAGTGGTGGTCACGGCCATACCGTCAAAAAACCGATCGGCTACGGCTATGTGCGTGACAAAGACGGTGTCACGCCCGAATACCTGCTCGCGGGAAAGTACGAGCTTGAGGTGGCCATGGTGCGCGTACCCTGTGAAATCCATTTGGGACCTCTGTACGACCCCCTGATGACGCGAGTTAAGAGCTAAGGGCTCGCCTATACTGGGATCCCCAATCGATACACCCAGCACTCAATTTTCATGGCGACAGACCAAAAGCTGTTTTTGGACAAACGGCAATCGGACATCATGCGCGTGGTGCAGGAAAAGGGCAGTTGCTCCATTGGTGACTTGGCCCTGGCCTTGGATGTAACCACCGAAACCATTCGCCGTAACTTGAAGCCACTCGTCAATGAGGGCGTGGTCACCAAGTTTCATGGTGGCGTGATGTTGCCGGAGCGAATCGGTGAGCCGCCTTTTCAATCACGCATGCAACTCAACCGCGTCGCCAAGATGAGAATCGGCAACAGTGTGGCAGCTCAGATCAGGGACGGTGATTCCCTGATGATCGATACCGGTTCCAGTACGGCCTGTGTGGCGCATGCGCTGAGCGTGCGCTCCAATCTACTGGTCGTAACCAATTCCATTGAAATTGCCCGCCAGTTGGTTGCGCGCGAAGGCAATCGGGTGTTTCTGGCAGGCGGCGAACTCCGGTCCGATGATGCGGCCGCATTTGGCAGTTCTGCGCTCGCTTTCGTGCGTCAGTTCAAGGCAAAGGTCGCCATTCTTTCCATTGGCGGTATCAATGACCAGGGTGAGTTGACCGACTTTCATCTGGCTGAGGCTGAATTCTCCCGCGCCCTCATGCAGCAGGCAGAGCAAGTGTGGGTGCTGGCAGACCAGTCAAAGTTTGGCCGGGAAGCGCCCATGAAGGTGGGCACGCTGGATGATGTGGATGTATTGTTTACCGATGGCAACCCGCCCCGAGCATTGGTAGAGCTTTGCAAGAATGCCGGCGTACGCATCGATATTGCAGAAACGCCGGGCGATTGAGCGTATCAACCCAAGGTTTTCATTTTTTTAGTTAGTGCATCAAATCAACATGACTCAATCTTTTAACGCAGACAGTGGCCCGTGGATGGATATGGCACACGCTTTGGCGGATGCCGCGCGCGCGCAAACGGTTCCCTTGTTCCGAACCAGTCTGGCTGTTACGGCCAAAGCCGACGACAGTCCCGTGACGATTGCCGATCGCAATGCCGAGACCAGTATGCGGACCCTGATCAATGCACAACTGCCACAGCACGGAATATTTGGCGAAGAGCATGGGCGCGAGCGCATGGATGCGGACTACCTATGGGTTCTGGATCCCATCGACGGCACCAAGAGCTACATTTCCGGTTCACCCCTGTGGGGCACGCTGGTCGCCCTGTTGCACAAAGGGGTGCCGGTTCTGGGCCTGGTAGACATGCCCATGTTGGGTGAGCGCTGGCTTGCCGAACTAGGCAGCCCGGCGCAATGCAATGGAAGAAATGTGCACGTGAGCGCATGCCGGGATTTGGCGCAGGCGCGCGTTTACACCACGTCCCCGGACATATTCTCAGCCCAGGAATGGGCCCTTTATGACGCGCTGAGCCGGCGCTGCGCCTTCCGTCGTTTCGGAGGCGATTGCTATATTTATGCTCAGCTCGCTGGCGGCAGCATCGATTTGGTGGTCGAGTCTGGCCTGCAACCGTACGACTATTTGTCGGTGGTAACTCTGGTGCAATCTGCCGGAGGGGTGATGACCGATTGGAGTGGTCAAAAACTGGGTGTCGGCTCCGATGGACGCGTGGTGGCAGCGGCAACGCCCGAACTGCATGCACAAGCGCTGGATGCGCTGCGCGCTGGCGGCTGAGTTATTGCCGCCCGTTGGTGCGGCTGATGCCGTGTCAATGGCGCATACTCAGCCTGTTTGCCTGAATCCGGCAAACCTCAGTTAGCTAGGAATAACGACTTGATTAAAAAATTTATCGACAAACTGTTGGGCAAGGCTGGCGTGACTTCGCGCACCGCTCCGCCGAAGTTTGGCAAGCGCATGGACGTGCCTGCCAGCACCCACGGCATAGACCCCACGTTGGTGGACGAACGCGCCGCCAATGTGGTGCGCACCCTGAAAGCTGCGGGCTTTGAAGCCTATATCGTCGGCGGTGCCGTGCGCGACCTGCTGCTGGGCCTGCGGCCCAAGGACTTTGACGTGGCCACCAACGCCACGCCCGAGCAGGTCAAGGGCCTGTTCCGCCGCGCCTTCATCATCGGGCGGCGCTTTCGCATCGTCCATGTGGTTTATGGCCGTGGCCGCGAAAACGAGGTGATTGAAGTCTCCACCTTCCGCGCCTATCTGGACAATGCCGCTGCCGAGCAGGTGGCGGGCAACGAGAAAACCAGCAAGAGCGAGTTGGCTAACTTGAAGCATGCGGTGGATTCCAGCGGGCGCGTTTTACGTGACAACGTCTGGGGCCCGATGGAAGAAGACGCAGTACGCCGCGACTTCACCATCAACGCCATGTATTACGACCCCGAGACACAAATCGTGGTCGATTACCACCATGGACTGAAGGACGCCAAGAACCACACCCTGCGCATGATTGGCGACGCCACCGCGCGCTATCGCGAAGACCCGGTGCGCATCATCCGCGCTGTGCGCTTTGCTGCCAAGCTCAACGGCCTGGGCTTTAAGTTGGAAGCCAAAACGGCGGCCCCTCTGATCAAGTCGCAAGCGCTGCTCAACGATGTGCCGCAAAGCCGTTTGTTTGACGAAATGCTGAAGCTCTTGCAGACCGGCCATGCGCTGGCTTCCATCGCGCAACTCAAAGCGTTGGGCATGAGCACTGGCATCTACCCGCTTTTGGATGTAGTGGTGGAGCGCGCTGAGCAACCTTTTGTCAATGCCGCATTAAAGGACACGGACCGCCGCGTTGGCGAAGGTAAGCCGGTGGCGCCCAGTTTTCTATTGGCCTGCGTGCTGTGGGCTGATGTGCGTGATGGCTGGGCCCGGCGCATAGACGAACGTCAGCACAGCCACCCTGCGCTGCAGGATGCGATTGAGGACGTGTTCAACGCCCGCATTGGCGACGTATCAGGCCGTGGCCGCCTGGCTGGTGACATGCGCGAAATCTGGCTGATGCAACCACGCTTTGACAAGCGCGTGGGCAGCACCCCGTTTGGCATGGTGGATCAGCCGCGTTTTCGCGCCGCCTTTGACTTCATGCGCCTGCGTGCCGATGCCGGTGAAATTGAAGAAGTGCTGGCCGATTGGTGGCAGGAATTCAGCATGGCCGACGACAATCTGCGCCAGGACATGATCGACCAGGTGCGTGCCGAGCAACAGGCGCGCCCCAAGACCCCGCGCGTGCACCGCGCTCCCGCGCCAGTGCGTGACAAACCGGCACGTGATGCCGGTGCCCCTGCAGACGCGGGCACAACAGGTGGCGCAGCACAAGCGCCGACGGAAGCAAGCGACGATGCACCACGCAAGCGCCGTCGTCGCCGTCGTCCCGGTGGCGGCGGTGAAGGCGCTCAAGCAGGCGGCTCTGAGGGCTGATTCGGCGATGCGTGAGCCGGTTATTGCCTATATCGGCCTGGGTGCCAATCTGGGTGATTCGCGCGCCACGGTTTTGCAGGCGCTGAATGCGATTGCCGATCTGGATGGGGTGGCGCTAACGCGGCAATCCTCTCTTTACGGAAGCGCACCGGTGGACGCCGGGGGTGACGACTATGTGAACGCAGTGGCCGAAGTACAGACCCGGCTCAAGCCACATGCACTGTTGGCGCAACTCCACACCATAGAAGACGCAGCAGGCCGTCGCCGTCCATTTCGCAATGCACCGCGCACCCTGGACCTGGACATCCTGATCTACGACCAATTGGAATTCAATGACACCGAACTGGTGATTCCGCACCCGCGCATGTGGCTGCGCGCCTTTGTGTTGCGCCCCCTGGCCGAAATCGCTCCCAAGTTGGTCAGCAAGAAGCAACTTCAGGCGGTGGCCGATCAATCGGTATGGGTTTTGTGAGGCATTCGCGGTGAAGCGCCTGCCTCCGCTCAACGCGCTCAAGGCCTTTTCCGTCGCTGCACGCCAGGGCAGCTTTACCTTGGCGGGTGAAGAACTGCACGTCACGCAGGGGGCCATCAGCCGTCAGATCAAACAGCTTGAAACCGCCCTGGGTTTGCCGCTCTTTCTGCGGGTACACCAGGCAGTGGAATTAACGGATGCCGGACGGGAACTGGCCGAGAGCCTGCAACGCCTGTTTGCCGAGATGGAGGTGGCCGTTAATAAGGCGGCCGGCAAGCACAGGCGCCAGGTGCTTGCGGTCAATGTGCCGCCCACGTTTGCCACGCGTTGGCTGGCACCACGCCTTTCAGACTTTCGGAATCGTTATCCCCATATCGATTTGTCCGTCACCACCGATCGCATCGGCTCCATGCGCGAGACCCGTGCATTGGATTGCCTTATCGTGTTTGACAGCCAGGCCTGGCCCAAGGTCACCTGTGAGCCAGTGCTCCATGAGCGTCACGTGATGGTCAGCAGCCCGGTACTTTGGAAAAAAGGGCAGCCGCCTGCGCTGCCCCGTGCAACCTTGTTGCATGTACTGGACGGTGGCCAACGCCTGCCGGTCTGGGAGCAGTGGATCGCCCAGCACGGGCCGCGCGAACTCGATGCCAAACCGGGCTTAACTTTCAGTACGCTCGACCAGGCCATCAGTGCTGCCATTGCCGGCGCCGGTGTGGTGGTGGTGGACGAGGCCATGGTGGTGCGCGAGTTGCAATCGGGCGAACTGCTGCGGCACAACGCTCTGCAGGTGGAAGGGCCCTTTGGCTACTGGTTTGTGGTCCCCACGCGGCAGTCACCCGTGCCTGAGCGTGTGACCGATTTCAAGAACTGGCTGTTGGCCCAGGCTAGCGGAATCGACGCCTTAAAGTCCACCGGGCATTGACACAGTTAGGTTCAAAATCAATCAACGTTGCGCTTGACTTTGACGTGACGCACTAGGGAATTACGCTTTGGACAGTCAGGAGTCAGTTGACGGCTTCCAACCACGGTCCGGTCAGGTACCATTTCCGGTCCTTCGCGGGGTCCATCTCTAAGTCAGGCCCACAGCACATGCGGCGCTGCACACCTGGCTGCCCTTCGAGTCACAACAGTGCTCAACGGAAATTCACGATTCGCTGCTGATCAACATGGCATTGAGCTTGACCAATGCGGGATCAATAGCAGCCGGGGTGAGTTCTGAACCGTTCGCTACCACCGTCAAGGTCATGCGCTGATTGTTAACAGAGAACAAACGACACAGCGTCGTGGTATTGCCAGTGTCGTATAACATCAAAGACAGAGGTGCCGGTGATCCGTCACGCGCAATGCGGTCGGCCAGCAATAGCAGAAGCGACGCCGTAGCACCTAGCCTTTCTGGGTCCGTTGTGGCGGTGCTGGCCGCAATTCGCCAGCCCTGCGCATCGCTCAGCAGTACGGAAGAAAAATTCCCTTTGTCAGCCATTTGATCCAGTACCGAGGCCAGGTTTCTTTGTTGGCCCGCGCCACTTTCCAAACGCGACATTTCATAGGAAAGCCTTTCACGAGTCACTAGGGGCGACAATATTTCCTGCAAAGCAGCCCGAAGAGTCTCGTTATTATCTTTGTTGTCTTTGGGCGTTGCGACCTTGATGCGCAGTTGAACAATCTCTTTGGCAAAGCCCCGATTCAAAAGCCTAAGGCTCTCGCGAGCCTTGTTACCTTCGCGCGCACCCAGCAGATAGCCTGCGATCAATAGCAGCAAAGCTGCACCCAGTCCCAATAGTGAAATCATTAAAATCATTGTTTCATTTGGTTGTAGTTATACAAACTTCGGGGTTGCTAATTTGAATGGTGACGCGCCGATTAACCTGCGCATCACCAGGTGAGCCCTCAACCAGCGAGTGACTTCCAGCTGCCGCAATTTGAATCTGCTGCAGCACTACGCCACGACTGACCAAGAACGACGAAACAGTTTTTGCACGCTCGTAACTCAGCAAGAGGTTCGTCTGGTCCAGTCCCACCATATCGGCATATCCTTGCACGGCGATCTTGGCTTCCGGGTTCAACTTGGCCCAATTAACGATCGAATCAAGCTCAGACGTGTCGCTGCGGGCCTGTGGCACAGTGGCGCCTATCGGAAAGAATATCGATACTATTTCCGGACACGTCGGCTTTGCATTGTTTGACGATTGAGTTTCATTGGCCGGCATTGCCGTAACAGTTGCAGGCGTATTTGGTATATTTGTTGGTAAAGCTTGCGAGATAGTGGAAGTAGGATTTGCCTGCGTATCGTCTAGAGCCAACCAAGTTGCCGCAGCGGCCATGAGGACGCCGACCACAATAACCGCCACAAGGAGACCACCATGCAAGTTTTCTCCCAAGACCGGGTGCTCGGGAACCCCATCTGACCGCGCTATTTCATTCATACCGAAACACTTTCAAGCAACGGGCAATTTGAATGTTGGCACAATAAGATCTACTCCACACTGCAAACCGGAGCACCAGCGAATGAATCGGTCGACCATGTCTTTGCCCTTGAAATATGCGCCATGCTGCGGCACGATCATCTCGATGTCTAGCGGACTGACCATGTTGGCCCAGGCCACCATCACTCGATTGGACGCCATGATTCGGCGGTGAAAGCCTTCCATGTAACGCAGGTGCTGGTCGAAGTCTTCCACTTGAAGGTAGGGTGCACCGAGAGAGGCGCCCAAGTCACCTGTATAGAGAATCTTGGAAACTGGATCATAGAGCTGAAAGTTGCCCTCGCTGTGCAGGAAGTGTGCCGGAATTACGGGTAGATTGACGCCGCCCAAATTCAGCAACTTTCCGGAATCCGGGATGGCCTTAAGTCGATCTTCAACCAAGTGGTCCAAGCCAAAATGCGCCACAAAGCGAGTCCAGAGTTGTGACAAATGGGCGTCGGCATCGGTGGTCATCAACCAGCCGTTGACGGCGGCCACAATATCCGGGTCTTGATGAGACAGGAAGATATGGCGCAACTGGGCACCACCCAAAATGCCGAAAGTGGCCGTTAGAACGCGGTTGTAAACTTTATGGCCACCAGGATCCAGAATCATGCCTTCCTTGCCATGCACGATCACATGCTGATTGGCTTGAACGGCGAATCCACCAGCATCGAAATCTTCCAGCATCACATTTCTGTGAGTGCCATCGTCATACAAAATCGTATTGGGCATGCATCGCTCCTCGTGTCGTTGTTGGGGAAAATTGTCGTGGCGTCATTTCATCGCCTCAATTGCCAACAATCACAGAACGTTTTTGATTTCCTTGACCGCCTCACGCATGTCAAAAAATATCAAGCCCAGCGGGGTACCTTCATTTGCCAGCACAAGCAGCAAGGCGCCGCGTCCGGCGCTTAGCATCACGGCATAGCCCTGGTCTCCGCGGACAATGACTTCAGAGACTTCGCCACGACGCAATTCGGTCGCAGCACGCGTGCCAAGATTCAGCAGCGTAGCTGTCATAGCCGCCACTCGGGTCTCATCCATTTCTTTGGCCAATACACTGGCAATCATCAGGCCGTCTGTTGAAATCAGTGCGCTTGCTTCAACGCCAGGTGAAGAGCTTTGCAGAGCCTTAAGTACTTTGTTCAAACTGTCAAGTCGTGACATGGAGTTCTCCTTTTCTGGGATGGGATCGGACGGGTTAACTGAGGTAGAAGGGGAAATCAGGGATTTGGATGCGGACTTGTGAGCGCGTGAAACAAGCTTGACACGAAAGCCAGCAAGCTCAGGCATTATTTGCGAGACCTCATCCATGGGAAGGGGCAGATCTACCGCCTTGGCCGTTTGGGCGCGAACGATTTCAGCCGACTTCACCAAGGTGTCTGGTTCGATCAATCGCTTAAGCCGATCCTTCATTCCCCCAAGATCATCGAGCGGCGTGAACCCCGAAGCTCCAATGGATGTTGCAAGGTCGCCAATAGATTTATCGTCATCCGCGATAACCAAAACCGGTGCACTGTTGATGCGCGACACTTTGGAGCGCCGAATGCGCTGGAGCAATCCGTAGCCATCAATTTCCAGTACCGCCAGGCTCGCGGCGACGCCACGAATAGTTTGATCGGTAAGCATTGCGTGCCATCCGTCTTCGGCATTGCTCGCGGTGCGCACTTCAAAGTCACCCATCATGCTGCGCTGCATAATTTCCAGTAAGTGGTGCGACTCGTGAACGAGCAGAACTTTGTACTTTGGTGCTCCAGAAATTGGACTAACCAAATTTGTTAGAACCGGTATAGGCCGGCTATCCAGCTTGTCCGTCATAGGCCACTAGCCCGGCGGTCGTGGCCCGACCAAGCTGCGCTTTGCCCGTGCTGAAGAATCCGACCGATTTTGAGCTGAACATTCACAAAAGACCTCGCATGAACGAGAGCTACTCGCCTTGCGAGATGCCCTTGGATGTTCAACAAGGATAACCGTAACTTATTCCGAGAGGGTTACAGAATCCAGCATTTTTTTACATTGTGAATTGGTATGCCCGGGGATACCGAATCAGCACGTAACTAAATGTTTCGAAATATTGTTCTGTCAGCCATTTCCCGAATCGCGACTGGTGCTATCAAATGCACCAGCAATGCCATTGCCATGGTGATGCGCAGGTTTGCGGGTGCGGGATCGGCCTAACGAAGGGGGGAGATGGCAGTCTTGGCAAAATCTTCATCTTCCTGATCGCCATTGTCGTGTCCCTTCAATTCACCGCGCCCAGGTAACTGGCTCGAACGACTTGGTGAGCGAGGTGCCTTTCTGCGATCGAATAGTTTGCTCAGTCCATCACCAGCTGGTTCGGACTCCACCCAACTGGCGGAATTGGTAATTTCCAGCTCTGGGGGATTGCACGACGGAGCAAACGTCCAACTCACCCTAAATTCAGTCCGATCAGATTTCGGCAGATATTCTTCAATAGATAGCAGCAATTTTTGTTGCAGCGTCAAGGTGTACCGCAACAACTGCGCATTCCACTTTGTCATAGTAAGAATTAGCTGAAAGCGCAGTATCCCCGCTGATGCTTCCACCGGCACCACCTCGCAGGTAACCCAATGGGGAGGCACGCCATACGCTTTCAGAACTTTTCTAAGTTTCATCCTCACTAGATCGCGATGGACAACCGATGCGGCGGGCGTGACTACCGAAACCCGGCTTGCCACCACCGGTTCTCTACTTTGGGTCTTATTCTTTCCGAACCAAAACATGGATTTTCTACTTCAGTGCCTGTTGATTTATCTACTTCGACGCGGATTCAGATCGATGACTTTGTTTACCCCGGATATTTGCAGCAACAATTCACCTTCTAATTCGTAAGCCGTTGAGTGCCACATAACTACTATTCAAGAATGCTTCAACTATCGATGCCATACGTTAAACGAGACAAAGGTGAAATCGTGCTTTTTGGTTCAGACATCCATTCTAAATACATCCTGAGAAATTCATAACTGGACAATGGTTGCACCCTTCTCTTCAAAATATCATGGTCTGCAGCGAGCCACAGATGGTTTCAAACTCACCGATGGGCACTGGTCGGCCGAAAAGATAACCTTGGTAAGTATCGCAACCTTGATCAGCTAGAACGCGCCTCTGCGCTTGTGTTTCTACGCCCTCAGCTATTACAGCCAACCCCAAGCTCTCTGCCAATACGATGACCATTTTGGCGATCGCAGCATCGTTGGGGTCTATCAGTATGTCTCTGACAAAGCTCTGATCTATCTTGAGTTGATCCAGAGGAAGCAGCTTCAAATAGGAAAGCGAAGAGTAGCCTGTACCGAAATCGTCCATTGAAAATCCCACCCCAACTGACTTAAGCTCATTCATCTTGTGGATGAGGCTAGCAACATCAGTGGCCAGCAGGCTCTCCGTCAACTCCAACTTGAGTCGATGAGGTCTCGCCCCGGTTGTTTTAAGGACATCAATAACCATGTCAACAAAGTCTTCCTGATGAAATTGACGGGCGCTAACGTTCACGGAAATGGTCAAGTGATCCCTTCCTTCCTGAATGGCCCATGTCGCTAACTGGAGACAAGCCGTCTCAAGCACCCATTTACCAATCGGAACAATCAGTCCTGATGTCTCCGCCAGCGCAATGAAGTCGCTTGGGGGGATATTCCCTTTTAGCGGATGCTGCCAACGCAGAAGTGCTTCGGCACCGATCAAGTGCTGCTCCCCTGTGACTTGAGGCTGGTAGTAAAGACAGAACTGATTCTCGGCGATCCCCGTGTAGAGATCGTTTTGAAGGTCCTGGCGCGCCGAAATGACGGCTTGCATGGCTGGATCAAAGAATCTGAGCATGTTGCGACCAGCTTCCTTTGCTTGGTACATCGCCAAATCGGCGCGACGCAGCAACTCCGCGACCGTTTCCTCATGGTCACTGAAAAGTGTTATTCCAATACTGGGCGTGGTGTGGTACTCACGCGCAGGAAGTTGATAGGTTTGTCCCAGAGACGTGCGAATCTTTTCTCCTACAACTTCAGCTTGCGCAGCGGCGTCCTCGGCGTTTTCGCTGAGATCTTCCAGAATTACTACAAATTCATCGCCGCCAAAGCGGGCGACAGTATCGCCCTCTCGCATACATTCGCTCAAGCGGCGGCCCACCTGTTGCAACAAAATATCGCCTTGATCGTGCCCTAACGTGTCGTTCAGGTTTTTAAAGTTGTCTAAGTCGATAAAGAGTAGTGCGCCATCGCGATTGTGGCGAGAACTGGCCGCAAGGGCTTGTTCCAGTCGGTCAATCAGAAGTCGCCGATTGGGCAAACCAGTGAGCGTATCGAAGAAGGCAAGCGTTTCAATTTCGCGTTTTGCCTGCTTGCTGGCCGTAACATCGCGCATCGCCAAATAGATACCGCTCGAACCGTCAAAGATGATCAATCGACTTTGAATCTCCAAGTCCATTGCGGTTCCATCCAATTTGCAGAATTTACCCTCGAGGGCTGTGGGCATGAGATTGGCCCCGGTTGCGGACTCCATCACTGCAGCCACTTTCTGTCGGAAGTCCGGATGCACGAACTCCATTACTTCCCTGCCCAATAGCTCGCCGCGACCTTGCGAGCCGAACAACTTGATGGCTACTGGATTAGCATAGACCAGTCGACCTTTACGATAAACAGCGATGGCCTCTGGCGACCATTCCACGAGAGTTCGATGTCGCTCCTCGCTGTCACGCAGGGCGGATTCGCGATCGTCTAGTTTTTGAAGTAATCGGTTGAAGCTCGCGATGAGCTCACCAATTTCATCTTGCCGAGAGATAGGTAAGGGTTCCACACGCTCGCTGCCTCCTGCAGCAGATGCGAGCGCCTTTACCGCTGTGAACAGGGGCGAGAGTTCGCGTCTTAACATCCACCATGTCAATCCGGCTGCCAACGAAGTAAGAAGGATGGTTGCCGCCAACATCCGTTTCTGCATGTCAACGATCGGTGCAAATGCCTCGTTAGTGGGCAGTTGGGCCACCAAGTACCAACCAGTGACTGGCACGCGTTTGGCTGATGCCAGAACCTCCACCCCTAAGGGACTGTTTCCCACGATGTAGCCGTCATAGCCATCAACAAAACGATCGATCAGGGGATTGATGCCTGGGGGCGGCAGCGGTGCCATGACGCGGGACTTGTCAGTCGCAGTGACAATGACCCGGTACTGCGGTGCATCAAGTAGATACCCTCCTGTCTTGCCGTATCTGCTGTCAGTCACCAAATCCAGAAAGTTGGGCTGGCCCAGATTGATCACGCCTGATATGGCACCAATCACGTGGCCGTCGGACGCATGAATCGGGACCGACATCACGATCAGTGGTGCTTTGGTCGACTTGCCCATCATCGGACGGCTGATGTTGGCCAGGCCCCGAAGCGCCGAAGCGGTGACCTCCGTATCACCAAAGTTAATACCGACGCGTCCAGCCGTCCGAGGAACATCCGCGATCGCGGTGCCGTCTTGGCGCAAAATCGTAATTCCGCCGTTGAAATGCCCTTGCAAAGTCAGATTTGAATCCAGAAAACTTTGTGCCGCACCGACGTCAGCGATCACGGCAGGCGCAAGTTGCCCAGCGACAACTTTCAGGGCACTAAAACGCTCGTTCAACTGCTGGTTGACTTCTTTTGCAAGGAGTGAAACCGACGAGAATTGTTGCTCGCCGAGAAGTCGTTGCATGTCCTGGCGCAATGTATGACTCGCATAAATGGCCAAGGTCCATATGCTGCTAATGAAAATCGCCAACGTGAACAGAGTAACTCGTGTCTTTAGCGAGCTAGACTGAAAACTGGCGAGAATTATTCTTTTCATCGTGTGCAAAGTGGGACCCTACCTAGGGAATCAAAATCGTCACCTGGCCTAAGTGTTCTTGATGTTTTCAAAAGCGGTGCGAATCCACTTAGTGATATCCCGTTCTGCACTTGCGGCCCAAGCAAGCAGGATCTCATGTCAATGAGATTCTGACAATGACCTCAATGGTTAAACAACCTGATGCAGGTCAACATTTTGCTTATTGATTTATCTCCGCACCATCGACGGGAAGCACAGTACGAAATACCACCACTCAGCAGTACTTTTTGTGTTATCGCTAAGTTGGTTAGCATCCCTGCTGCAGGTCAATGACTGGATGCCGGTGGCAGACAGGCCAGGCTTCGTGGGGTGGTGGATAGGTCCGTAGTACTGACGAAGCTGGGTAACTCCGGTGGAGGGAAGGGGCCTTGGTTCAAGACAGACGCAACAAGTGGAGAGGGGCAGGAGATTGGGCAACCTAGGTTTCAGGTCAATCAATAAACTAGTCGCCCTTGCACTGGAGAGATCGACACTATTGCCTCCATTCCAGCGGTGAAGCGAAGGAAGTCTGATTCGATGCCGTCTGAAAAAATTACACCGGCTTCAGGCATGCGCGATCGAATTCGCAAAGGCTCATTGCTTCCAAATTGGCCGTATATCAGTGATGCCTTTGAGGTCCGGCTGGGAAAGGGTTCTCGCACTGCAAACTCGAGTGTCGGAGAATCCCAGGGCATCGGTTCATACCGATAGCGATCACTTTTCTGATTGGCCATCCCCATGGAGCGGGCAATTGCCAAAGACCCGGTTACGACACTTTTTATCCAGGCCGTTGATCCCAGCCCGGTCGACACAATTAACCCTGATGAGGACTGAAATTCTGTTTTTCCGTCGTAACTAATTTCGTACAGTGCAGATGAGTGGCTACGTGGACCAATGAACAGGTCATTGACTGCTACGAGAGACTGTCCATCTGACAACGTTGCCTTTGCCATGGTCACAGACTTGATGCCGCGCCGATCTGCTGCCACCTCGGGCAACACCCGACGCAAATCTTTGGCCTCAAACGGCAACAGGATGCCATCCCATCGACCCTGCTCCGGGTTGATGCCCACGAGGGGTTGACCATTCAAATACTTGAGGATGTTGGCAACGAGTCCGTCCTGGCCGAGTGCAACCACGATGTCAGACGCAGAGAATACGAAGTTGGAAAGCATGGAGCGATCCAGCATCTGGTATCGACCCCACTCCTGCAGGGTCTGAACGGCGACGCGCAGACTGTGGGAGTAGGCTTCGTTTTCCATCAGGTAGTCGCCAAATTCAGCACCCAGGTGCTCGATATAGAACTTCGCCTGTGCAAGCGTGTTGTGCCGTGCGACCAGTTCCTCCAGTCGCGTGCGGCGCGTTATCAGCACTACCTTGCGCTCGACCCCGCCAGGCCGGGCCATTGGAACTGTGTTGCTCATACTTCACCTTTGCGCGCGATGCCAAGTTTTGGCGACATCCCCTGCATCAGGGAATTCAGCAACTCGGGGGAGACATTGAGCTGCCCAATGCGTTCGGCATTTTGGGCGATGTTGCCAAACGCCTGGGCTATCAGCTGACCCGGCTGCATGCCGGTCGCAGCGAGAGCCTGTACCACCCGCGGATCCACTTTGTCAAAGGCTTGCATCAGGCTGCTCACCTTGTGCGCCTCTGCTTCCGCAAGTTGGCGGATATTGTCGGCCTGACCCAGCACAAGGTCCTTGCGCCGCTGCTCCAACTCAATATCCGAAGACATTTGCTCACCGCGCAGTTCGTTTTGCCGGCGCATGACGACAGCTTTGGCCTCCATTTGCGTTTCCTGGATCTGGCGCTTCTTTTGTTCCACGGCAATTTCGGTATCCAGCTCATTTTGTCGAATGGCGCGTTCGTTCTGGACTGAGGCCATGCGGCGAAGGTAGATGGCGTCATCTGCAGCCTTCAAGTTGGATTCCCTGGCAGTGGCTTCCAGTGCCCGTGCAATATCAGGCACCGGCTTGATGGCAACGATAGCAACGCCCAGAATCTGCAGCCCCAGAGCCGCAATTTCCGTTTGATTTCCTAACTGCTCTTGTGCGGCACGGGCAATTGCGGCGGAGGCCTTGAGGGCCGCCTTCAGATCCAAAGCCTGCACGGCTTGCTGAACAATGACTTTGACCTGCATGGCAACCCGCTCGGTCAGCAGTTGGGGATCTTGGGAGGCGTAGCCCTCGCCGTTGGGCTGCAACGAGAAGTCCATTAAGGCCGCAATGCATTGAGGGTTACTAACCCGAAAACTCACCTGGCCCTGGACCGTGACGTTCTGAAAATCTGCTGTCACCAGTTCCAGCATGAACCCGCTGTCCTGACTGGCGATGGGAACAGCGACCACCGAACTACTGGGTGCGTAGTAGAAGAATGAAAGTCCGGCGCCCTCCCGGACTATGCGACCTTTGCGGAATTGCATCAGGTGCACTGTTGGCTGGGCTTTGATGAATTTGACTCCGAGCATGGCTCACTCCTGGATACGGTTGTACTGTACAACCGTTTATAAGTTGTATAGTACAACCGTAATTCACGAAGTCAAGGGCTCTTATGAAAAAAATCGGTACAGCATCTACCATGGCAACTTTTGATCGCCCGCTTGTAACCGTGGACGTCGCAATATTTGCGCTTCGCAACGACACACTGACCGTGCTACTTGTGCGCAGGCTATCCGACCCGCAGGACCCCTTTCCAGGCCAATGGGCTCTCCCGGGAGGTTTTGTAGACGTGAAGCAGGACAGTTCGCTCTTTGAGTGCGCCGTGCGCAAACTGAAGGCCAAGACAGGTGTTACGACACCCTATTTGGAGCAACTCGGCAGTTGGGGAGACGAGAGCCGGGATCCGCGCGGGTGGTCCGCAACGCACGCATACTTTGCGCTGATTCAAGTACCAGAAGTTGCTGACGCTGAAACGTCAGCCCCATCTCTGGAATCGCAATGGTTTCCCGTGGAAGAGGCTTTGCGCAAGCGCCTGGCATTCGATCACAAACAGATTCTGAATGCAGCCGTCGTCAGGCTGCGCAGTAAGGTGGAATACACATCACTCCCGGCCTTTCTTTTGAGCGAGCCATTTACGTTGCCACAATTGCAAAAATCCTATGAAGTTGTGCTCGGTCGTGCGATGGACAAAAGTGCTTTTCGCAAGCGGATGCTGGACGCGAACTTTCTTGAAGAGTCAGGAATGACTGATGGCGTGCAGGGACGAGTGGCCATGTCCTATCGAATCAAAGACCGGCAACTAGCTACGACTTTTCCCAGAATGTTTAAGTCAGGAGAGTAGTAAGACACCCGCTTCAATTTGGGCAATGTGCTTACCCTCACTCATCCACTGATAACTACAAAGCCACAAATGGACGATGCCTTGGACATTCTGGAGCAGTGTCTTACAGAAGTGGCCCTTCCTTGAAATCCACTAAACCACTATAGAAGACTTATCCGTGAACGATACCAAACGCCCCGACTCCAACAGTCCTGTTCTGACCGTGAACGGCAGGAACTATCTCTTGCCTACACGCCCCACCGTCGTAGTGTGTGTAGACGGCTGTGAGCCCGACTACCTGGCACAGGCCGTTGCTAACGGCCACATGCCGTGGCTAAAACGCACGTTGATCCAGGGTGTTGGGCTGGTAGCCGATTGCGTTGTGCCAAGCTTTACCAATCCCAACAACATATCCATCGTGACCGGCGTTCCACCAAGCGTACATGGCATTTGTGGAAACTATTTGTACGACACAGCGACCGATTCGGAAGTGATGATGAACGACCCCAAATGGCTTCGTGCACCGACGATTCTGGCCGCGCTGGCAGATGCCGGCAAGTCCGTGGCGGTAATCACGGCGAAAGATAAACTGCGTGCCCTGCTGGGCCATCGGATGAAAGGTATCTGCTTTTCTTCTGAAAAGGCAGATCAGGTAACACTCGCGGACAACGGAATTGCTGATGTGCTCAGCCTATCGGGCCAATCCGTGCCAAGTGTATACAGCGCCGAACTATCTGAATTTGTGTTTGCCACAGGAGTCAAACTGATGCAGCAACGCCGGCCTGATGTAATGTATTTGTCAACCACTGATTACGTGCAACACAAACATGCCCCCGGGACACCTGGTGCAAACGCGTTCTACTCCATGATGGATGGCTACCTCGCTCAACTCGATGAATTGGGTTGCGTGATCGCGCTGACCGCTGACCACGGCATGAATGCCAAGGCCGCTATGGATGGCACGCCCGATGTGATTTATCTGCAAGACTGGTTCGACACTTGGCTTGGCAATGCCAAAGCGCGTGTGATTTTGCCTATTACCGATCCTTATGTTGTCCACCACGGCGCATTGGGTTCCTACGCCACGGTCTATCTGCCTGATTCCATCGACGCG
This sequence comes from uncultured beta proteobacterium, assembly GCA_903876045.1. Taxonomy (GTDB): domain Bacteria; phylum Pseudomonadota; class Gammaproteobacteria; order Burkholderiales; family Burkholderiaceae_C; genus Allorhodoferax. Next base: position 482 of record CAIQYP010000219.1, on the reverse strand, counting down.
ACTGAAGCCTGTGCGCATTTGAAAGTACACAAGGGCATTGAAATGGTGCTCACACGCGGTGAAGCAGCCGCTCGCTTCGAACTGCCTCCAGACCGCATTGGCGATTTAGTGGTGGTATCCGAGCGATCTACCGTGATAGGTACATCGGCTTCGCGTCATGACCTGTCAGCATTGGAAGTGCCACTTCGCTCGCATGGCGGCATCAGCGAGCAGCGGGTGCCGTTGATCGTCAATCGGCAGCTTCCTGGTTTGGATTTAAGCCGCCGATTCCGAAATTTCGACGCCTTTGACCTGGCACTGAATTACGCCTAAAAATGCCATTGACCAAAGCCTGACCTTTGCGCTGCAGGTGCTGGGCACCAGCATGGAGCCTGAATTTATCGAGGGCGACATCGTGTTGATTGAGCCCGATGGTTTGCTGCGCGATGCCGCACCTTTAGGGGAAGAATAGGCCACAGCTGCCACTGAAATGGGCACTAGAG
>CAIQYP010000218.1 GCA_903876045.1 uncultured beta proteobacterium | reverse complement strand
GTCCTTTATTTGCGTTTGACTTCGCCGCCCTGTGTCATCAGGCAGGCGGCGACGATGTCGTCTTCCAAGTCAACGGTGAATTGGCCGTCTTTGGTCAGCACGAGTTTGAGGAAATCCAAAACGTTGCGCGCGTACAGGGCCGACGCATCGGCCGCCACCAGCGCAGCCAGATTGGTCTCGCCCACCAAGGTAACGCCGTGCTTGACCACGGTTTTGCCGGCCTCGGTGAGCACGCAGTTGCCACCCACGCCGTCAGCGGCCTTGCCTGCGGCAATGTCCACAATGACCGAGCCAGGCTTCATGCTTTTGACCATGTCCTCGGTCACTAGCACCGGCGCAGCGCGACCGGGAATGAGGGCGGTGGAAATCACCACATCGGCCAGCGCCACGCGCTTGGCGACCTCGATTTTTTGCCGATCCAACCAGCTTTGCGGCATCGGGCGGGCATATCCGCCCACGCCCACGGCGGCTTCTTTTTCCTCCGCAGTGTCGTAGGACACTTCAATGAACTTGCCGCCCAGGGACTCGATTTGCTCCTTAACGCTGGGGCGCACGTCAGACGCTTCAATCACCGCACCCAGGCGTTTGGCAGTGGCAATGGCCTGCAAACCGGCCACGCCCACGCCCAAAATCACCACGCGCGCAGCCTTGACCGTGCCCGCTGCTGTCATCAGCATGGGGAAAAAGCGCTGGTATTTGTCGGCTGCCACCATCACCGCCTTGTAACCCGCAATATTGGCCTGAGCAAGAATGCGGCTCCATTGCTTAAGTATGCCGAGCGTGTATTTTCGCGCCCTGCTTACATCGAGGCACTGACGCCGTCTGAAAAGGTCATGCGCAAATAAGACCAACTGGCAATGATTGACGCAAAAGACTCACAGTCCACACGCCCCTACTTGATTCGGGGCTTGTATGAGTGGTGCACCGACAATGGCTTTACACCGTTTATCGCGGTACTGGTCGATGAACGTGTGCGCGTGCCCAATGAATTTGTTAAGGATGGTGAAATCGTCCTTAACATCAGCTTTGACGCGACAAGTGCCTTGAAGTTGGGTAATGACTTCATTGAGTTCAAGGGGCGTTTTGGTGGTGTGGCCCGTGACATCCTGGTGCCTGTAGATCGCGTGCTGGCAATCTATGCTCGTGAAAATGGGCAAGGCATGGCCTTCCCATTGCTGGCCAGTTCAGCGGTTGCACCAGCAACGGATGTTCAAGCGGTTACGCTGACCACAGTGACGTCTGAAAAATCAGACAACACAAATCCTGATGGAACTCGTCCGAATGGTGGTGGACGACCATCGTTGACACGTGTTAAGTAATTTCGTTTATATGCTGGCAAGTTGTCACTGGGACGTGGGTTAGAATTCAGCCCGTGCCGCTTTAGCTCAGTTGGTAGAGCAACCGCCTTGTAAGCGGTAGGTCGTCAGTTCGATTCCGACAAGCGGCACCATATAACCATTCTCCGCATTTCAGCCCTCAAGGCAGTTTGCGCGACATTTGAACCTTCAGACGAATTGCGGTAACCTCCCAACCCTTGGAACGCAAATGTGCTTCCAGCGCGGGAAGAAGCTGTTTTATTTTTGCAGCTGCGGCATTGTTGGTTAGCAGCAAACACCACACTGAGCCTTCAATAGGTCCAGCTTGTACACAGGAACGCAGCGAACCCGGTATCAGGGATTCAATCGATTTCAAACGTTGTGCAGACTCAATGGCAAGCTCGCACAGCCGGTTTAGTGTTTCGGAGTCTTGGGTAGCTTGTAACAACGAAATGGCGTAGTTGCGGCGGGTCATGGCCCCTTTGAAGGATTGGGTATGCAATTGATTATCACGGATGCGCGCTTCTCCCGAGTTCGCGCCATTCAGTTGAGCGGTTTGCGTTTGATCGCAGTCGTTTTGGGTTTGTCACTGGCTCTGATGCTGTTGTCTGCCGCTATGTACCATTGGGTGTTTCTTAAAGGTGCGCGTGAAGGGTGGCCTGTCATCAGCACCGTGGTCCGCCTTGTAGTGCGTGATGAAGTGGCCCAACGGGACCGATTTATGCGCGAGAACATCGACGTAATGGCCAAGCGTTTGGGAGAGATGCAGGCCAAAATATTGCAACTGGAGTCGTTGGGTGAGCGCGTCTCGGGCCTCGCTGGTATTAATCCGGCCGACATCAAGGCTAAACCGGGTCAGGGCGGGGTGCTTATTGCCGAGCACAGCCTCTCTATGGATGAACTTCAAGCGGCGCTGTCTGATCTGGACCAACTCACAAACCAGCGTACCGATGTGATGACTGTGATTGAGTCGCGCCTGTTTGAGCAAAAGATAAAGAAAATGATGGTGCCAACCGAACAACCCGTGAAGGACGTGAATCCAGGTTCAACATTTGGATGGCGCATCGATCCATTTACCGGGAGGTCTGCCTTGCACTCCGGCCTGGATTTTCCAGCTGAACCGGGAACGCCGATATTTGCGGCGGCAGGTGGCGTCGTGGTGACGCAGGAGACTCACCCCCAGTATGGAAAGATGATTGAGGTGGACCATGGCAATGACCTGATCACTCGCTACGCCCATTGTTCTAAGGTGCTCGTCAAGAAGGGTGACCTGATCAAACGCGGTCAAAAGATCGCTGAAGTGGGCAATACCGGTCGTTCCACGGGTACCCATTTGCACTTTGAAGTGCTGGTGCAAGGTGTGCCACAAGACCCACAAAAATTTCTCAACGCGGGTAGCTCTCTGGCTACGCTAGGCAAACGTTAAAATCAGCGTTTTAGCAGGCTGCGCAAGCCGCGAGTGCTTTGGTGCTTGCCTTTTGCCGGATTGCCCTCATTTCACCTTGATTAGAAAAAGGACTGCGCTGTTCTGTTATCCCGCTGTGGGAAACAGGCCAGTCTTGCTTGCATGGCCACCAATATTCTTACCAAAATCTTCGGAAGTCGTAACGACCGTCTGCTCAAGCAATACCGCAACGTGGTCACACGCATTAATGCGCTGGAGCCCGACTTTGAAAAGCTGTCTGATGAAGCACTCAAGGCCAAGACGCAGGAATTCAAAATCCGTGTAGCCAATGGTGAAGCATTGGAGTCCATCTTGCCGGAAGCCTTCGCCGTGGTACGTGAAGGCTCCAAGCGGGTAATGAAGATGCGTCACTTTGACGTGCAATTGCTGGGTGGCATGTCACTTCACTACGGCAAGATTTCTGAAATGGGAACCGGTGAAGGCAAGACGCTCACCAGTACCCTGCCGGTTTACCTGAACGCTCTTACAGACAAGGGCGTGCACGTGGTCACGGTAAATGACTACCTGGCCAGTCGCGATGCGCGTTGGATGGGTCGCCTGTACAACTTCTTAGGCTTGAACGTAGGTATCAACCTGCCCCAGGCACCGCGCGAAGATAAGCAGGCTGCTTACCGCGCCGACATTACCTACGGTACGAATAACGAGTATGGTTTCGATTACCTACGCGACAACATGGTGCACGAGGTGGGGGACAGGGTGCAGCGTGGGTTGAACTTCGCGATCGTTGATGAGGTGGACTCGATTCTGATTGACGAAGCGCGTACGCCGTTGATCATCAGCGGCCAGGCCGAAGACCATACCGACCTTTACCTCGCCATCAACAAAGTTGTGCCCCTGATGACGAAGCAGGAGGGCGAAGCTGACCCGCACACCGGCGAGGGAATTACCAAGCCGGGTGACTTTACGGTGGACGAGAAGTCGCATCAGGTCTACCTGACTGAAGCCGGGCACGAAAACGCCGAACGCATTCTTTCCGGGCTGGGTCTGATCGCCGAAGGTGCGTCCCTCTACGACCCAGCCAACATCACGTTAATGCACCATCTGTATGCCGCGTTGCGTGCCAACCACCTGTATCACCGTGATCAGCATTACGTGGTGCAAGAGGGTGAGATTGTGATCGTCGATGAATTCACCGGGCGCCTGATGACGGGCCGCCGCTGGAGCGACGGTTTGCACCAAGCAGTGGAAGCCAAGGAGGGGGTGGAAATTCAAGCCGAGAACCAGACACTGGCCTCCATCACCTTCCAGAACTACTTCCGCCTCTATGGCAAATTGGCCGGCATGACAGGCACTGCCGATACCGAAGCCTACGAGTTCCAGGAAATTTACGGTTTGGAAACCGTGGTAATTCCGCCGAACCGCAAGAGCCGCCGCGAGGACCAATTGGACCGCGTCTACAAGACCACACGCGAAAAATACGAAGCGGCCATCATGGATATCCGCGAATGCTACGAGCGCGGTCAACCGGTGTTGGTGGGAACCACGTCGATCGAAAACTCTGAAGTGATCTCCCAGCTTTTGGATAAGGACAAACTGCCTCACCAAGTGCTCAATGCCAAGCAACATGCGCGTGAGGCAGATATTGTGGCGCAGGCCGGCCGAACCAAGATGATCACCATTGCCACCAACATGGCCGGTCGGGGAACCGACATCGTGCTAGGCGGCAGTATTCAGAAGGTTGTGGAGGACATAGAGGCAGATGCGTCGCTCGACGAAGCCGCCAGGCAGACCGAGATTGCCAAAATCCGTGACGATTGGACGCGTGACCACGAGACCGTAAAAGCGTTGGGTGGTTTGCGCATCATTGCCACGGAGCGCCATGAGTCACGCCGTATCGACAACCAATTGCGTGGTCGATCTGGTCGCCAGGGTGACCCGGGTTCTTCGCGCTTCTACTTGAGCTTGGACGATGCGCTGATGCGTATTTTTGCCGGCGACCGCGTTAAATCCATTATGGATCGCCTGAAGATGCCCGATGGCGAAGCCATCGAAGCCGGTATCGTTACGCGCAGCATCGAGAGCGCTCAGCGTAAGGTGGAGGCTCGAAACTTCGACATGCGCAAACAGTTGCTGGAATATGACGATGTATCCAATGACCAACGCAAGGTGATTTATCAGCAACGCAATGCGATTCTGGATGCGAATGATTTGAGCGCACAGATTGCTTCGCTGCGCGAAGGATGCTTCGACGATCTGGTGCGCATGTTTGTGCCCCAGGAGTCGGTGGAAGAGCAGTGGGACATCCCCGGTCTGCAAAAAGTGCTTGCGGATGAATGGCAGATCGAATTGGACCTGAATACGCAGATCGAAAAGGCCAGTGCGATTACCGACGAAGAAGTACTGCACACGGTTGCGACCGCCGCGAATGCCGCTTTCAAAGCCAAAGTGGATCTGGTGGGCGACACTAACTTCACGCAGTTTGAACGCATGGTGCTGCTGCAGAGTATCGACAGTCACT
>CAIQYP010000217.1 GCA_903876045.1 uncultured beta proteobacterium | reverse complement strand
CTGATTTTTGAAGCACCAGCAAGGAGAAATTAACCTAAAAAGCCAGCCCAAGCACCGACCCCAAACCCCATAATCTGACCGTCCTGCCTGGAGCAGTTTGGGTGGCCATAAGTGGAGCAGTTTGGGGTGGCCTTCGGGGTTTCTTTGTGTCCGCAGGTAGGACTGCCCAGAACTCTCCGGCTCGACGAGTGAAATTGGCTATTTTTGCCCAAGCCCCAAAAAAGTAAAGTTAGCCAAATCCCCCCCGCAGAACCGTACAAAAAACGCCATCTTCCCCCACATGGGAACGGCTGTCTGAAAGCGCACATGAATGGCGCTCGACAGCGGTTTTAGTGAACGTTAAGGCGCAAAAAAGCCACCGATCCCCAAGATGGGAAACGGTGGCTTTTGTTTTGTAAGTTCGATCAGACCAAAAGTGCGTCCACACCTTTCGCTTCAACCATTTGCAATAGCTTGGCTGACGTTCCGCTTGGTCTCTTATTTGCAGAAGGTGACTCCCACTTTTGAACGGTTGATACGCTGACGTTCAGCATTGAGGCAAACACCGCTTGGCTTGCCTTAACGACTGTAGTGCGAATGGCCACAATACGATCAGGAGTGTAAGCCGGTGGTGGTTCACAAAGAGAGCGAACACGAGTCATGTCAGACTTGGACATTACCCCATAAGAGCTCAATTCCGCAGCCGTGTCCAAAAGCTCCTGGAGCATGCGGGCATCTTCACTGTTTCGTTTTGACATTACATATCTCCTTCAAACTGCCATCTACTGTCATCTCATCAATTTTTGTCAAGGGTTGTGCTTGCAAGCTCGTGCCGATAATCTTTGCCGTTTCAATTGCGGCATCAGAAAAATCGGAACCAGGAGCGCTCTTCTCCCTTCCAAGCAAAAAGAAAATCGCTGCTTCATGTTCCTTTGCAACGAGTGTTCTTGTTCCACCGCTTTTCCCCTTCCCTGCAATTGCAACTCGCTTTTTGCAGATCCCGCTTCCGAGATCAGCCTCGTAAATGCCTTGCTCTATCTCTCGTGCTGCCTTACACAGCACTTCGTCGGATAGTAATTTCTTCGCCCATCGGTCGAAGGTCTTTGTCTTGAAAATTCGTTTTCGATCCATTATTTTCTCTTAGTATAGCACATAGTGCTATAGTTTCAAGCTGAGCTGTGCGGGTTGAACCGAACAGCAGTACCAATGGCTAGCCTCGACCATCGCGACTCGGTAGGCATAGGGTTAGCCGGAATTGGCTTCATATTTGTCCCAGACTACTATTTATCGAGCCCAAGGACTATGAACGCACCACAAGGGCGCTATTCGCCTTGGGCAGTTACTGAAATTCAACCAGCCAGCAACTGGTGGTTTTTATGAAAGGCCGGCTCAACGTCGAAGACGGGCCGACAAATTGACACAGAGGTCAAAGGTGACATTGAGTTTATCCCCAAGCTTTCGTGCTTGCAACACTATTTGCTGTACTACAGACTTGTCCAAAGTAGTGAGAGCGTCGGTGCCGTTAGTCAAACGCTTCGTCTGGCGGAATCTGGGTGGCCTGGTGCCAAAAGGCTGAATCTGCATAGTGAGCGGCCAGGGCCTGCATGTCGACAATGGGGTCTTCGTCACCGAACTCGAACGAACCAAACAGATTGACATGCTGCCATGCCACTGGCGACATCCCCCGAATGAACGCCACCGCTTCCTGGTCGCCAGCGGCCAGCTTTTGCTGATACACCGCCGACAGCAGTTTCGTGTTGTAGTAGATGACGGCATTGGCGATCAGCCCACAGGAGCCGGCCAGTTTTCTCCGAACCTGAAACTCAAATTTGAAAGTCGGGTCTGGAGCGAAACGTACACGTGCCCGCTGGTGCGCCAGTGGGTGTTGTCGTTAGGGTGCGGAAAACATGGCGTCAGGTCGACTTCTTGCGCTTGGCCTCGATCTGCCTGCGCAGGCCGTCAATCATCGGCTCGGCGTTACCGGAATTCGGGTTGACCCTATAGGCGCGCTCCAGCAGTTCCAGGGCGCGCTCGGGCTGATCACGCTCGGCCAGCATTTGCGCATAGCCAGACAAGGCACCGAAATGGTTGGGCACGCGCTTGAGAACCTCGTCGCAGTCTTTCATCGACATGTCGTACTGGTCCATCATGTAGTAGAGGGTTGCGCGCTTGTTCCACGCCTCGGCGAAGTCAGGACGCTGGCTAATGATGTCGCTGAACACCTCCACCGCCTTGGGCAAATTGCCCGATTGCATCAGGCCCATACCCTGCTGGTATAGCTTGTCGATGGCGTCGTCGCCGGAGCGGCCCCACAGTCGCCAGATGATCCCCAGGGCGGTGTGGCGAAGGGTGGGGTCGGTGTCAAGCAGGCGCGGCATTAGCGCGTCGGTGTCGGCCGCAGTGCCGATGTCCGCCAGCCGCACCATGCCTTCCAGCCGTCGCAAGGGGTCGGCATCGCCGAGGGCCTGTACGGCCTGCTGGCGGTTCAGCGGGCCTTGTTGCGCCTCGGCGGGTGCTAGCGCGCCCAAGGTGAGGACCATGGTCGATGCGCAGGCCAGGGCGCACAGGCGCGATGTGAACCAGTAAGAAAGGTGCATGTCTGAACTCCTGCAAAGCGTGGGTAATTCAGCTTACCGCATCCGGCTCGGTTCAGTTGCGGGCTCACCGCCAAGACCATTTGGCGGTCACACTGCGTTTGGGCCCGGGTCGAACAGCACCCTCAGCAGGCGCAACTTTCATCTCTATACTTGATGCGCACCGAGGCCGCACACCTGACCGACCAAGTCTTTCCCCGCCAACCGGTGCGCTGGTGGGTGCTCGCTGTCCCTAAACCGCCACGCTACTTTATGCTGCGCGAGTGGTCGCTGGTCAACATGGTGCGGCGCATTTTTCTGCGGGTCATTGCGTAAAGCCTGCAGGACCATTGCCCTGGAGCGTCCCAGGTGGACAAGGCAGCGCTGCACATTGAAGCAACCGCTTTCATCTACCGCTTTGGCTCCAGCCTAAACAGGCATGTGCACTTCCATGTATGCGCGGTCGATGCGGTGTTTGAGGAGTTGCCACTCTGCGACTGGGCTACCCCGGAGCAGCCACTGGTGGTCGACTTGAACCAGCCCACAGTTGAACTACTCCTGCACAACCTCACCAGTCACCAAGAACGTGCCGCCAGCCACGTGGTGGATTGTGCGCAGGTCATCAGGTGCATCATCGAAGCGCCAGTGACCGTCGCTGAACACGCGGTCATCAGCCCAAGCTCCAATCACTTCACCGATGAATAGGTCATAGGCCAGTTGATTGTGCGGCTCTGGCACCAAGCGGCATGCCAGCCAGCCAGCCTACTGGATATTGCGGAGGATCGTGACAAACACAAGCAAAAAGAACACTTTCACGTCCAAAATCTAAGATGCACTTATCCGTACTTTATCCGTACTGGCGAAAAAAAAGCACTTGGCATTTCTGCTAAGTGCTTGATTTCATTACCAAATTTGGTAGGCGCAATTGGACTCGAACCAACGACCCCCACCATGTCAAGGTGGTGCTCTAACCAGCTGAGCTATGCGCCTGAATCGTAGCCTCAGATTATAGCAGTAAGAATGCCGCTTCTGACCCTTGCCGCGTTCAATCATCCGCGTGTATGGCCAAAGGCAAGTATGTGATGCGCCATAATTGACGTTTACGTAAACGTCAACTCAAACAAAGAGGATTGCATCATGGAAATTGCAGGCAAGGTATTTATCGTGACCGGTGGCGCATCGGGTCTGGGCGAAGGCACGGCACGCATGCTGACCGAAGCGGGTGGCAAGGTTGTTATCGCCGACATGCAGGTTGAAAAAGGCGAAGCCATTGCCAAAGAGATTGGCGGCGCCTTTGTGAAATGCGACGTATCCAACGAAGCGGATGGCCAGGCCGTCGTCGCTAAAGCCGTGTCCATGGGCAAGCTCATGGGTTTGGTGAATTGCGCCGGCATTGCGCCCGGAGAAAAGACCATCGGCAAGAACGGCGCCCATGCGCTGTCCACCTTCAGCAAATGCATCACGGTCAATCTGGTGGGCAGTTTCAACATGATCCGGCTGGCTGCTGACGCCATGGCCAAGAACGAACCGGAAGCCACCGGCGAGCGCGGCGTGCTGATTTCAACCGCATCGGTGGCTGCCTATGACGGCCAGATGGGCCAAGCCGCTTACAGCGCATCCAAGGGTGGCATTGTGGGCATGACGTTACCTATCGCTCGCGACCTGGCTCGCAACGGCATTCGCAATATGACGATTGCGCCGGGAATCTTCGGCACACCGATGATGTTTGGCATGCCCCAGGAAGTGCAGGACTCGTTGGCCGCTGCCGTGCCCTTCCCCTCCCGCCTGGGCACACCGCAGGATTACGCCAAATTAGCCCGCCACATTTTTGAGAACGACATGCTCAACGGCGAAGTGATCCGCCTGGATGGTGCCATCCGTCTGGCACCCCGCTAGACCCCAAACCCGTCGTCTGCAGAGATAACAGCGCCGTTGATGAAATGGCTTTGGTCTGAGCACAGTGTCACCAGCATGGCATCCAAATCGGTAGGTTGCCCCACACGCTTGCGGGGCAACATGTTTATAAGTTTCTGGCCAGCTTCGGTTTGCCAGTGGCGATGGTTGATCTCCGTATCTATATAGCCAGGGCACAGTGCGTTCACATTGATGCCGTACTTGCCCCACTCCAGGGCCATGGCCTTGGTCATTTGAATTACGGCTGCCTTGCTCATGGCGTAAGCACCAATTTGCGGCAACACTTTCAATCCAGCCATCGATGCGATATTCACAATACGCCCACCGGTGTAGCTACCAGGCGCCGAGCCTTGGGCGCGGGCCAGCATGCGCTTGCCAACTTCCTGGGCAACAAAGAAGGCACCCTTCACATTGGTGTCAAAAATGAAATCAAAATCATCAGGGCTCACATCCTGCAAGCGCTGCGTCGTGCTAACACCCGAGTTGTTGACAAGAATATCGATGGAGCCCACCTCAGTCTCGGCGTGCGCAACGGCCGATTTGATAGAGGCGTGGTCCGTCACGTCCAACTCGATCACATGGGCATCACCGCCCTCGCCATCGATGAAGGCGCGCAACTCTTTTAGCTTTTCAACTCGGCGACTGGCCAACACCACCGCAGCGCCCGCCGAAGACAACGTTTTTGCAAACTGGGCGCCCAGGCCACTGCTGGCTCCGGTGATAAATGCGACCCGACCCGACAAGTCGATGCTGTATGCCATAGGTGACCCTTTTTTTCAGCCATTCCGATGCGGGTTCAGAACCCGCTATTCCGCGAATAAAATCATTCGCAAATCATTTCCCATTATCCAGCGAGACCCTCCATGACAAATCAGGAAATTCTGGCCCAGTTTGGCCCACGTGAAGCGATGGAATACGACGTGGTGGTCGTGGGCGGAGGGCCGGCCGGCCTGTCAGCCGCCATTCGTTTGAAGCAGCGCGCCGCTGAGACCGGCAAAGAAGTGTCTGTTGTGGTGCTGGAAAAAGGCTCTGAGCCCGGCGCGCACATTTTGTCGGGCGCCATCATGGACCCCATTGCACTGAACGAGTTAATTCCCGACTGGAAGGCCAAGGGTGCCCCGATGAGCCAACTGGTGACCGATGATGCGGTCATCTTTCTGAGCGAGAAATCCGGCTTTCGCACCCCCAACTTTCTGCTGCCGCCCTGCGTGCAAAACCACGGCTGCTACATCATCAGCCTGGCTGAGCTCACACGCTGGCTGGCTGTACAAGCAGAAGCTTTGGGCGTGGAAATTTTCCCCGGCTTCACGGCAGCCGAAGTGCTGTTCAACGACGACGGATCCGTCAAGGGCGTGGCCACCGGCAATATGGGCGTTGGCAAGGACGGCAACCCGACCGACAACTTCCAGATCGGCATGGAGTTGCTGGGCAAATACACCATTTTTGCTGAAGGTGCACGCGGTCACCTCGGCAAGCAATTGATCGAAAAATTCAAGCTTGATGCTGGCACCGACCCGCAAACCTACGGCATCGGCATCAAGGAAGTTTGGGAAATCGACCCTGAGCGCCACCAGCCCGGTTTTGCCCTGCACACGGCCGGCTGGCCCATGGATGACGCCACCTACGGCGGCGCCTTCATGTACCACATGGCAGACAACAAAATTGCTATGGGCTTTGTGACAGGCCTGAACTACAGCAACCCCTACCTCAGCCCGTTCGAGGAGTTCCAACGTTGGAAGACCCATCCCAACGTGCGTTACTACCTTGAAAACAGCAAAGGCGAGGTCACAGGCAAACGCCTGGCCTATGGCGCGCGCGCCATTACTGCCGGCGGATTGATGTCCTTGCCCAAGACCGTGTTCCCGGGCGGTGCCCTGGTCGGTTGCGATGCGGGCTTCCTCAACACCAGCCGCATCAAGGGCAGCCACGCGGCCATCAAGACCGGCGCAATGGCGGCCGAGGCCGCATTCGACGCGTTGCAGACTGGCCGTCAGCACGACGAATTGACTGCCTTCCCCGAGGCGTTTGAAAAGAGCTGGTTGTTTACCGAACTCAATAAAGCCCGTAACTTCAAGAGCTGGTTCAAGAAGGGGCTGGGCGTGGCCTCGATCATGAATGGCATTGAGCAGTTTGCCCTGCGCGGCAATTTCCCCTGGACGCTGCGCCGCGACAAGCCTGACCACGCTTATCTCAAACCGGCCTCGGAATGCACACCCATCGTCTATCCCAAGCCCGATGGCAAGCTGACGTTTGACCGCAATTCAAGCATCTTCCTAAGCAACGTGAACCACGAGGAAAACCAGCCGGCCCACCTGACGCTCAAGGATGCCTCGGTGCCGGTGAACATCAACCTCGCAAAATACGCAGGCCTCGAAGGGCGCTACTGCCCAGCTGGCGTCTACGAGTATGTGAAAACCGATGACGGCAAAGATCGCCTGCAGATCAACGCCCAGAACTGCGTGCATTGCAAGACTTGCGACATCAAAGACCCGACACAAAACATTGTCTGGGTGACGCCAGAAGGTGGCGG
>CAIQYP010000216.1 GCA_903876045.1 uncultured beta proteobacterium | reverse complement strand
CAGTTTCTGGCGCACGGACTTTTTGCGCACGGCCTGACCCGGCATGATGAAGGTGCGGCCCACGTAGCGGTTCTTCACAAAACCTTCACGGTACGGCAGACCCAGCAACTGCGCCAGTTGCGCAGCACTTGGGCGACTGGACTCGGGAATCGGGATCACCACATCAATTTCATTCGGCGGCACGGTAGAAATCACGCGCTTGGCCAAGGTCTCACCCAGATTCAAACGCGCCTGGTAAACCGAGATCCCATCCATCACCGAGTCCGGACGCGCCAGATAGACGAATTCAAAAATACAGGGATTGAGCGATGGCGACTCGGCACACTGTTCGGCATGCACCTTGCCTTGCAAGTCAATAAACACCGCTTCGCCCGGATTGACATTGCGATCAAAGCGGTGGCCTGTGCCTTCCAGCGCCACCGATTCACTGGCGACGACAACATTGCCTTCTTCATTGCGGCCCATGCACAAGGGGCGTATGCCAAACGGGTCGCGGAATGCCAGCACACCGTGCCCGGCGATCAGCGCAATCACGGCGTAAGAGCCCTTGATGCGCTTGTGCACATTACGTACAGCGCCAAACACGTCCTGCGGCTGCAAATTGCCGCCGCGCGTGGTGCGCTCGATCTCATGCGCCAACACATTGAGCAACACCTCGGAATCGCTCTCGGTGTTGATGTGGCGGTGGTCGGTGAGGAATAGCTCGCTCTTCAAAGCGTGAGCGTTAGTCAAATTGCCGTTGTGAACCAGCACGATTCCAAAAGGTGCGTTGACGTAAAAAGGCTGTGCCTCTTCCTCGCTGAAGGCGTTACCGGCCGTTGGATAACGCACCTGGCCCAGGCCGCAGTTGCCAGGAAGTGAGCGCATATCGCGCGTGCGAAACACGTCGCGCACCATGCCCTTGGCCTTGTGCATGAAGAACTTGCGCTCCTGCTGCGTAACTATCCCCGCCGCATCCTGACCGCGGTGCTGCAAGAGCAGCAAGGTGTCGTATATCAACTGGTTGACCGGTGCGTTACTGACAACGCCGACTATTCCACACATGGTTAATTACTCAGGTAGTTGGTAAATATTTTCCGAACTCTTGCGGCAGCACGGGCTTCAAAATGCCCAAAGCAGTTGTCGCCCAACGCGCCCCCGTGGAAGCCTGCCACTCGGCAGACGATTTCCAGGGCGTCATGCCCACCACCACCGTGGCGGCCAGAATTAATAGCACGCCGCGCAGCACGCCAAACAGCGCACCGAGCAAGCGGTTAATGGCGCCCAGGCCTACAGCGGATAGCAACTTGGAAACTACAAAGCCGATCAGTGCGCCCGCAAACAGCGTAGCCACAAACACCAGTACAAAACCGGCTGCATAACGCACAGGTTCGCCCGCTCCAGCCATGGGAAGTTTGGCTGCTACATCAGGGGCAAACCACTGCGCCAGAATAAAGGCGGCCAACCAGCTCACCACAGAAAGCACTTCCACCACCAAACCGCGCCAAGCACCTACCAGCAAGGAGACGAACAAGACCGCTAGGCAAATCCAATCCAGCGGCACTAAGACGACAGGCACAGACTAAAGTCCCAGAATGGCTGCGGGCAGGCCAATCTTTTTGATCTTTTCGGCGGCTTTTTCTGCGTCACTGCGTTTTTCAAAAGGACCGACACGAACGCGGTATTTCTTGCCATCCGGAGTGTCAGCGATTTGCGCATAGGTTTTAAGCCCCGTCTTTTCCACGGTGAGACGCGCCTCGTGGGCGTGGGCCGAGTCGGTGAAGGCACCAAACTGAACAACAAAACGACCCGTAACGTCGGCAGGCTTGTCAGTCTTTTTATCGGCCGGTTTAACTTCTGGTTTGGATGGGGAAATAATCACTTCCTCTTTCTGCGCGTCCTTAGGTTGCGCCTTACTCTCCGGCGTTTTAGTCGCGCCGGCATCCAGTTGACCTGAGACAGCGCGGGAAGCAACCACCACAGGCGCAGGCACGGTGCCTACAGGCTCTGCCGGGGCAGATGCCGCCAAGGCATTAGGTTCGCTTTCAGGCATAACAGCCAAGGGCCGAGCCTTGGTCTTGTCTGGAATATCAATCGGAATATCCACCGCAATCGGGCGCGGCTGGTTGTCAAACAACAAGGGTAAACCGATCACTCCAGCCAGCACCAATATCGCAGCACCAACTAACCGGTAACGCGCGCGTTTGCGCAGGGCGTCCACGCTCTCGGGGGCTGGCGCAGGGGCCGCAGGCTCGCCGCCGGCTTTGCGAAGTTTGAAAAATGCCATGGATGCGCGTGCGCAGGGTTAGGGGTTAAGGGCCGAGGTGGGTGGCATGCAGACGGGGCAAACCCTCTTGCAAGATGCCGCCTACTGTGTAAAAGGACCCGAACACAACGATTCTATCAGCGGGGTCTGCAGCAGCGATGGCGGCCTTAAGGGCTGCATCCGGGGAAGCGAATGCCTGGGCACTGGCATCCTTTCGTGTGTTTTGTGCTTCCCAAGCGGCTTTCAATGCAGCGCCGCTGGCAGCGCGCGGCGTCGGCAAATCGGTGAAATACCAGCGGTCCAGCACCGGCCCCACTTTGGCCAGCATGGGGGCTAGGTCCTTGTCGGCCATGGCGCCAAACACTGCATGGGTCGTCGGGAAAAACCCCATCGCGTCCAGATTGGCCGCCAGAGCCGCCACTGAATGCGGGTTGTGCGCCACATCGAGCACCAGCGTGGGTTGGCCCGGGATGATCTGAAAGCGCCCGGTCAATTCGACAAAGGCAAGACCGTTGCGCACCGCCTGGGCTGTCACCGGCAACTGCTCGCGCAGGGCCGTCAGGGCAGCCAGTACACCGGCGGCGTTCACCAACTGGTTGGCACCGCGCAACGCCGGATAGGCCAGACCGCTATAACGCCTGCCGCGCCCGGCCCAGCCCCATTGCTGCTTATCACCCGAGATATTGAAATCCTCTCCGACGCGCCATAGGTCAGCACCCACTTCCAAAGCGCGATCGAGCACGCTTTGCGGTGGCATCGGGTCGCTCACCACCACCGGGCGTCCGGTTCGCATGATGCCGGCCTTCTCTAAACCGATGGTCTCGCGGTCATTGCCCAGCAGTTCCATATGGTCGAGGTCGATGCTGGTGATGATGGCGCAGTCGGTATCGATGATGTTGACCGCGTCCAGGCGGCCGCCCAACCCCACTTCCAAAATCACCACGTCCAGTCCGGCATAGCGCATGACATCAAAGATGGCCAGGGTGCTGAATTCAAAATACGTCAGCGACACCACCTCGCCCTGCACGCGGGCGCGCTCCACGGCGGCAAATCCGGCCACCAGCGCGTCGGCAGACACCATCTCGCCTGACAGGCGCAAGCGCTCTTCAAAGTGCACCAAATGTGGCGAACTGTAAACACCGGTTTTGTAGCCTGCCTGGCCCAGGATGGACGCCAGCATCGCGCAGGTCGAGCCCTTACCATTGGTGCCCGCCACGGTGATCACCGGGCAGCTGAATCGAAGTCCCATGCGATCCGCCACGGTGCGCACACGCTCCAGACCCATATCGATATTCTTGGGGTGCAATTGTTCGCAATAAGCCAGCCACTCGGGCAGAGTCGTGAAGGGTGTAGTCATAGGCCGGAATTGTCGCCGAGCCGGGACCGTGGTGGCATGATGGCGGCCATGAAAACCATTCAGCTTTACGGCATCCCCAATTGGGATATCGTTAAACGCAAATTCTCCAATGGCGAGATGGAAAGTTACATCTAAAAAAGCTAGGGATTAGCTATGCACCTAGAACCAAAACGCTCTCACTGCATATTCCATTGAATACAGCAACTAATTCCGATCGAAACCAGGCCAGCGTTCCAATCGAAGACCTGCGACCGGTTCCAATGAAAGTAGGCCACTGGCGCCTGAGTATGGAGCCGAAAGATTTTCGCTGAAATTGGCATCAAAATGAACCTCCGCAATGGAGTGCCACGTATTTCGCCAGCGCAGCGATTGCTGTAACTCAACTTGTACGGTCTTGTGGCACGTCTGTGCCTGTGTCAGTCACGCATAAAGGACCGCTGCGGGGAAGTAGACTAGGACAATTTCAAAGCCAACTACTTTCAATGGCATCTACACCGTGTTAAGCCGCGCCAAGCTAAACCCCTCGTAACAATGAAACTCTCCGATCTAATCCGACGCATTGACGAACTCATCGCGATGGGCCAAGAGGTGCAGAAAACCCAATACAGTGAAGGAGACCGATTTCCCTTGCAGTACGTGAAAGATGCTCCTATGACAGGCTTTCGGACTGCATGTCTCTCGTTCATCGAGCGCGTGTATGAAAAGGAGCATACGCATTTCGCCCAATTCTCTACCAAAACCGATGCGCACTTCTTTAGTGATTCGGAGCGAGCCCTGGCCATCCTTGCCGCCATCCGATCAGAGCTCAAGGGGGGATGGCTCTTTGACATAAAAGGTCTTGTTGCCGCCGAATTGTTCTCTGATTTTTTGGACCAATCTGAACATCTCCTCGAACAGGGCTACAAGGATGCCGCCGCGGTCATGATCGGATCGGTTTTGGAAGAGCACCTGCGCCAACATTGCATCCGTCACGAAGTGCAAGTCAGCGATATAAAGGATGGTAAGCCGGTTCCACGAAAGGCTGACCGACTGAATTCCGAGTTGGCACGTATCGCGGTGTACTCAGCTCTAGACTCAAAGCAGGTCACTGCATGGTTAGGACTTCGCAATGATGCCGCGCACGGTCATTATGATTACTTCACGAAGGAACAAGTCCACAATCTTCTGCGCGGTGTTATCGAATTCATGACGCGGGTTGCCGCGTAGCGAAGTCTAACCCCTCGGTCGAAGGTGCCCCCCCTCGAAGCCAAACTGCTCGCAATAATTTCCGCGTAAATACATATTATTTATTTTTAAAATGGGAGGATTCTATATGTCGAGAGACTATTCTGTATTGGGGCATCGAGACCTGGGTCGAGTTCTTGGAGAAAGTCTTCGTTACTCTGTTAAGCCTTCAGT
>CAIQYP010000215.1 GCA_903876045.1 uncultured beta proteobacterium | reverse complement strand
GCTCGGCATCACCACCGCCTGGCTCATTGGCAGCCAGAAGACCAAGGCACGGCGCGAGGCTTTGGCCATGATCGAGAGCGGCGAGGCCAAGTTGGTGGTGGGCACGCACGCAGTGATTCAGGACAAGGTGCGTTTCCAAAACCTGGCGCTGGCCATCATTGACGAGCAGCATCGCTTTGGCGTGGCGCAGCGCCTGGCACTGCGCAGCAAGGCCAGTGTGGGCACGGATGCCGAGGGCGACAAGGCGCACCCTTTCGAGCCACATTTGCTGATGATGACGGCAACCCCTATCCCGCGCACGCTGGCCATGAGCTATTACGCCGATCTGGATGTATCCACATTGGACGAACTGCCGCCCGGGCGCACACCCATCGTTACCAAAGTGATTCATGAACACCGGCGCGGTGAGGTGGTGGAACGTATACGTGCCCAGATTGCCGAGGGCCGCCAGGTCTATTGGGTCTGCCCGCTGATTGAAGAGAGCGAAGCGCTGGACCTCAGCAACGCCACGCAAACCCATGCCGAACTCAGTGCTGCGCTGCAAGCTCCCGGCTTAGTCGTCGCCACCGAGCAAGGAACAGGCGCAGAAGTTGCCAAGGTTCAGGTCGGCCTGCTGCATTCGCGTATGCCAACCGATGAAAAGAAGGCAGTGATGGCGGAATTTGTAGCGGGCAAGATCGCCGTGCTGGTCAGTACCACGGTGATTGAGGTGGGCGTGGATGTGCCCAATGCGTCGCTGATGGTGGTGGAACATGCCGAACGCTTTGGTCTGTCGCAGCTGCATCAACTGCGCGGCCGCGTAGGGCGCGGTGCGGCGGCTTCGGCTTGTGTACTGTTGTATTCCACGGGTGACGCGCCGCGCCTGGGCGAGACCGCACGCGAGCGCCTGCGCGCCATGGCCGAGACCAATGACGGCTTTGAGATTGCAAGGCGTGACTTGGAAATTCGTGGCCCGGGTGAGTTTCTGGGCGCGCGCCAGAGCGGCGATGCCATGCTGCGCTTTGCCGATCTAAGCACCGACACCGCCCTGCTGGAATGGGCGCGCCAGGAGGCCCCCAAAATGCTGGACCGTCACCCGCACCTGGCCGAAAAACATGTTCAACGTTGGCTGGGCACCAAGGCCGAGTTTTTAAAGGCATAGGTCGTAGGACAATACCGCCATGACACTGACCGAACTCAAATACATCGTTGCCGTGGCGCGTGAACGCCATTTTGGCAAGGCGGCGGAAGCCTGCTTTGTGTCGCAGCCTACCCTGTCGGTAGCGGTCAAAAAGCTTGAAGAAGAGCTGGAAGTTAAGCTGTTCGAGCGCAGCGCCAACGAAGTGACGGTCACCGCGTTGGGCGAAGAAATCGTGCGCCAGGCGCAGAGCGTGCTGGAACAGGCTGCCAATATCAAGGACATCGCCAAGCGCGGCAAGGACCCGTTGGCCGGTTCGCTGGCATTGGGTGTGATCTACACCATCGCCCCGTATTTATTGCCCGATCTGGTGCGCCAGGTAATCAGCCGCACACCCCAAATGCCGCTCATGCTGCAAGAGAACTTCACCGTCAAGTTGCTGGAAATGCTACGTACCGGTGAGATCGATTGCGCCATCCTGGCCGAGCCCTTTCCCGATGCCGGCTTGGCCACTGCGCCACTGTACGACGAGCCTTTTTACGCTGCCATTCCCATGAACCATCCTCTGGCGGAATTGACAAGTGTGTCGGCCGAGCAGCTCAAAAACGAGACCATGCTGCTGCTGGGCAATGGCCATTGCTTTCGCGACCATGTGCTGGAAGTGTGCCCCGAGTTCGCCCGCTTCTCCAGCAATGCCGAGGGCATACGCAAAAGTTTTGAAGGCTCCAGCTTGGAGACCATCAAGCACATGGTGGCGGCGGGCATGGGCATCACGCTGGTGCCGCGCCTGAGTGTGCCGCGCGAGGCCATAGAGTCCAAAAAGCGTCGCCAGGAAGACGCCTACATAAAATACCTGCCAGTCACCGATGACAAGGGTGCCGCACCCCCAACGCGCCGCGTGGTGTTGGCTTGGCGCCGTAGCTTTACCCGTTACGAGGCGATCGCCGCATTGCGCAATGCCATCTACGCCTGTGAACTACCTGGAGTGACCCGTCTATCGTGAGTGCGCGCTTTGGTTTGTATCTGGATCTGATTCGCTGGAACCGGCCCGCTGGCTGGCTTCTGTTGCTGTGGCCCTCGCTGTCGGCACTTTGGATCGCCTCGGGCGGCTTTCCCGGCTGGCATCTGCTCGCTGTTTTCGTCTTGGGCACCATCCTCATGCGCAGTGCCGGATGCTGCATCAATGATGTGGCAGACCGCGAGTTTGACAAGCACGTAAAACGCACGGCTGCACGGCCGGTAACCAGCGGCAAGGTGTCCATTCGTGAAGCCCTGGGGCTCGGTGCGGTGCTGGCGTTGATGGCTTTCGTATTGGTGTTGACGACGAATGAGGCCACGGTCCTCTGGTCCTTTGCTGCGCTTGCCGTCACGCTGATTTACCCCTATGCCAAGCGTTACGTGTCCATGCCGCAGGCGGTGCTGGGTGTGGCTTTCAGCTTTGGCATTCCCATGGCCTTTGCCGCCGTGCAGGGGCAGGTGCCTTTACTGGCCTGGGTGCTGCTGGCGGGCAATTTGTTCTGGGTGCTTGCCTACGACACCGAATACGCCATGGTGGACCGCGATGATGACTTGCGCATCGGCATGAAGACCTCTGCCATCACACTCGGGCGCTGGGATGTAACGGCGGTGCTGTCGTTCTACCTTGTGCAACTGGCGATTTGGTCCTGGGCGATTGTTCCGCAGCCGAACGCCTGGGTCTGGTGGTTGGGCGTGGCGGTGGTCTTGGCACAGGTGGTGTGGCACGGGACACTGATTAAAGACCGTACACGCGATGGCTGCTTCAAAGCGTTTCGGGCCAACCATTGGGTGGGGTTTACGCTGTTTGCGGCGGTGGCGCTGGGCTTTTTTTAGCTAATGAAAAAGCCCGGACCTTCGCAGGGCCGGGCTCTTCAAGCGCAATGTAAAAAAGATTACTTATTGCTCAGGCAGCTCTTCATAAAGGCCTTGCGCTCGTCACCCTTGAGTGCCTTGGTTTTGGCATCGGCGTTGCAAGTCTTCATCTTATTTTGCTGGGTGGTGCCGGTCGCAGCGGGTTCTGCGGCGGCTGGCTTGGCGCTCAGGCATTCCTTCATGAAGGCCTTGCGCTCGTCGCCTTTAAGTTCCTTGGCCTTGGGGTCAGCGTTACAACTCTTCATTTTGTTTTGCTGGGTGGCAGGCGCTGCAGCAGCGTCGGCGGCATAGGCAACGCCCATTGTCATAGACATGCCCAAAGCCAGGAGAGTCAGAAATTTTTTCATTGGTTTTCCTCAAGAGTGTTGGGCAGAAAGTCTGCCGATAGGGTGAAATCCCGACGGGATTCCAGCACATAACGCGCACTTTGGCAAACCCGTTGACCCGGCGCGCAAGCTCTGCGCGAGTGCCCGCTTAAAATCGCCGTCATGCTGTCTGTAAAAAACGAACTCCTGCTGGCGCTTGCCGCCGTCCTTGAAAATATCTCTGCTGGCTCCGGTGCCAAGGCAGCTTTTGAATCCCCCAAGGTGGCCGCCCATGGGGACCTGGCCACCACGGCGGCGATGCAACTGGCCAAGCCGCTCAAGCGTAACCCGCGCCAGTTGGCCGAAGAACTGCGTGACGCCTTGTTGGCCGACGCTGCCTATGTGCGCTGGGTGGACGCAGTGGAAATTGCGGGCCCTGGCTTTATCAATATTCGTTTGAAACCTGCGGCCAAGCAGGAAATCGTGCGTGAGGTGCTGGGCCAGGGGTTGCAGTTCGGTGAGCAGCCATCCAATGGCCAGCGCCTGTTGGTTGAGTTTGTCTCTGCCAACCCGACCGGCCCTTTGCATGTGGGCCATGGCCGGCAAGCCGCACTCGGTGACGCCATTTGCAACCTGTTTCAGACCCAAGGCTGGAATGTGTACCGCGAGTTCTATTACAACGACGCCGGCGTGCAGATTGCCACCCTGGCTACCAGCACGCATCTGCGTGCCCAGGGCTTTAAGCCTGGCGACGCGCAGTGGCCCAGCGGCGAGAACGCTGCCGCCTATAACGGCGACTACATTGCCGACATTGCATCTGACTTTTTGGCGGGCAAGACGGTCGAGTCGGATGATCGCAGCTTCACCGCCAGCGGTGATGTGAACGATTTGGACGGCATGCGCCAGTTTGCCGTGGCCTATCTGCGCCATGAGCAGGATCTGGACCTGAAGGCCTTTGCCGTCAAGTTCGATAACTATTACCTGGAAAGCAGCCTGTACACCAGTGGCCGGGTCGATGCCACGGTCAAGCGGCTGCAAGAAGCCGGCAAAACCTACGAGAAGGACGGTGCGCTCTGGCTGCAGTCCACCGACTACGGTGACGACAAGGACCGTGTCATGCGCAAGCAGGACGGAAGCTTCACCTACTTTGTGCCGGATGTGGCGTACCACATTGCCAAGTGGGAGCGCGGTTTCACCAAGGTGGTCAACATTCAGGGCACGGACCACCATGGCACCATTGCCCGCGTGCGTGCCGGCCTGCAGGCTGCCAATGTTGGCATTCCCCAGGGCTACCCCGACTACGTGCTGCACACTATGGTGCGGGTGGTCAAGGGAGGCGAGGAGGTCAAGATTTCCAAGCGTGCTGGCAGCTACGTCACGCTGCGCGACCTGATCGAGTGGACCAGCAAGGACGCCGTGCGTTTCTTCCTGCTCAGCCGCAAACCTGATACCGAGTACACCTTTGACGTGGACCTGGCCGTGGCCAGGAACAACGATAACCCGGTCTATTACGTGCAATACGCCCATGCGCGCATCTGCTCGGTGTTGACAGCCTGGGGTGGCGACCGTGCCACGCTGACGGGTGTAGATTTGTCGGCATTGACCAGCCCGCAAGCCCAGGCCCTGATGCTGCTGTTGGCCAAGTACCCCGAGATGCTGACGGCTGCCGCCAGCGGCTTTGCACCGCACGATGTCACCTTTTATTTGCGCGAACTGGCCGCTTGTTATCACAGTTACTACGATGCCGAGCGCATCCTGGTGGATGACGAAGCGGTCAAACTGGCCCGTTTGGCACTCGTGGCAGCCACGGCGCAGGTGTTGCACAATGGCTTGGCAGTGCTGGGCGTGAGTGCCCCGCAAAAGATGTAAATCACAAAACAACGAGAACCAAGGCATGAAGCAACAGCGTGGCGGGACCCTTTTGGGGTTCATTATTGGTGTGGTGGTTGGTCTGGCAGGCGCTTTGGCCGTGGCTGTGTATGTGACCAAGGTCCCTGTGCCCTTTCTCAACAAAGGCCAGACTCGCAGTGCCGATCAGGACGCAGAAGAGGCCAAGAAGAACAAGGACTGGGATCCGAACGCGCCTCTATACGGGAAGAACCCTGCCAAACCGCCGCAGGCTGCGGCATCAGGACTTGTAACGGCTCCTGCTGCGGTGCCTGTCGCTCCCGCTGCGGCACCAACGCAGGCACCGGCTAAACCCGAAGCCAAAGCGCCGGAAGTCAAGCCAAGTGAGACCAAAAAGCAGGAGGCCAAGGCCGCTGCATCGGCCGACCCGATTGGCGATTTGGCCAAAGCCAAGACTGCAGCAGCCGAGGGTGAACCCTTCGCTTATTGGGTGCAGGTGGGCGCTTACCGTACGGCAGAAGATGCTGAGAGTCAGCGTGCCAAGTTGTCGTTGACTGGGGTTGAAAGCAAAGTCTCAGAGCGCGAGCAATCCGGGCGCACGGTATACCGTGTGCGTGTGGGCCCGTTTGACAAGAAAGAAGATGGCGAAAAGACCAAAGAGAAGTTGGACAAATCGGGGCTGGATACCGCCCTGGTGCGCGTGCAACGCTAAGTGTGAATAGCAATCGTGAACTTGATTGGAGTTTTATGAAACGTCGTGATTTTTCTTTGCTGGCAACGGCTACAGGCGCTGCCGCTAGCGTGATCTGGCCTACCTTTGCACACGCTGATGCGGCCAAACCCGAGGCCGGCACCGACTACGTTATGGTGGACCCCCGCGCGCCCGTGGAAGCACCGGCGGGCAAGATCGAAGTGGTCGAGTTCTTCTGGTACAACTGCCCGCACTGCAATGCTTTTGAGCCTCAGCTTGAGGGATGGATCAAAACTCTGCCCAAGGACTTTGCGTTTCGCCGTGTACCAGTCGCCTTCAGAGATGATTTTGTGCCACAGCAGCGCTTGTACTTTGCGCTCGAAGCCATGGGCCTCGTGGAAAAACTGCATGCCAAAGTGTTCGCTGCCATTCACGTGGAAAAACTCGACCTGTCCAAGGCTGCTGCCATCACCGATTGGGTGGTCAAGCAGGGCGTGGACAAGGTCAAATTCAGCGAGCAGTACAACTCCTTCTCAGTGGCTACCAAGTCGACCAAAGCTGCGCAACTGCAAAACGCCTACAAGGTTGAAGGCGTGCCTGCGCTAGGCGTGGCAGGACGTTTCTACGTCGATGGCTCTTTGGCCAAGGGCATGGACAAGGCGCTCAAGATTGTTGAATCCCTGGCTGCAGGAATTCGCAGCGGCAAATAGCGGCCGACCCATTGTGCTATTGAGTGACGGTGGGCACGACTCCCGTCTAGAATGAAACCAACATAAATTATTCTGCGGAGCGTGCCATGTCAGATCCCAAATTCAGGCTCATCACCCGGAGTGACTTCGACGGGTTGGTCTGTGCGGTATTGCTCAAGCAGATGGATTTGATCGATGACATCAAGTTCGTTCATCCCAAGGACATGCAGGATGGAAAAATCGAGGTCACCGACCGCGACATCACCACCAACCTGCCCTACGTGCCAGGCGTGCACCTGTCCTTTGATCACCACTCCTCCGAGGCGATGCGCAATGAGGTGCTGACCAACCACATCATTCATCCGGACGCGCCATCAGCCGCCCGCGTGGTGTTTGATCATTATGGTGGCAGCACCCGTTTCGGTGACCGTTTCAACGAAATGATGGAGGCGGTGGATAAGGGTGACTCGGCCCAGTTCAGCCGCGATGAAATTCTGAATCCGCGTGGTTGGGTGCTGTTGAACTACCTGATGGATTCGCGCACGGGCCTGGGGCGGTTCCGCGATTTTCGCGTCAGCAACTACCAATTGATGATGGACTTGATCGACTATTGCGCTACCCATGGCATTGACGACATTCTGAAGTTGCCGGACGTCGTGGAGCGGGTCGAGTTGTACATGGAGCACGCTGAAAAAGCCAAAGCTCAACTGCAACTTTGCACCACGGTTCACCACAACGTAGCGGTAATTGATTTGCGTCAGGAAGAAACCATATTCGCCGTCAACCGCTTCATGGTTTACGCACTGTTTCCCGATACCAATATTTCCATCCATGTGTTGTGGGGCGTGCAAAAGCAAAACACGGTGTGCGCCGTTGGCAAATCCATCACCAATCGATCGTCTAACGTCAACATAGGCGCGCTGATGCTGGTCCATGGCGGAGGCGGGCACGAAAATGCCGGCACCTGCCAGATTGCCAATGAGCGCGCCGACGCTGTGCTGAGTGAGTTGGTGGCCCGTATTAACGCGGTCAGGTGATTGCCTGGGGGATTTATTCCCCGTTCTTGAGGCACTGAATTTTCCATAAGGCATAAAACATGCCAAGCGCTGGCTACACTGGGCTCAGCGCTTTATGAGCAAGTTTCGTGCCTTTATGAAAATCAAATACTTAATCCCTTTGGTGACAGCAACATGGCTGTGTGTTGCGGGGGCAGTTTGGGCAGAAAAAGCCGACCGCAACAAGCCCATGAATGTCGAGGCAGATTCGCTTCGCTACGACGATCTCAAGCAGGTCAGCGTGTTTACCGGCCGGGTGGTTTTAACCAAGGGCACGATTGTGATCCGCAGCGACCGTTTGGAAGTCCGCCAGGATCCGGACGGTTACCAGTTTGGCCTGGCCACGGGCTCCGCTGAGAAGTTGGCCTTTTATCGTCAGAAGCGCGAAGCATTGGACGAGTTCATTGAAGGCGAGGGCGAAACCATCACGTATGACGGCAAAGCCGACACCGTGATCTTTAGCCGTAAAGCCCAGTTGCGCCGCTTGCGTGGCAGCACCCTTGCCGACGAAATCACGGGCGGCAATATCGTTTATGAAAACCTGACAGACCTGTTTACCGTGGACGGCGCTGCCAAAAGTGGGCCTACCGGGGCGCTCGGAAGTGCCGGGCGCGTGCGCGTCATGCTCACGCCCAAGCCTGAATCGGGTGCCAATACACCGCCTGCCGATCCGACCAAGTTGAAACCTTCGTCCAGCCTGGGAGGCTCGCCCAAGTGAATGAATTTACAGCGGGCAGTCTGACGGCGCAACATCTGCAAAAGTCCTATGGCAAGCGCCAGGTCGTCAAAGACGTGTCACTCACCGTGCGCACGGGTGAGGTGGTCGGTTTGCTCGGCCCCAATGGCGCGGGC
>CAIQYP010000214.1 GCA_903876045.1 uncultured beta proteobacterium | reverse complement strand
TACTTAAATCACTGTCCCAAATTCCGGGTCCACTTCAGACCGCTCAAGTGCGGCCATAAATCCTGCCGCCCGAGACTCTGCAAATCTGGAAATGAAAGCTGAGTTTCAGCCCGTTACTTTTGTGCGCGGCAGGTATGGGAAAAAGTTTTCACGTTAAAAAAACTAGCGTCCCAATTCCTGGGCTGACCAAACCAGAATCATGGGCGGTGGTGCGCGGCCATTCTCGTCCAAAGGCAACTTCTCAGCTTTGTCGATGGCATTGAGCGCGGCATCGTCCCAGGACTTGGTTCCACTCGATTTTGTGATCTTGCGGCTCATGATGGTGCCATCCGAGGCGGTACGAATCTCAATCTCGGTGGTGGGGTTACCACTCACGGTTTCCGTGTAGGTGTGGAAGCGCTTGATATACGCACGGATGCGGCCCTTGTAGCTGTCGGATGGGGCCTTGGCCTCCAGTGCAGTGCTGGTGGAACCCGGCGCCCCATTGCCACCTGGCCCTGCCAAACCGGACATGCGTTTGATAGTGGCATCGCGCTGAGCATCAAGTTGTTGCGCCTCTTTGGCATCTTGCTTTCGCTGTAACTCTTCCTTGGCTTTTGCGAGTTTGTCAGCCTGTTCTTTCTTTAGCTTCTCCAACTTGTTTTTCTTATCCTGCTCCAGTTTGTCCTGCTTCTGCTTTTCCAGTTCGGCTAGTTTCTTTTTTTCTGCTTCAGCTTTTTCCAGTGCCAGCTTTTTTTCTTTCAGTTGTTTGGCTTTGGCCTGTTCCTTCAGCAGGGCAATGTCTGCCTCGGCTTTTGACGTATCCGGTGGCGGTGGTGCGGGTTTGGGTTCCGGCTTTGGTTCTGGCTTGGGTTCAGGGGGCACGGGTTTGGGTGGCTCCGGCGCCATCACCGGTTCGGGCGCGGGGGCTGCTGCCTGAATGGGAACACTGGCCCACAGTTCAGCTTGAAAGGTCTCTTGCACCGCATCGCGCTTCCATTGCACGCCGACCGACAACACGGCCAGCAGAACCCCATGGGCCAGAATTGCCAGCCCAAGAGCGCGCAGCAACCCAGGGGTGGGCGGTGGCGCAAATTCCAGGTGACGCGGTACGGTCGACATGCGTGGTGTGAGCCCCGGGCGCCTTAGTTAGCCAATTGCACCGACAGGCCGACGCGCTGGATACCTGCGCGTTGCAAAGTGTCCATCACACGCACCACGCTCTCGTATTTCACATTCTTGTCGGCACTGATGACTACTGCCGAACTGGCTGCCGCGGCGCTGTCTTTGGCACCCTGAGCGCGTTTGACGGCCACGGCCAGTTCCTTCAGCGAAATAGGTGCGGTCTGGTTTTCCGTCTTGAGTTGCAGCTTTTCATCTTTGCCGACAATGACTTGAATGATCTGGTCAGGTTGGCGCGCAGCCTTGCCCACACTGGGCAGGTCGATCACGCTCGGTGTAATCAGCGGCGCAGTCACCATGAAGATGATGAGCAGAACCAGCATCACATCGATAAAGGGCACCATGTTGATTTCGTTGATGGTGCGGCGTCCACGACCATGTCCTCGTCCGGCTACAGCTGGCATGTTGTGCTCCTTGGCTCAGTGCTTTAGCGGCCAGCCGGTGGCGGGGTCTGCGCGCCAACGTTGCGTTGCAGGATGTTGGAGAACTCTTCAATAAAAGTTTCCTGCTGGATCGCGATGCGGTCCAGATCACGGGCAAAGCGGTTGTAGGCCACCACGGCAGGGATGGCGGCGAACAGGCCGATGGCGGTGGCCACCAATGCCTCGGCAATGCCGGGGGCTACGGTCGCCAGCGTCACCTGCGTGAGCGATGCCAGACCGACGAAGGCGTGCATGATGCCCCACACGGTGCCGAACAAGCCGACGTAGGGCGAGACCGAGCCAACCGAGGCCAGAAACGAGAGGTTGGTTTCCACGACGTCCATCTCGCGATGGAAGCTGGCGCGCATGGCACGTCGCGCGCCGTCCATCAGCGTGCCGGCATCGGTGATGCGGCGCTCGCGCAACTTCTGATATTCACGCATACCGCTGGCAAAGATGCGTTCCATCGGGCCGCAATGGCTGGCGCGTTTGGTGGCGGCATTGAATAGATCGTTGAGGCTGGCACCAGACCAGAATTCGCGTTCGAACTCTTCGTTCTGGCTTTTTACTTTTTTGAGCGAAAACAGCTTGCGGAAGATGGCTGCCCAACTGGAGATGGAAACTACCATCAAGAGCAGCATGACGGCTTGCACCACGGCGCTGGCATTGAGGACCAGATGAATGATGGAAAGGTCTTGGTTCATGGTGTGGTTGGGGTCAATCAGGCTAGCAGGGCACGCAAACGCTCCACAGCGGTTTGCAATTGCGCCATGGAACTGGCGGTGGAAAAACGAATGAAGTTTGCAGTTTGGGCGACTCCGAAGTCCCGCCCCGGAGTGACAGCCACGTGGGCGCGGTTCATCACTTCAAACGCAAAGTCCCAGCTGCCGTTGACACTGAGCTTGGTACAGGCGGTTGTGCAGTCGGCCCAAGCATAGAAAGCGCCATCGGGTATCACCGGCACAGTGAGGCCCAGATCGTTTAAGGCCGGGATGAAGTAGTTGCGCCGTGCCTTGAATTCATCACGGCGCTGCTCATAAATGGCAATGCTTTCAGACTCGAAGCAGGCCATGGCGGCATGCTGGGCAATCGTGCTGGGGCAGATGAACAGGTTTTGCGCGAGGCGCTCGATGATGGGCACCAGCTTCTCGGGCACCACCATCCAGCCCAGGCGCCAGCCGGTCATGTTGAAGTACTTGCTGAAGCTGTTGATGCTGATGATGGAGTCATCGATGGTCAAAGCCGTCTGCCCATATTGCGCATCAAAGCTTAGCGCCAGATAAATCTCGTCCACCAGGGTGATGCCACCATGCGACTGCACCACTTGGTGAATGCGGCGTAACTCATCGGGGTGGATGGAGGTGCCGGTCGGGTTGGAGGGCGAGGCCAACAGCACGCCGCGCGTGCGCTCGCCCCAAGCGGCCTCGACCTTGTCGGCGGTGAGCTGAAAGCGCTCGGCCGCAGTGGTCGGCAGCAGCACTGCTTTGCCCCCAGCGGCACTGACGAAGTGCCGGTTGCAGGGGTAGCTGGGGTCGGGCATCAGGATCTCGTCGCCCGCATTGATCAGCGCCATGCAAGCCAAGTGCAGGGCGGCTGAGGCACCGGCGGTAACCACGATGCGGCTGGCGGGCACTGTGGCACCCCAGCGTGTGGCGTACCAGTCGGAGATGCGCTCACGCAGCGGCATCAGGCCCAGGGCCGGGGTGTATTGCGTGAGGCCGTCACGCACCGCACGGGCCGCAGCTTCCTGCACCAAGGGCGGGGCGGTGAAGTCCGGCTCACCGATGTTCAGGAACACCATGGGGCTGTCCGTGTGGGCAATAGTTTTACCCAACTCGGCGGCGGCCTTGGCCACCTCCATCACATAAAAGGGCTCTATGGCTTGTGCGCGCTCGGAGATCTGCATTTGTTAGCGGCTTGGCGGTTCAGCGGGGCTTTTTGCTGCGGTCGGATTCGACCTCGGCGGTGCGCAGTTGCGGTGCCAGGCCGTTGAGCACGGCGTTCACATACTTGTGGCCGTCGGTACCGCCAAATTCTTTGGCCAACTCGACACATTCGTTGATGACCACGCGCCAAGGCACGTCCAGACAGTGCAGCATCTCGTACACGCCGATCCACATCACGCCATGTTCGATGGGTGAAATCTCACCCCAGGGGCGGTCGAGCAGCGGCTGGATCAGGACGTCGAGCTGGCGGGCCTGATCGGTGCAACCGTGCAGCAGCGCATCGAAGTGGGCCGCATCAGCCTTATTGAAACCAGCCAGATCACGGGTAAACGCATCCACATCGTCTACCGGATTGCAGCCCACGATGAACTGGTACAGGCCTTGCAGCGCGAACTCGCGCGCACGGCTACGGTCAGACTTGCTGCCAGCCTTGCGCGCGCCGGTGCTGGTAACACCAGTACGTGTCTGGCGTGGCGGGCGCGCTGGGCCGGAGGGGTGGTTGAAATCACTCATTAAATCGACTCCAGCAGGTTGGCCATTTCGACGGCAACGCGGGCCGCATCGCGGCCTTTATCTTCTTGACGGGCCACGGCCTGCGCCAGGTTTTCGGTGGTGAGCACGGCGTTGGCAATCGGCACCTGATAGTCCAGGCCGATGCGGGTAATGGCCGCGCCAGATTCGTTGGCCACCAACTCGAAGTGGTAGGTCTCGCCGCGGATGATGCAACCCAACGCAATGAGTGCGTCAAAGCTGGACTTTTCGGCCATGGCTTGCAGGGCCACCGCCACTTCGAGCGCTCCGGGAACTGTGACGTGGGTAATGTCTTTCTCGGCCACGCCCAGCGCCAGCAACTCAGCCGTGCAGGCTGCGGCCAAAGCATCGGTGATATTGGCGTTAAAGCGCGCTTGCACAATGCCGACCCTGAGTTTTTTGCCGTTCATGCGGCTGTCACTTGCGGCTACGTTGCCTTTGTCTGCGCCAAACATATGGGTTTCCCTTGAGTAAATTATTTGCTGATGTAGCCGGTGATCTCTAAGCCATAACCGGTCATGCTGGGCATGCGACGCGGGCTACCCAGGAGGCGCATTTTGTGCACGCCACATTGGCGCAGCACTTGTGCGCCAATGCCGTAGCTGCGCAGGTCCATGGCGCCACGCCCGGGGGCATGGGCGGCGCGGGCCGTGCCTTCAAACTGGGCCAGCAGTTGCTCGCCGCTCTCCCCGCAATTGAGCAACACCACGACGCCCTTGCCCTCGGCGGCAATATGCGCCAGCGCCGCTTCCAGGCTCCAGGAGTGCATGCTGCGGTTAATTTCCAGCGCGTCCAGCACCGAGAGCGGCTCGTGCACACGCACTGCCACGGATTCGTCAGTCGTCCACTCGCCTTTGACCAATGCCAGGTGAATGCCGCGCCCGGTGGTGTCGCGAAAGGCGTGGGCGGTAAATTCGCCCGCCGCGGTGTGGATGCTGCGCGTGCCAACTTGTTCGATCAGCGACTCGACCCGGCTGCGGTGTGCAATCAGGTCGGCAATGGTGCCGATCTTGAGGCCGTGTTCTGCGGCAAAAATTTGTAAGTCCGGCAGGCGCGCCATGGTGCCGTCGTCATTCATGATTTCGCAGATGACGGATGCAGGAGAGCAGCCGGCCATAGCTGATAGATCACAACCAGCCTCCGTGTGTCCGGCGCGCATCAGCACACCACCATCCACTGCTTGCAAGGGGAAGATATGGCCAGGCTGGACCAGATCGGCTGGCACGGCATTGCGGGCCACTGCCGCCTGCACGGTACGGGCGCGGTCAGCAGCAGAGATGCCGGTCGTCACGCCTTCAGCGGCTTCGATAGAGGCCGTAAATGCGGTGCCCTTCTTGTCGCCGTTGCGGGCCGTCATGGGGGGCAGTTGCAAGCGCTCGCAGCGCTCGCGGCTCAGGGTCAGGCAGATCAGGCCACGGCCGAACTTGGCCATGAAGTTGATGGCTTCTGCG
>CAIQYP010000213.1 GCA_903876045.1 uncultured beta proteobacterium | reverse complement strand
TCCGCGCAAGATGGGGATTCCCGGCCAGTTACGTCACGATAAACCGGAACGGGTGGTCACGGTCGACCAGAATACCCAGGCATCGCGCAACTGCAGTGCACTCAGTCCAACGGACATTGCCAACGCAACATCTGGAGTGAGCCAAAATTTCGCTTCGCCATCTGGATGCGTGACATGGATATGTATCCGTTCTTCTTCCCGAGAAAAGAAAAAGAATCGAAACTTGCCATCGCGAACGACCGTTGGCGCCATTAAATCTCCCCAGCTTCAATCAACTGAACGAGCAAATCGATGTCGGCCCCATAGTTCACGATCTCAAGATCTTCAGTCGACGCGGTTACTACTGAATCGATCAGATCATCACCATCATCGGCACAACTGAATCGAATGCCAGTGTCCTCTACTTCTGCTCGGCGACGGATGAACTTGGGCCGAATGTATTCACGCTTGTGACTGCCATGGGCGAAGAGGATTTTCGCCCGCAAGGCCTCAAAGCTGTAGCCGCGGCCTAACCGGTTCATCGCCCGAATCAGGCTGTTCAATGATTCCGTATAGGTATTGGTGACTGGATGCACGAAGTAGTTCAGTATCCACGGACGCCAGTTGGTCCAGGCCCGGTTCAGGTCATGGAAAGCGTCCTGAAGTTCAGGCGTAATCGCCTTGCTCCAGATTTCGTATCGGATCAACGCCTCTGTAACAGTGGAGGACTTTTCGTAGATACCGAAGAAGTCTTCCTTTAACCGGTAGGCAACACCCAGGTCTGGGTGTTTGGCAGTCCAATGGGCAAGCAGGACTTGCTCCTTATCATTCAGATCGCGCTCTCGTTTCAAAAGCACAAAATGATCATGCATCAAGCCACGACGCTGTTTTGGAGTCAACTTTTCGCGCAATGATTTGCGAACTTTTTCTAGTGCATCATTGGCCATCCTGACCACATGGAACTTGTCAATCACAATGGTTGCCTGCGGAAGCACCTCTGTAACAGCATCCCTGTACGGCATCCACATATCCATCGCCACGTACTGGATCTGATCCTTGCCAGGAAGCTGGCGAAGGTACTTGATGACCGTTTCTTTATTTCTGTTTGGCAGCAACTCAACAATGGTGTTGTTCTGAATATTGGAGATTACGCATCTAGGCTTGATGAGATAAATCTCATCAATGCCCATCCACTTGGGCGTCTCAAATCGAACGGTCTTCTCCAATTCAGATACATAGTCTTTGAAAATCAGGCGAACTGTGCCCTCAGTGACGCCAACCTCATCAGCAATGCTCGTAAAGGTTCTCTTGACAGATTGGTGACCAATCCATGAGACCAGCCGATTGGTCATCAGGCGCTTGTCATTGACGCTAGGCAGCGGTTCATAGAATGTCACCTGGCATGACTTGCAACGAAAACGCCTGGTGTCCACATAGAGGCCTACTCGCTTGCCATGCATGGGCAAGTCTTTAATCATCTGCTCTCTACGGCCAAAGCCATCGAGCTTCTCGTGTCCGCAATGGATGCACGCTACGGGATGCTGCCTGGTGCTGGCCTTGATGTGGTAATCGTGATCGTTCTCATGCAGTTCAGCTACTGCATAGGCCGGTAGGTTCAGAATGTTGACGGGCATAACAGCCAATCAGCCATGTGGACGTGAAGTTCCGGACCGTCCGTCATCTCCACATGTACATGGAACGCTCTTGCAATCCTCGCAAATTTCTGATCTGGTAGAAATGTGTCCTTCTTCTACGACAGGTTCTTGGCTATTTCCAGTCGATAAGCTTCGTCCGTTGACATTCGCTTCATGTTTGCGTTGATTGTCGTCAACCACGCTCTCGTCTCGTCCGATAGGGGCGCCTCCGATGGCTTGCTGATAACAGGCGTCTGTGATTCTGCCTTCGGCGCGCCACTGTAAAAGGGCTGTTGTAAGTCGTTGCTTGATTTGCTCATGATTTCCCTCCGATTGCAAAGTGAACAGATGGTTCCATCCAAATAAAGTTTGCGGATTTTGACGAAAACGATTGTCCTGTACAACAAAAGTTACTTTATCGGCAAGTTGGTCTCGTACCAGCATTAACGTGTCGGGCAGTCCACCTTGGATGCTGCTCATTACGTTAATGCTGGCGCCACGTCCTTCTTCATAAAAGCGCTTAATAGTATTTGCAAGCGCGTCCTCAGGCTTTGCATGTGCCACCATAATGAGAGGCTTTAATTCTGCGTCGAGCACCTGTTGCAACTTTTGCATTGTTGTATCTAGGTTCGACAGTTGTCCCTCAAATATTAGCCTATAGCTACGTGGCATTTCGCCGCCGGAAAGGACGGAAGATGTCTTTCCTGCTCCTGGAATACCAGTTAAAAAAACAACATCAGTCCTTTCCGGATGTGAGGAAGCACGCAACATACGACGAAACTGTTCGGCAGACAGAACGGCAGCAGAATTATGGACTGGTGCGTTATACCGGTTTCGAGCATCCTTGGATTGCCTGTATTGCTCGAAGGTTTCCTTAAAAAGGTCAGCTGCGATGTATCTTCCACCGAAAGACCGGGGATCTTCCGTATAGCGCTTGATGAAGAAATCAGGGTCCGCCTCTACCGCTGAGGCGACGTCATCCTCTACTTTGGCACGGTCTTGTTGTGCGTAACCTTTTCTGTGGATCGGTTCTAAAGGCATTCGTTAATGGTAGCCTTTGATGTGACATTTGTCAATCACTAAATGCGATTTTCAGAACAATTGCGAAAACGATTTTCAATCACAAATTACGGATAGCCCAACTTGCAAAAGGCATCAGAAATCATGGTGGACAAACCTCAGTCTGAAGTGGACCCCGGAGTCAGTGCCGCGAGAGCGTGTCGGGGAGGTGTTCGGACAGGTGACGAAGGAGCAGATGTTGGCAGTGAGTAGACCGCTTGCAGTCTTTCTGGGCGTAATTTAGAGTGACCATACGTTGAGAACTACAAGCGCTCGTTAATTTTTATTACAAGATCGTGGTTTGGGTGTTCGATAACCACGCGGAGATCCGGACTTAGTCAAATTGTCAGGTTAGCCGCCAACGCGCCCTTCCCGGAAAGCAATCGGTAGGAAGAGTCGCTTCCAGGGGGCGGTGGCCACTCTGAAGTTTTGACAATATCTCAAATGAGATACATGATAAAATCAAACTTAGGAACAATCGCAATGTCAACACATACTTCCATGCTCCACATTAGGGTGGACGATGACATCAAAGAGCAAGCGACGCAGGCTTTGACTGCAATGGGCCTGTCTGTGTCAGATGCTGTGCGCCTGTTTTTGCGCCGTGTAGTTGTTGACCAGGCTTTTCCTCTTGAACTTAAGGTGCCAAACACCGAAACCCTTGCAGCGATGGAGGAGTCGCGTGCAATGATGTCAAAACGTCGCGCCCGTTTTACATCTGCTGACGATCTGTTTGCTGATATTGAAAAAAACAGCGGCAAGTAAACGTGCGGTGCTACCACGTGTCGCCGACTACACAAAAGCGTTCCTGAGAGATTGGCAACGGTTATCGCATTCCGGGCGCTTCGACCTGGTGCGGCTTAAAGAGGCAATGATGTTGTTGATCGCCAATGACGCGCCTCTTGGGCCTGAATGGCAGGATCACCCATTGAAAGGGGAATGGGCCGATCATAGGGAATGCCACATCGGCGGTGATTTCTTATTGATTTACCAGATTGAGGCAAACACGTTCAATTTTGTGCGTTCTGGAACTCACTCCGAACTCTTCAGTGGCTGACCGTTTGATTTGATTATCCGCGGCAATTTTGCCTAAACTGGGCCAGAGTCGGCAGCGCAGTACCAAATGACCAAAGTCCTAAGAAAATCCGCAGATCGACGACTTGCTTTAGTGGAACAGGTTACCTACGATGGGCTACCTGCCATGTTTGTCACACGCCGGGTCAATCACCAGCGGCGATGTCCCGCTCGTAGTTGAAGGTTGAGGTTGGTGGTTGAAGCCGTCAGGCCCTACAGAATATGGGTTCTGACTT
>CAIQYP010000212.1 GCA_903876045.1 uncultured beta proteobacterium | reverse complement strand
CAGCAGTGGCCCGCCCCTTCAGCATGCCGTTCCATTCAGGGCATGCAGACAGGATAGGCGGGGGAGCATTTCAAAGGTCTGAAATGATTGTTTGGTCATCACACTAAATCCTGAACTTTAGGAATTTGCTGCACGGTTTTTTGAACATCCACAGCTGGCAGAAAAATCTTGAACTCTGTCCCGCCCGCCGCACTTGAAAATTCAATTTCGCCACCGAGTTTCTTCACCAAGCCATGAACAATGCTCAATCCAATCCCGCGGTTAGCACCTGCTTTGGTACTTTGAATCGGGGAGAATATACGACTGCGCAGTTCGGTAGGAATTCCGGGGCCAGTATCCTTTACGCACAGCAGGAAATAGGGCGAGTCGCCGCGTTTAAAACGCCCACCATTAATGATCTCGATGCGGCCACCCTTTGGCATTGCCTCTACCGCATTCTTGATCAGATTCACTAGAATTTGCTTTAGCGTATCGGCTGAACCTGCGATGACGCAATCTTGATCGGACAACCGGGCAACAATTTCAACGGTGGAAGGTAAAAACTTGCTCTCCCGAAACAGACGGATCAAATTGCTTGAAATGCGGTTGATCTCTATTTTGGATGATTGACTACTCGATGAATTGCCCGCAAATTCGTTCAATATTGAGCCGACTCGGTCAATTTCTTCATTTAGTACGGTGATCGCGTCACCAACAGGTTCCTGACGAGCTAACTTGTCATCCAGAACACCCAGGTAATTTTTGATAATGGCGAGCGGATTGTTGACCTCGTGCAAAACCCGACGCGAACTCGCGAGATGCTCTTCCCGCACCGAAGCAATGCGCCGGTCGATTTCGCCCCGTTCACGCGATGCATCATTCAACGCTGCAGCTGCCTGCACCCCGAACGCTTTCAAGAACCGCTCACGACCTTGCAGATCTGCCATCAACAGTGAGGGAACGCCTGCAACCAGCACGCCCAGGCAATTGCCTCCCACCGCAAGGGGAACACTCACAAGGTTGTCAATGTCGAAAATCCGGCACAACTGGTCCTCAGTAAGACCCATCGGTGCGCCTCCGCGCTGCATAAATACAACCCGACTTTGAAGCGCACTTTCTGCAATGCCGCCACCTTTTAAAAGTGGAATCGAAAACTCCGCCAAGCGCTGACGCTGTTCGCCCACAGAAACGCCAATGAGTGCCTGACCATTGCCACTCATCAACAGGACGATGGTGTCTTCCAAGTCAAAGAGAATATGGGCGCTTTGCCGAATGACTTTGAGCAGTTGGGTGTCATCTTTTTGCAGCGCATACGAATGTCCGACTTCAGCCGCCATGGTCATGTGGCGGATCTCGTCATTCAGGCGCTGCTGCACGGCATTCACTTTGGGTACGTCTGTGACTGCCATGACTGGCGGCGTCCAGGTTTCAAGATCCGACAAATCCATTCCAAGAAAAGCCGCTGCCCGGATAACCTGAGACTCCGCACTTTGGCGAACAGACTCCAGACTCTCCGTGGATAGGTTGCAAAGTTCACCCGCGTCTGCGGCAAGTGGAATCAGGGTGTCTTGATTGGCAAGTTGATCTGCCAAGTGAACAATACGAATCAATGCGTGCGCTGCTTCTATTCGATCAACTGGCTCATGGTGGTAAAGCACTGCATCGGCCATGAAGGAGTCCAACTTCCAACGCTCGACCAACCAGGCTCCCGCTTCTGCATGGGTAATGGACAAGGCACGGTATTCGAGCTTGCACAAATTTTCGTCGTCTTCAAGGTAAAAGCGACCACCGTACTCTTGAGGTACCACAGCCAAAAGTGCCAGTCTTCCCACGTCATGAAGCAGTCCGGCCAGGTAAGCTTCCTCCGTTTGGGGATAGTCCATCGCTTTGGCAAGATCACGCGCAATCATGGCGGTGGTAAGGCAATGTTTCCAAAACATCCGTAAATCGGTGTTATTCGAATTAGGGAACGCGTTGAAGGTGTTAAGCACCGACTCATTGATGACCAAGGTCTTGATCATGTCGACACCAAGCGTCGAAAGCGCCTGCATCAAGCTGGCCCTTTGCCCGCCTTTGTTGTAGGCAGCGCTGTTGGCAACATTCAGAATCTTGTGGGTAATACCCGGGTCGTTGGCGATCAACTTCGACATCTCGGACATGCCGGCACCATTGGATTGGCAAAGCTCCAACAGCTTCAACAATATCTGCGGCATCGCAGGCAAACGCGCTACCAGAAGCCGATTTCGGATATCTTGATCAGACCGATTCATATGATCGCAGTTTCCGTTTATTTACTATTTTCGCGAGGGTAACATCAAACATGCAGTGCGAAAAGAATTGACGATAAGCAATTTTGAAACTGTATGAATAGGTGATCGGTTCGGGCGTCCACGCAACAAAATTCATAGCAGTCGGGCAAATTCCGTGCGCTTTCAGAGGCATTAAATATCGCGCTCTGCCAGCCGCTCAATCATGAGCGCCGGTGCAGTTGTCCGCTGCACTTCGTCGATCTCGATAAATACCGGAAGTTGGCGTTGCGCTGCGTCAGCCGCGGACTCATCGGCCGCATGAACCCAAGCCAGCAGTTGGCCGCGCTCTACACGTTGCCCTAGCCCGACCATGTGAGAAAAACCTACGGGCGCATCCACGGCATCGCTAGCGAGGTGGCGCCCTCCGCCCATCGCAATGATCTGCAGTCCGATGTCGCGCGTGGCCATTGCGCTGACCCAGCCTGCACGTGTCGCAAACACGCCTCTTTGTACCGGCGCATGGGCCAAATAAGCATTGGGGCGCTCACAGAAATCAGCCGGGCCACCCAGCGCATGCACCATGCGCGCAAACCGGTCCAAGGCTTGCCCACTGGCGAGGGCGGCGTCAACCATCTGCAAGCCCTGCGTCATGTCCGCAGCCAGACCACCTAGTTGCAGCAATTCGGCACTCAAGGTGCGCGTTACTTCCAGTAAGCGGGATTCCTGGCGCTCACCTTTCAGGAATGCCACTGCCTCTATGACCTCGAGGGCGTTGCCGCAGTTGTCACCCAGCACCTGATTCATATCGGTAATCCAGGCGCGTGTGGGGAGGCCTGCGCCATTGGCCACGCGAACCAGGGATTGGGCCAACGTATGGGCCTCGGACAGGGATGCGGCAAAGGCGCCGTTGCCCGTCTTGACGTCCATGACCAGACCCTGCAAACCGGCTGCAAGCTTTTTGGAGAGAATGCTGGCCGTAATCAGCGCGATGGACTCGACGGTGGCGGTCACGTCGCGGATGGCATAGAGGCGTCGGTCGGCCGGGGCCAGCGCGCTGCTGGGGCCGACGATGGCACAACCCGCAGCACGCAGAGCATGGCGCAGTTGCGTTTGATCTGGCGTGATCTGATAGCCGGGGATGCTTTCCAGTTTATCCAAAGTGCCGCCGGTGTGGCCGAGTCCACGCCCTGAAAGCATGGGCACAACGCCTCCACACGCTGCGACGATGGGCGCCAGCATCAGGCTGACCTTGTCACCGACGCCACCGCTGCTGTGCTTGTCTAAAACCGGACCGGTCAAATCGGCGCTACTCCAGTCCATGACAGCGCCCGAGCGCGTCATGGCCAGGGTAAGTGCAACCGTCTCTTCATCAGACATGCCCTTTAACAACATGGCCATAGCCATAGCGGCAGACTGACCTTCGCTCCAGATGCCGCTTACCAGGCCACTGACAAATTCAGCGATTTCGGCCTCGGTTAAAGCGTGCCCATCGCGCTTGCGGCGAATGATTTCCTGCGCCAACATCGGCAAAAACCTAGTAGCTGCCCGCAGACGCGGGAGGTGCAGGGTCTGACCCGGAAAGCACGGCTTCGATATCGGCCAGCACGCTGCTGGCACCGATGCGAAAGCGCTGTGGCGACAATGCGTCCGCACCCAGAATCTCGTCCACCAAGGCCATGTAGACGGCCGCATCGACCACGCTACGGATTCCGCCCGAGGGTTTGAACCCCACGCGTTTTGCAGCGTCGGGGTCGAAAGCAATGGCGTCCAGCATCACCCTCGCCGCCTCCGGCGTGGCACTGACCTTGGTCTTGCCGGTGCTCGTCTTTAGAAAGTCGGCACCCGCAGCCAAGCTCAAACGTGACGCCCGCAATATATGGGCCCCGCCCACCAGGGCACCAGTCTCCAATATCACTTTAAGCCGCAAACCCTCACTCGCTTTGCGTACAGCTGCCAGCATATCTGCAACAACCGCATCGTTGCCAACCAGCAACTGGGCGTAGGGCAATACCAAGTCCACTTCCTGTGCGCCGCTTTGCACAATTTCTCCGGTCTCACGCACGGCACGCTCTATATCTGCACTGCCATCCGGAAAATTCGCCACGGCTGCCACAGCGATATGCGCGGGCAGTTGCTTGCGTGCAAAAGACGCCAGACGTGGCCAGACGCAAACCGCCGCCACCGGGCCAAAGCGACTCTGGGCGCGGGTGCACAAGGCTGCAATGTCGGCCTCGGTATCCTGCTCGTTGAGACTGGTGAGATCCAGACAGGCTAACGCGAGGCGCGCACTGGCCTGCCGATTACCCGACCACTTTTGTGTCAGCGCAAGGGCTGCAGGTGTTGTCGACGAACTCATTCTTTTATTCCCGTTCCAAAGTGCCAATGATGTGGGCCAGCACTGCGCTGGCATTTTGGCTGGCTGCCGCCGCCTGGCTCAGGGTATGGGCATGACTTAGATGCTCTTGTGACAATCCCGCGCCCATGTTGGTTATCAGTGACAGGGCCAAAACACGCATGCCCAGATGGCGCGCCAAAATGGTTTCAGGCACGGTGCTCATTCCCACTGCGTCGGCCCCCAAGTGCGCCAACATCCTGATCTCAGCCGGGGTTTCAAACTGAGGGCCAAAAGCCCATGCGTAAACGCCGGTATACAGGTGGGCACCCTGCTCTGCCGCGCTTGTGATCGCGTGCGCCAGCATTTCGGGATCGTATGCGTCAACCATACTGACAAAGCGCTCTGCGCCGGTTTCGCCGACCAGGGGTGAACGCTGCGGCAGGTTAAGGTGGTCGCTGATGGCCATGAGACTTAGCGGCGGCAGATCGGAGCGCAAACTGCCGGCCGCATTGGTCTGCACCAGTACACGGCAGCCCACGCTTTGAAGCACCTGCAGAGGCAGTTTCATTCCGTCCACGGCGCCCGTCTCGTAGCCGTGTTTGCGCCCGCTCATGACGGCCACAGCTTTCGCACCAATATGCCCGAGCCACAACTCACCACCGTGACCGGCCACTCCTGCAGCGGGGAAACCTTGTAGCTCGGCATAGGGAATGCGAATCGGGTATCGGATATGGGCTGTTAAACCGCCCCATCCGCTGCCCAGCACCACCGCAACGCTTGGCACAAAGCCCGGGGCTCGATCTTTCAAGGCTTGCAGCGCAGTGTTGCTCATAGGTCTTTCAAATGGTCAGGACCAAAGCTGTACGGCAGCAATTGCTCCATGCTGTGCACCGGACCCATGGCGTCCAGATTGGCCGATACGATAGTGCAATCCGGATCGCAAAACTCGCGCAACTTCTGACGGCATCCGCCACAAGGCGTAATCCAAACGCCGCCCGAGCCCACCACCAGCACACCGCGCACCCGCCTTGCACCGGACATCACCAACGCGCTCAATGCGCTGGTCTCGGCGCACCAGCCTTGGGGATAGGCCGCGTTTTCCACATTGCACCCACTGTGAATAGCGCCGTGCTCATCCAGCACAGCCGCACCTACCGGATAACCGGAATACGGCGCGTAGGCCCTTGCATGTGAAGCGCGGGCCGCTTGCCAAAGTTGTTGCAGCAGTGCCGGCTCAATCGGCGCAGGTTTCACCCATTGCGAATTCGAAATATCAATGGACGACATTGGATCCGGGCTCAGTGGCCTGCACACCGGAGAGTACGTGCGCAGCGTCTGCCTTGCGCCGCTGATCTTCGCGGCGGGCCAGTCGCACCACATTGGAGAGCGAAAGAAAATGCGCGTAGATCAGGCCCATGAAGCCCGAGCGCACCAGTTCCAAAGTTTGCGCATCGTCCAAAGCCTGTAACTTTTGTTCATCGACCAGCCACAGGCCTTCGAGGTTGCGCTTTTGCCCTTCGGACTCCACAGTGATGACTTTGGAACTTAGCAAACCCAGTTGCGCAAGTTTGCTGGCAAAGGCGTTTGTTCGACTCATTTCCGCGTGAAACAGGCGCAAAAACTCAATCACATTCTTCAGGTACGCGGTCTCAGTGCCGTCCGGATTGAAAAAGGATTCACCGTCCCTTTGACCCAGACCCGGATAGGCTTCGTCCAGACACACCGTAAGGGTTTCGGCCTGCTCCGCGCCCGCCAAAACAAAAGGATAGCGCCGGATAAAGGCCGGGATATAGGTCCCCGCTTCCCAAACGCCATCCGCACCCACCATCAGGTTAT
>CAIQYP010000211.1 GCA_903876045.1 uncultured beta proteobacterium | reverse complement strand
GCCAACAGCTCGGCCCCTTGCAGGATTCGAGACTTCAGCTATTTTTTTGTCATAGCTGCAGCCCATTGGGCTGAAATCAACCCGAACACAGCGCCTACAACCAGTGAGACAGAGACCACGATCAGCGAATTTTTCAAGGTCACCGACAACAGCACGTCCAGTTTCAGTACGTCCGGAGTTTGCAACAGATAGGCAAAGCTCGAAGCAAAGCCGAACACAGTCGCCGGGATTGTGGCGAGCGATGGAATGTTTGCAGCCAAAACGACCACCACGATGCCTGCACCTACGGCTAGTGCCGCCCACAAAGGCAAGCCCAGCGTGGCAGCAAGGGGAATTGACAGTATGACCACGGCGACTGCCCAGGCCACCAGTGCACCAAAGATGCCGCACACAATCAGCTTTTGAAGCGCCCCCTTATCAGCTCCCAGGGCAAAGAATGCCCCCCAGGCCACAAACGCAGCCCAAATAAGGTACGTCCCACCTAGTGGTCCAAGTGCCAAAAAGGTAGCCAGTGCACCCAGTACAGAGATGCTTAACGCCAATGCATTCAAACTTTTCATCGTTGTCTCCTGTCAGTATGTTTATTTCAGTTTGTGGATGAGGTCGATACCGCCTGCGTCCACCTGGCTGTTCCAAATCCGATGAGAACGCCAGATTTGATGTCACCAGGGGTTCCAAAAAGAAACACAAGCGTGATCTTTTGGAACAATTGACGCACATGGAACCGTCCCCATTCCATATTTGGCAAATTGCGTGCCGTGACAGAGACTTGTTGTGTGAGAACCGGATGCGAAAGCGAGCGTAATTTCCAAACCGGTCCAGCGCTGGGGATGTCCAGCGTGTCAGGTGCTGGCTTGCCGCATGAGGGCGATAAACCCCCAGGGATTTTTCAATACAGCAACCGAAGCAATCCAGAGTAGCACCACAAGAGCCAGTGCCCAGGCCGCTGCGCGGGTCTTCCATTCAAAGCGTGGCCGCAGTGCAACCATGCCCAAACCGATGTAGAGCAGCAAGCCCAGTATCTTTGCCATAAGCCATGGAGCATGTGCAGGGTTGAGGTGCAACATGGCTGCCAAGGTCACCGCTGTGACCAGCAAAACGGTGTCCACCACATGCGGCAAACGCTTTGCCAACCGGCTCTCAGTCCATTGCGCACCATTCAAGGAAGCAATGCCTCGCACAGCGAAACCAAAGGCGGAGAGTGCGACCGCCGATTGGTGCAGCAGTTTGATCGTGACGTAGTCCATGCGCAAAGTTTAGCGGCGTACCGTTACGATGATCGGAAGTAAAAACTTTTATGCCAATGACGAACCACCTTCATTCCCTATTCAACTCCGAGCGCTGGCGTGCAAGTTTAGGGGCGCTCCTCGGTATGGGCATATGCTCGATTTTCTTGCACGCGGTAAATGGCAGCGGCCACTGGGTTTTGGTGCCATTGGCTGGGACGATTGTGATTTTGTACGTGCAACCGCACAGCCCGGTAGCGCAACCCTGGCCAATTCTGGGTAGCTATCTGATCTCCTGCCTGGTCGGCTTCATCTGCTCGCTTTGGCTTGCTCCGGCTCAACTCGCTGTGACGATTGCCACTGCTTCGAGCGTCTGGCTTATGGTGCGCTTTCGGTGCATTCATCCGCCAGGTGCTGCCATGGCCTTGCTGATTGTTCTCGATGGTCCGCATTCCAATGCTGGCATGGCCCAACTTGCAGTGCAGGTGGCACTTAACCTTGGGGTTGCCTTGGGATCCACACTGTTGGTAAGTAACTTCATCCTGCGGCGACCCTATCCTTACCACGCTCAAGCGCCTGCTCTCAGCCTTCACCGAACCCAGGACGATGCACCACTGCAGCGCATTGGACTAGCCCATGAAGACCTTGCCAGTGCCATGGCCGCTCTGGATACCTTTGTGGACGTGCAGGAAGACGAGTTGGTGGAGATTTACAACCTCGCGGTAGACCACGCCTTTGGGCGCCATGTGGGGCTGACGTGCGCCGACATCATGTCGCGCGATGTAATGACCGTGCAATTTGATACGGATCTGGAGCAGGCTTGGAACCTCCTGAGACTTCACAAGATCAAATCGCTTCCAGTGGTTGATGCGTTTGGAAATCTTATCGGCATTGCGTCGGTTGCAGACTTCTTGCGGCAGATGGACGACACCTCCGCTGCAGGACTGGCAGTGCGCTTGCAAGGGTTGTTGCGCCGAACGCCGGGACGCACCTCCGAGAAGGCCGAGGTGGTTGGGCAGATCATGACAGCCGATGTATTTACTGTGACGCCGCAAACCCCGGTCGCAAAACTGGTCGCTCGCGTATCAGAAAAGGGCATGGCGCACATTCCGGTGGTCGATGGTGATCGCAAGGTGGTTGGCATCGTGACTCAATCCGACATGCTGGCCGCACTGTACAAGCGACTGGCCATGTCCGAGGCAGTCCCACGGGCGTGATGGAACTCAACCCCGCGCGGGATGAACGCAACCGCACGGCTGAAGTGGCTGTCGATTTGATCGAGTCGCTGTTTGGCAAGCGCACGCTGATGCGCAAATAGCCATTTAAGTTACGAGTAGGTCTTACAACGCCTCGCCCAGCCTCTGCGCGAAGCGCTCCACCTCTGGCCAATCAGTGAACTCGACACACGCCGTGGGGTCGGTCAAACCCTTGGTTAGCCACATGACGAGTCGGACCATTTGCCGGTCAAACCTACCAGGCCAGCCTGCGCACCCCAGTATTATTTTCCGCGTGAAAGACGGCAAAGGTTTGCACCAACTCCTGCGACTGCGACTTAAGGCTGGCTGCTGCGGCGGCCATCTGTTCCACCAGCGCGGCGTTCTGCTGGGTAGCCTGATCCATCTCGGTTACGGCTTCGCCA
Source organism: uncultured beta proteobacterium (assembly GCA_903876045.1). Lineage (GTDB taxonomy): Bacteria > Pseudomonadota > Gammaproteobacteria > Burkholderiales > Burkholderiaceae_C > Allorhodoferax. The sequence continues at coordinate 6,213 of CAIQYP010000211.1, read as the reverse complement.
ACTTGGGACACACCGGCGGCTTGCTCGGCGGTAGCCGAGCTGATCTCGCCCATGATGTCGGTCACGCGGCGAATGCTTTCCACCACTTCGGCCATGGTGGTGCCCGCCTGGCCGACCAGCGTTGTGCCCTGCTCCACACGCTCCACGCTGGCGCTGATCAGGCTCTTGATTTCCTTGGCGGCCTCTGCGCTGCGCCCTGCCAAGGACCGCACTTCGGAGGCCACCACCGCAAAGCCGCGGCCCTGGTCTCCGGCACGGGCCGCCTCTACTGCGGCGTTGAGCGCCAGGATATTGGTCTGAAAAGCAATGCCATCAATCACGCTGATGATGTCGGAGATGCGGCGCGAACTTTCGTTGATGCCCTGCATGGTTTGCACCACCTGTGCCACCACAGCACCGCCCTGGGCCGCCACCGAACTGGCGTTCATGGCCAATTGGTTGGCTTGCCGGGCGCTGTCGGCACTGTGGCGCACAGTTTGCGTGAGCGTCGCCATGCTGTTGGAAGTGCGCTGCAAATTGCTGGCGGTTTGCTCAGTACGGTCGCTCAGGTCCTGATTGCCACTCGCAATTTCCGAACAGGCAGAGTCCATGCCCTGTGCACCGCTGCGCACTGCGGACACTGCTGCGTCCATACGCACCAGTGTGGCCTTCAGAGACTGTGCGCCAGGGCTGCTGACGGCCATGCCATGCACGTTCAGCGCAATGCTGTCGGTGCGATTGACGCTGGCCACAAGCTGGCCGAGTTCTTCGCCTTCCAGCGCAGCACGGCGCATGCTGAGGGCCAGCACCACCTCCATGCCTGACTGAATGACTACAAAAACGGCATGCAGGACGATGCGCATGAAGTCTGGCGCAGTAGTGCAATAAAAGCCCATGCCTGCCGCCTGCAGTCGGTCAAACACGACGTGGTGCACCGCAAACAGCGCGGCACCAAAGACGATGACTTTCCAGTCCAGATACACCAGCAAAAAGGCCAGTACCACGAACACGCCAAAGTGCAACTCCAGCATGCCACGCGCCAACTGGATGTGCAGAGCCACGAAAGCCACCAGCACGAAGGTGAGCACGTAACGGCTGACTTGCGAGCCCGCACCGCTGGCATAGCCAACGCCTGCAACCACCAGCAAAGCCAGTGTGACGCCAATGGCAAGGCCTGACTCCACGAATTGCAGACCGAGTGCCACGCTGGTCAGCGCGCTCAGGCCGATGGCCAATAGCAGAACCTTATCGCCCAACAGGGCGCGCGAAGAAGGCAAATGAGTGGTGTCTTGTGACATTTATATTCCTTTGAACTGGGCGATCTATCGAATTATCTTAACGCTCACAGTGCTGTGTATGACTGAGTGTCTAGGGCTTTGGAAAGCGCGCCCTGCGCTCCAAATCATCCAGGTCAATATGGTTGCGCATGTATTGCTGGCTGGCATCGACAAACGGTTGGTGGTCCCATGAGGTGAGCCGGCCCTTGGTGAGCGCGCTGTAGACCAGACGGCGACGACGTTGGCTGTTCAGCACCATTTGGTGCAAGGCGGGCAGGTCCCAGCGCTGGGCCGCTTCAGCCATAAAAGCCTGCAGCGTGTTCTGGTGCGCCGGTTCATTTGCCAGATTGCTTAGCTCGTCCGGATCCGTCTGCAAATTGAACAGCATGCAGATATCGTCTTGTGCGTAGATGAACTTCCAGGGGCCGCGACGGATCATCACGAGCGGGGTCTTGCTGCCTTCCGCCATGTATTCGCCGATCACGTCGTCATGTCCGCCTGCCCCAAGCAGGTGGCCCATCAGCGAGTGGCCATCCAATGGCAAAAGCGGGTCCACCTGACTACCGGCCATGGCAACGAAGGTCGGCAACAAATCAATCGTGGATACGCTGCCCGCCACGCGACCGGGCTTGAAGCGCGCCGGCGCATGGATGACCATCGGCACGCGCGCGGCCATCTCAAACCAATGCATCTTGTACCAAAGGCCACGCTCGCCCAGCATGTCGCCATGGTCACCTGAGAAAACGATGATGGTGTCGTCTGCCAAACCACAGTCCTTCAGGGTCTTCTGAAGTTCGCCGATTTTGGAATCCACATAGCTGCACGAGCCGAAGTAGGCGCGGCGCGCGCGGCGTGTGGCTTCATCAGTCATGGGTTTGTCCCACAGGTCGATTACCTTGAGCAGGCGCTTGGAGTGCGCGTCCTGGTCGGCCTGTGCAATCGGGTGCGCTGGCATGGGAATATCCGCATCGCGGTACAAATCGTAAAACTCGGCAGGGATGGTGTACGGGTCATGCGGGTGCGTCATCGACACGGTCAGGCAGAAGGGCTGCTCGGGCGTGTTGCGCACATGGTCGTACAGATACTGGCGCGCTTTGAACACGGTCTCTTCGTCGTGGTCGAGCTGGTTGGTGCGCACACTGGGTCCAGCCTGCAATACGGAAGACATGTTGTGGTACCAGCTGGGGCGCACTTCGAGTTCATCCCAGTTCACAGCCCAGCCGTAGTCTGCGGGGTAGATGTCGGCGGTCATGCGCTCCTCGTAGCCGTGCAACTGATCCGGGCCGCAGAAATGCATCTTGCCGCTGAGCGCTGTGCGGTAACCCAGGTTGCGCAGGTAGTGAGCGTAGGTGGGAATGTCGGCAGCAAAGTCGGCGGCGTTGTCGTAAGCGCCAATTTTGGAAGGCAACTGGCCGCTGACCAGACTGAAGCGCGAGGGTGCGCACAAGGGGCTCGGGCAATAAGCAGATTCAAACACCACACCCTCAGCGGCCAGGCGGCTTAAGTGCGGCATCTGCACCACCGACTGCGGGTTGTACATGGGCAGCATGGGCGCCGCCATCTGGTCTGCCATGATGAACAAAATGTTGGGGCGTTTGGCGGTCATGGGCAGGGTGCTTTCTATTGGCGAAGGAATGTGCAAATAGTAGCGCCATGAATGGCCGCATATTCAGCGTTCTGCGCCTGCCGGTCGGTGGACCGGTGGAACAGATTGGCGCGAGGGGATAAGTTGATTTGGCGGAAATTTCTGACGCCGTGGCAGTCGTCCGGAAATTTGTGATCTGCCCGCTTTAAAGCTGCCTTTGGCCGGCATTAGTTGACCAGCTGCCGCTCAGAGAATTTCCAGACGCGCGATGACAGTGCCGTTGAATGGCCGGTGCTCAAAGGCCTCAAGAGGTGGCGCATTCTCGTTGGAGTAAGTTCAACTTATTTTCGACGAAACGATTGCCCGCATTCAATGCAAATCAACGCCAAGGCGCGCTCTGAGTAAATGGCTGCGACGCGTGCTGTCGCGCTTCACCAAAGGATGAATGCGTGACGTGCGTTATGCAGAGGTGGGGTGTACACCTAAGTCCGATCAAGGTATAGAACGGATTGACTGGCCAACGAAATGGACGCAGGCACAGGCCTCTTCGGTATTGGAGGTTCTCGACGAAATCAGAGAGTGGATTTGACTTAGCTACGGCAGCCAGATTCAGCAGGAATTGTGGCGGGACCGCGTCGACAAAACATCAGCCATGCCGAAAAACCACGGCGGACCCCCTTTTTGAACAGCCGCTGGATGACCCTTGGTCCACGGGTCATCCGTCGCAAAACACGCTACGGAAGAACACAGGTTACGTACATCTGTATTGAGTCGAGTGATGAATACGAGCCACCATTGGCCAAGTTAACGACATCGTGTTCTCCAGCAACCGTGGATGTTGAGGACACGGTGTAACCCAGCGTCCACTGGGGCAAGTTCATCGCGCCAGAGGTGTACAGGCTTGATAGTTCCGGATGTGTCGGCAGCCGCCAACCTGCGCCTTGGTTGCTGCAGAGTGTCAGTGCTTGCGCATAGACAAGAAGAGAACTCGCGGGCATCCACGTTAGTCCACCCTGTGACACATACCCTGCAGGCCAAGAAACAGTAAAGCTCACTGTGCTCGTTGTGCTGGCTACTACGTTATTTGCATCCTTGACTGAGAAGACAACATTCGCAGTTGAGTATGTCGCGCTCGGTGTTCCGGTCACTGTACCTGTGCTTGCGTTAAGGCCTAAGCCTGTAGGCAATGTTCCAGATGTAATGCTGTAGGTGTAGGGCGTGGCACCGCCGCTGGGTGTCAGCGGTGAAAAACTAGCCATTGCCGTACCGACTGTCAGGCTTTGAGCCGTCGTGGTCGCAGTAGCACTAATTGCCGGTGCAGGCGCAACTACGGTAAAGCTCACTGAGCTGGTTGTGCTGGCGACTACGTTATTTGCATCCTTGACTGAGAAGACAACATTCGCAACCGAGTATGTCGCGCTCGGTGTTCCGGTTACTGCACCAGTGTTTGCGTTAAGGCCTAAGCCCGTAGGCAATGTTCCAGATGTAATGCTGTAGGTGTAGGGCGTGGCACCACCGCTGGGTGTCAGAGGCGAAAAACTTGCCATTGCCGAACCGACTGTCAAACTTTGAGCCGTCGTGGTCGCAGTAGCACTTATTGCGGGTGCAGGTGCTACCACGGTAAAGCTAACTGTGCTCGTTGTGCTGGCGACTACGTTATTTGCATCCTTGACTGAGAAGACAACATTCGCAACCGAGTATGTCGCGCTAGGTGTTCCGGTCACTGCACCAGTGTTTGCGTTAAGGCCTAAGCCCGTAGGCAATGTTCCAGTTGCAATGCTGTAGGTGTAGGGAGTGGCACCACCGCTGGGTGTCAGAGGCGAAAAACTTGCCATTGCCGTACCGACTGTCAGGCTTTGAGCCGTCGTGGTCGCAGTAGCACTAATGGTGGGCGAGGCCGCTACCACGGTGAAGTTCACTGTACTAGTTGTGCTGGCTACTACGTTATTTGCATCCTTGACTGAGAAGACAACATTCGCAGCCGAGTATGTCGCGCTAGGTGTTCCGGTCACTGCACCAGTGTTTGCGTTAAGGCCTAAGCCCGTAGGCAATGTTCCAGTTGTAATGCTGTAGGTGTAGGGAGTTGCACCGCCGCTGGGTGTCAGCGGTGAAAAACTAGCCATTGCCGTACCGACTGTCAGGCTTTGAGCCGTCGTGGTCGCAGTAGCACTAATGGTGGGTGAGGCCGCTCCCACTGAAAAGTTCACCGCGCTGGTTGTGTTGGCAGCGACTCCATTGGCATCCTGTACCGAAAAAATAACGGTAGCTGTGGAATAGATTGCTGTTGGTGTCCCTGTCACCGCTCCAGTGGCGGTGTTAAGGCTTAGACCCGTTGGCAATGTGCCACTGTAGCTGTACAGGTATGGAGCAGCGCCACCATTGGGAGTCAAAGGCGAAAAACTCGCCATTGCCGAACCGACTGTCAAACTTTGAGCCGTCGTGGTCGCAGTAGCACTTATTGAGGGTATGCCGCCGCCGCCGCACCCTGTGAATGCAAAGGTAACAAAAACGGACACCAAAAACGCGATGACACGAAACCGGAAAAAATCCAGAACGACGAACTTTTCAATGTCTGAACTGGCGAATTTACGTTTGATGTTCAAGATATTTCCCCGGTATTTATGTATTGGGTAGGTGCCTGCTGGACAACATGTAAGTGGGCACCTAGCAGACCACGAACAAGCAAAAACAAACTTTTGGAAAGTCCTGATGCACATGCACGTTCGTGATACCAAAATTTATTTTCTTGATCCTAGGTCGCATCACTTGCAAGATGTCTAACCAATTGCTGCGAAACCTAACCAAACCTAACCGAGCATCTGATTTAGCTCAAACTTTGGTTGAACGCTGTTCTATAGTTGCAGCCACCATGACCGCTACCGCCTCTCACATCGTGTTTGTTATCGACGACGATGCCCGTCTGCGCGATGACCTGGTGGACTATCTGGTGGGTGATGGCTACGAGGCCATGGGCTTTGCTAGCTACGAACAATTTTTGCCAGCATCCAGACTGATACAGCCCGCACTGGTGGTGCTGGATTTAGGGCTGCCCGGTCTGGACGGACTGGACGTGTGCCCCTTGCTCAGGGAACAGTGGCCAGAATTGGGCGTGGTGATGCTGACCAGCCGCAGTGGTGTGGAACAGCAAGAGGCGGGCATGCAAGCGGGTGCCGACGCCTATCTGGCCAAGACCGCATCGCTGGCCCTGGTGGAGGCCACCATAGCCAGCGTGTTGCGCAGACTAAAACCGGCGCCAGAGCGCGCAGCAGGACAGGCAATGTCCGTATCCGACTGGACGCTGTTGGAAGACGAACTAAAAATCGTCAGCCCAAAAGGCGAGGAAACCGTACTCACCGTGAATGAGTTCAGCCT
>CAIQYP010000210.1 GCA_903876045.1 uncultured beta proteobacterium | reverse complement strand
CAGCAGCCAACCTCTTGTATGTGGCCAACGCCATCAACGGCGACACGGTGACTTTGAGTGGCAACGCCACGTTGGTGGCTGGCGCAGTGGGCACTGAGGCACTGAGCAGCATTGCTGGTCTGGGCGTAGGCAACCCCAACTACACGGTGTTTGGCGGAAACGCCAGCGGAAGCGTTTCCATCACGGAGCCTGCTTCATCCAGCACGGCTGGCGGCGCACCCACGCTTGCCAACACGATTGCCAATACGATTGCCAACGCCATCAACGCTCCGTCAGCCATTCAGCGCCCCAGCTTCGACTTGCCTGGCATAACCTTGCCCGCAGGTGGGAGCGTTATCGGTGCCCGCCAGCCCACTGCGTTTGTGAATGTGACAAATCCTTTGCCCGCGATAAGTGCCGCGTTTGGTCCCGGTGAGCGTTTCGCCGTAGTCTCATCCCCGAGCGCCAATGTACCCACCCAAGCCGTAACCCTCGCGCAAGCACGCGCCATGATGCAAGGCACCAGTCAAGGCGGTGGTAGCGACGGCGACAGGGATGTGCGCGTGCCCGTCAGCCGCAACTCACTAGCCGACATTGTCAATGGCGGCGTGAAATTGCCAGATGGCGTGGAACAAGAGCTCTTCGTCGTGCAAGCCGACTAAACCCATTTGGCTTTATCAAATTATTGAAATCGACAGACCTCGAAATGACTACTAAAACATCAAGCCTCACCCAAGTCGCCCTGGCAGTTGCCATTGCCTTTGCATCTTCCGTGACCGCAGCCCAAACCCCACCGACCAGCGGGGATGCGCTGCGACAAGTGCAGCCACCTGCAGTTCCTGCAAAGCCGACCCCCGCGTTGCCGCGAGTGGGTGGCAGTGCTATTGAAGCGCCTATGACTGCGTTGCCTAGCGGTCCCAAGGTGGATGTGAAGCAAATTGTAATCGTGGGCAACCGTGTCATAGACACCACCACTCTGGCCGCTCTGGTGGCGGACGGTGCGGGCAAGACCTTGTCTTTGCCGGACCTCGAAGCCCTGGCCCAGCGCATCACCAAACACTACCGTGCCCACGGTTACTTTGTTGCGCGCGCCTACATTCCTGCACAAGAGATCAGCAGCGGCAGCATCAAGATTCGCGTGGTGGAAGGCAACTACGGCGAGTTCCATCTGAAGAACCAGTCGCTGGTACGCGACGACATCGTGCAGGGCATGCTGGACGATGTGAAGAGCGCCGACATCGTCTCGCTGGACACGCTTGAGCGCGTCATGCTCATCATCAATGACACGCCCGGTGTGCAGGTGACGCGCGCCGACGTAATGCCCGGCAGCAAAGTGGGCACCTCCGACTTTGCCGTGGACACCCAGGCTACAGCGGCCTACAACGGCTATGTGCTGCTGGACAACTATGGCTCTGTGTACACCGGCAAAAACCGGGTGTCTTTCAGCGCCGACGCCAATTCGGTGAGCGGTAGGGGGGACAAGCTGTCGCTGAGTGGAATGGCTACTGACACGGGCGGTTTGATCAATGGCCGCATTGTTTACGGCAAGCCTTTGGCGGCCAATGGACTGCGCGGCGAAATGTCATTGGCGCAGACCGACTACACGCTCGGTGATAACTACAAGAACCTGGACGCCAAGGGCACAGCCCAGGTTCTGGATGCCACCGTGACATACCCTGTACGCCGTATCCGCGCACAGACCATTGAGGTGAGTGCCAACGTGGCCTACAAAGACCTGCTGGACAAGGTGGACTCAACCGCCGCGCGTACGCCCAAGACCTCCAGCACATTCACGGCTGGTTTGCTGATACGCGATGAGTCCAAAGTCCTGGGCTTTGACGGTTTGACGCGCTTCACTCTGAACGTGACCGCCGGTGAGCTCAAAATCAACGATGCCACCGCCTTGGCATTGGACGCTGCAGGGGTGAACACCAGCGGCAGCTTCAGCAAAGCCAACCTGGCCCTGAGCCGGGTCAGCCTGCTACCCAACGCGTTTAGCCTGACCACTTCGCTATCAACCCAGCAGTCACTGGACGGCAAGAACCTGGATGGAAGCGAGCGTATGGCGGTATCTGGCTCGGGTGCGGTGATGGCGTATCCGTCGGGGGAATTGATTGGCTCCAACGCGACCCTGGTGCATTTGGAGTTGGCGCGCCCACTGCCCGCCTGGGGCAAGTTGCAAAGCAGCTGGATAGTTTTTACCAACTGGGGGCAGGCAGCGGCAGCCAAACCGCTGGCTACTGAGAAGACGCGTGACATCAGCGATGTCGGCATTGGCTGGTCGGCGGTATATGGCAACGCGATCATCAAGGCGCATCTGGCACACCGGCTGGAGAGCAGTGCCGCGACCAGTGAGAAGACGGATCAAGACAACTTCTTGCTACAGGTAGGGTGGGTGTTTTAATGCCGAAAGGCGTTAAGTGGGGTTCCATTCGCCGTAGTTTGTCGCAAGGTCAAAAGGCACCTGTCGGCTTTGAGGTGGACTGAAGGCCAGCGGCGTTCACGAGCCGCGGTTTGCGGCAAGCGTGAAGTTTGCGATTGCGTACTGGACTGGCTGTACATTGGACTTCCAGCAAGCAGCCATTCGTTAGTACCCGAAGCGACGTGCCAGACTTTGAGAAGGACCCCCATGAACGACCTGAATGGAAATCGGACCGGACCGTGATTGCAAAGCGTCGACTGATTCCTTCCAGCCCGTCAGCAACGGCCAACCTCACCGGCTAGCAATTTTTGGAAATGAACAGCAAATAGCGATCCAGAAGACCGGAGTCGATAGGCCGTTAAGACCGCGCCAAATTGAAACGCCTGAACACTACGGCTTTGCTCTTTAAGCAACCACCGAGCAGGAATGAAGCTTTGAGGCAGACTGCCTGCCTTATCCGGCGCTCAGTTCCAGAGTCACCGCCCGACGGCAAGATGACATCGACAAGCGGCTACCCAGCAAGTGAAATGGCTCCGTCTCGGCACCTCTTCTTAGACCAACAGGCCTGCGCAAGCAAGCTGCCGGGTTCGTGGTCGATTTGGCTATGGTGCTAAGCGACCAATCCCGTTGCAAATTTATTCGGTGTCTCAACGGCAATTGAACGTCTACGCATCCTGTTGTCTCTCCAACTCTTCTGACTGCGCCGGATCTTCTTGTCCTTCCAGAAACTCCGGCCCATTGGATTTCGATAACACTTCCGGTGTTGAACAACGGCCAATTGGCTTCGGCGCATCAATAGTTGGAGTGGCAGAGTCTAGCGTTGCTGCTGGATGCGGTGCAGTTATAGGGGATGGTTGCATACACCTGATTGAAAGCGCCCAAACCCTGATGGCCACTCAAAGTGCTCCACTTATGGCCAGTCAAACTGCTCCACCCCGGTCACCGTAAATTGATGTGCT
>CAIQYP010000209.1 GCA_903876045.1 uncultured beta proteobacterium | reverse complement strand
GTTTATCTGCGGTGGCGCATTCTCAGGCCTGGAGAAGGTCATTGAGAACCGCACACAGTCGTCGGGTATCGGCTTTGGAGCCAGTGTCAAAAGCAAGCAGCAACGCAGCTTAACTGAGGTGTTCAAGGAAGTAGAACCCGAAGACCTGATCAAGTTCGGCCTGATTCCTGAATTAGTGGGTCGTATGCCGGTGGTCGCCACCCTGGCTGAGTTGACTGAAGATGCTCTGATTCAAATCCTGACCGAGCCCAAGAATGCCCTAGTGAAACAGTACGCTAAATTGCTTGCAATGGAAGGTGCCGAGCTTGAAATTCGCCCTTCAGCACTCAAGGCGATTGCTAAGCGTGCACTGGCACGCAAGACTGGCGCGCGTGGCTTGCGTTCGATTTTGGAGCAGTCTCTGATCGACACCATGTATGAATTACCCAATGTGGAAAACGTCGAAAGAGTGGTGGTCGACGAGTCCACCATCGAAGAAAATAAGCCGCCTTTATTGGTGTACCGCGAAGCGGCCAAAAAAGCTTAGTGTAAATTTCACTCGAAGGTTCTATCTGTAAAGTTTTTGAGTGCTCTTTATTGAGTTTCCAAGTTTTTCACCCTATTGAAATGGGGAAGACTTGATTTTTTTGATGAGCGAACCATATTGAATTGGTTACAAAGAGGTTTATTCATGTCTGGTCACACACCCTTACCTAGCGACGCGATTGATCTGCCCCTACTGCCCTTGAGGGATGTAGTCGTGTTCCCCCATATGGTGATTCCCTTGTTTGTGGGACGTCCCAAAAGCATCAAGGCACTGGAAGCGGCGATGGAAGCGGAGCGACGCATCATGCTGGTGGCTCAAAAAGCAGCCGCCAAAGATGACCCACTAGTTTCCGACATGTTTGATATGGGTTGCGTCTCGACCATTTTGCAGATGCTCAAATTGCCTGATGGCACTGTCAAAGTGCTGGTTGAAGGTCATCAACGCGCATCGGTCAACCATATTGAAGAAGGTGAGTCGCATTTCACTGCCAACGTGTCCCCCATTGAAATGGGGGAGGCCGTTGATGAAAAAGGGCGTGGAAAGAGCAGTGAAGTTGAGGCTCTGCGTCGAGCTGTGATGCAGCAATTTGACCAATACGTCAAGCTTAACAAGAAAATCCCGCCCGAAATTCTGACCTCTATTTCCAGCATCGATGATGCAGGTCGACTAGCCGATACCATCGCTGCGCACCTGCCGCTCAAGCTCGACGCCAAGCAGGCAGTGCTCAGCCTTTCCGGTGTTAAGGAGCGTCTGGAAAACCTGTTCGAACAGATTGAGCGCGAGGTCGATATCCTCAACGTCGATAAGAAGATCCGTGGCCGCGTTAAGCGCCAGATGGAAAAGAATCAGCGCGACTTCTATCTGAATGAGCAAGTTAAGGCGATTCAAAAAGAATTGGGCGAGGGTGAAGACGGCGCAGATATCGAGGAGATCGAGAAGAAGATCAAGTCCGCAAAGATGCCTAAAGAGGCACTCAAGAAGGCAGAAGCAGAGTTCAAAAAGCTCAAGCTGATGTCGCCCATGTCGGCTGAGGCTACCGTGGTGCGGAATTACATCGATGTCTTAACCGGATTGCCCTGGGCGGCCAAGACCAAGATAAAGCACAACCTGACCAATGCAGAAAACGTGCTGAATGAAGACCACTATGGTCTGGACAAGGTCAAAGACCGCATTCTGGAATATCTGGCTGTTCAACAACGCGTGGACAAGGTCAAGGCGCCCATCCTGTGTCTGGTAGGCCCTCCGGGCGTAGGCAAGACGTCATTGGGGCAATCCATTGCCAAGGCCACCGGGCGAAAGTACGTGCGTATGGCCCTGGGCGGGATGCGTGATGAGGCAGAAATCCGTGGTCACCGTCGCACCTATATTGGCGCCATGCCCGGCAAGGTGTTGCAGAGCCTGAGCAAGGTGGGCACGCGCAATCCGCTGTTTCTACTGGATGAAATCGACAAGCTCGGTACCGACTTCCGTGGAGACCCGAGCAGCGCGCTCTTGGAGGTGCTAGACCCGGAGCAAAACCACAAGTTTGGTGACCATTACGTCGAAGTTGATTTTGATCTTAGCGATGTGATGTTTGTGGCGACTTCCAATTCCATGAATATTCCACCTGCATTGCTTGATCGAATGGAAGTGATTCGTCTGGCGGGTTATACCGAAGACGAAAAGACCAATATTGCCGTCACCTATTTGCTGCCTAAGCAGATGAAAAATAATGGCGTGAAGGATTCTGAACTGGCCATTGGCGAAGATGCCATTCGCGACATCATTCGTTACTACACCCGGGAAGCAGGTGTGCGTTCGCTGGAGCGCGATTTGTCCAAAATCTGCCGCAAGGTGGTTAAGGGCTTGCTGCTGAAGAAAATGGTGCCTCAAGTCAAGGTCAATGCTGACAATTTGAACGATTTTCTTGGCGTGCGGAAGTACAGCTATGGCCGTGCTGAGCAGCAAAACCAAGTTGGGCAAGTGGTTGGTTTGGCCTGG
>CAIQYP010000208.1 GCA_903876045.1 uncultured beta proteobacterium | reverse complement strand
GCCTCATGTCTCGGGCCGCACTCAGGGCTGAAGATGCAGGAGGTTCGTTTCAAGGCCGCACTGGACGCATTGAGCGACCCCACGCAAACCACCGTGGTATTGGTGACGCGGCCAGATGTTGGTGCCATTGCCGAGGCTTCGCGTACGTCGGAGGAGCTTAAGGATCTGGGCCTGTCTAACCAGCGTCTGATTGTTAACGGCGTCTTCCATGCCAGCTCGCGTAAGGATGCAATTGCTTGCGCCATCGAAGACCTAGGAGTGCAAGCACTGCAAGCCATGCCACAGAATTTGCAAACCCTCGCGCAAGACCATGTGCCTCTGCTCGCTTTTGACACCGTGGGCTTGGCTGCTCTGCGCGCATTGCTGGGACTGGGTGCTGCACCGCTTGCGGGGAAATTCCTGCCGCAAACCGTTACGCAGGGCCAGGGACTAGATGCACTGGCCGACGCCCTGGCCCAGACCGGTCATGGCCTGATCATGGTGATGGGCAAGGGTGGCGTGGGCAAAACCACGGTGGCCGCCGCCTTGGCGGTGGGTCTGGTGCAGCGGGGTAAAAGCGTGCACCTCAGCACCACCGATCCGGCGGCACATTTGACCGTCACTTTGGCGGGTGATCTGCCCGGCCTCTAGGTGGATCGCCTCGACCCCCTGGTGGAAACTCAGCGCTATGTGGACAAGATCATGGCGGCCAAGGGGCCGCATTTGGACGCACAAGAAAAGGCCCTGATGTTGGAAGACTTGCGTTCACCCTGCACCGAAGAGGTAGCGGTTTTCCATGCTTTTGCCCGCGTCGTGAGCGAAGGGCGCAGCGCCTTTGTGGTGCTGGACACCGCACCCACGGGCCACTCGCTTTTGCTGATGGATGCCACCGGTGCCTACCACCGGCAGATGATGCGCGAGTTTGAGGGCCAGGCCAGCAACCGCCTAGTCACACCGCTGATGCGCCTGCAAGATCCGGACTACACCAAAATCATTCTGGTGACCTTGCCAGAGACCACCCCGGTATCGCAGGCACAGGCGCTGCAAGAGGACTTGCGCCGCGCCAAGATCGAGCCCTTTGCCTGGGTCATCAACAAGAGTGTGCTGGCCGCAGGCACGCAAGACCCGCTGCTGACTGCCCGGCTGCAAGGCGAGCAGGCGCAGATGGACCGTGTCAATGCGGGTTTGTCCAAGCGGACCTTTCTGGTTCCGTGGAGAGCCCATGCGCCCATCGGGCTTAGCGAGTTGGCTGCGCTGGTGACAAATCCGAAATCTTGATCGACTGCGCGTGCTGCAACACGAAAGTGGCAATGGCTGGCACATCCGACAAATCCAATGGCCGGTTATAGGCGGTCAATTTGAATTTCTGTATTTCCGCTATCCGCGGCGAACCCGAGATTGCCGGTCCTTCATTGCCGACTTTCATTTTTGAAAATTGCTGGCCAGTGAAGTTAGCGGGCAGGATCGGACTGGGAGCCGACTTACCCAAGAAGGCACTTCTAGACGTTGGGCGGTGTGGCACTGTGCTCCGTCCGTGTCACCCGCCCACTGCGTGGGCTCCTTCTTGACCTACCGGAGCAAAGCGCCACACCGCCCAACGTCTGGCCGCTTGATTGGTATGCACGGGTACGAATGCAGTGGGCATTCCATCATTGCGCGCCAACACTGTCGGTTGCCGAGGGCAGCGGGGTGGATGGTGCAGTGAGGTAAAGGCGGAGCCCGCTTAAGCGCAATACTGTTCAGATAGATAATTTCCGTCGATAATTCTTCTCCATCTGAACTTCGATGGAGAGAAGCGATGGCAAGAACGCGTAAGTTGCTACCGGCGAGAGTGGACGTCGCACATTTGATCAGTGCAGGCGTGCTTGCCAGCGTATGTCCGAGGGCTCTTATTGAGGAGGTGCTTGCTGAAACAGGCAAGTCCAGCCAGCGCGAGCGCTTGTTACCAGCACCAGCAGTCGTGTACTACGTGATGGCACTCGCTCTTTGGCGAGAGGCACCGTTGGAGGAGGTACTACGGGTGGTGTGTGAAGGTTTGCACTGGCTCGGGCGCGGCGAGACCGGCGCGGTGCGCGCCAGCAAATCAGCCATCTCCCAGGCACGCACGCGACTTGGATCCCAAGCGATGCGCCAATTGGCTGAGCGCGTTCTGCACCCACTGGCCGCACCCGGCGCGCCAGGTGCATGGTATCGGGGGTTTCGCGTCATGGCGTTGGACGGCAGCTGCATGGAGGTGGCGGACGAGTCTGCCAATGCCGAGTTTTTCGGTTATCCCGCTGCTTCGCGCGGTCAAAGCGCATTCCCGCAGGCGCGCCTACTCGGCCTAGTGGAGTGTGGCACGCATGTGGTGGTGGCCGCCGAGGTTGCCCCCTACATTCGCAGCGAGCAAGCTATGGCAGCGCAGATGTTGCCCACCGCGCTCAAGCCGGACATGCTGGTTCTGGCTGACCGCAATTTCTTTAGCTTCAAGCTCTGGCAGGTTGCCTGCGCCACCGGTGCAAAGCTAGTCTGGCGAGCCAAGGTTGACCGTCAACTGGCGGTCAACCAGATGTTGCCTGATGGCTCTTACTTGAGCCGCGTGTATGACGGTGCAGATAAGCGCCGCACCTCGCAGGGAGAAGTCATCCGCGTGATCGAGTACGCACTCAAGGATTCAGCCACACCTGCCGAGGGCAGTTACCGGTTGGTGACAAACATTCTCGATCCGCTGCAGGCGCCAGCTCTGGAGTTGGCGGCGCTGTACCACGAGCGCTGGGAGATTGAGGGTGTGTTTGATGAATTCAAAACGCACCTGCGCGCCAACAGCACGGTGCTGCGCAGCAAAACACCCGATCTGGTGCTGCAAGAACTGTGGGGGTTGTTGCTGGCGCACTTCGCCATCCGACAGTTGATGGTTCAGGCGGCTTGGCCGCGCGGACTCGATCCCGACGTATTGAGTTTTACCCACGCAGTACGCGTGATCAAACGCAAGTTGCCGCAAGCTGCGGCTGTTCCCCCCTGAGCGATTGACGCAGTGGCGCGAAGCCATGTTGGAGGAAATAGCGAAAGGCCGTTGCGTCAGCAGTCGTGGGCATTACAACCCGCGCGGTGTCAGGCGCAAGGTGAGTGCCTTCAACGTTCGACGCCGTGGGGAAAAACTGCACCAACATCACCAACCAATCCCAGTGCTATTTATCTGAACAGTATTGCGCTTAAGCGGGCGGGGGACACGAACGGAACCATCTACCCCGCTGTCACCGGCGTACAAAAAACTCTGCCTGCAAAGTCTGCAATCGCGGCAAACATGCAGTCAACGACCGACTGCTGACCGGCACCCAATTGGACTCCCAGTAGCTCGCCATTCGTGACGGGCAGCTCACGCTGCCAAAGCGAGATTGCCGACGTTACATTCCCGTCGCTCAATTTTGAAAATTGGCAAGCGCAAGCTGACGTGGCTCGCAGAACATTGAATGGTCGACCCGGGAAGCAGCTATTCAGAACTGCTGGTTGGTGGCTGCACCTACAAGGCACTCACCCGGCACCTCAAACCCAGCTGGCGATTCGAAACTGCGCATCGAGCTCTCCACTTCGTTCCAAACGGCCTCGCGTTCTTGAAAGGACAGATTTGCCATCATGGCATTGAATCCACCGAAGGCCTCGCGGGCGACCCGCACGTAATCTGCAGCACTAGCCGCCCTATGAGGCACCGGCACGGCATGAACCTGGGGGTTGGCAAATCCGGCCTGGCGAAATACTTCCTCAAGTACACCGACACCGCCCAAACTGAAAGGGCCAGGCTGACCCGGAACGGGAGGCGCGAGTTGCGCCCGCTGGCGGATGATGGAGGCTGGCAGAGCACCCCAGGCGTTTCGTTCCGGCAGGGAAAAGACGGCGACTGCGACCCAACCGCCCGGCTTCAGCACACGGCGCCACTCACGTAGTGCAGTCACCGGGTGCGGCATGTACATCAGACCCAGTCGGCACAACACCGCATCAAAGGAAGCATCCGGGAGGTCGAGCTTTTCTCCGTCCATGGCGCGGGTCTCAATCTGATTGAGGCCTCGTTCGCGGGCGACCTGGCCTGCAAGTTCAACAATCCCCTCCGAAATGTCAGTGGCCAGCACGTAGCCGCTTGGGCCGACACATTCGGCGGCACTGACTGCTGGTTCACCAGCCCCGGCCGCGACATCCAGAATGCGTTGTCCAGACTGAACGTGGGCCGCGGCAAGCATCTGGCGGGTGACCTCTCCATACCAAAGGTCCAGAGTGGGCGTCCAGCGCCGCCACGCGGCACCGTCCTTGTTCCATTGCTCTCGCTGCGCGTTTTTATACTTCGCAGCGTCAAATACGGGTTGCTGTTCAGCCATAGGAGATTCTCCTTTTGGGTAACACCACATAAAAGCACTTTGAAGTATGCCACTCAAGGCTGCTAACCGGGGTTGCGCTACCCCCGCTCAACGCCCCGGATCCACCAACGGAGGTGGCGGATTGGTGTGTTGAAAGTCGGGGCGGCGCGGGTCCATCTGCAGCACCGCCTGCGAGCCGCTGCCCATAACCACGTAGTCGGTCTTGTGGCTGCTCTGGGCGGGATGGAAGTACTTCGAAGGCGCAAATATCCAGACGCTGAGCGCCAACAGGCCCAACACGATGGCGAAGTACAGCATCAGCGACTCAGGGCCCAACCAATCCATCACGATGCCTGCCAAAGTCGGGCCCGCGGTCGAACCTAGGCCATACATCAGCAACAGGCCGCTGCTGACCTCCAGCACCTTTTCGGGTTCGATCAAGTCATTGACGTGGGCCACGCTCAGGCCATATACCGTGAAGGACAAGCCGCCGTAAATGATGCCCAAGAAGATGAGCGAGCCTTCATACTCGCGCGCCAGATAGAAACCTAACCCGGCAACACAAGCACATAGCGCGCAAACCCAAAACAGCACCAGGCGCCGATCGTGCCGGTCGGACAAATGACCCACTGGCCACTGAAAAGCGGCTCCGCCCAAAATGGTGGCCGCCATGAAAGTGGCGATGCCGCGCTCGCTAAAGCCCACACCTTGCCCGAACACATGGCCCAGGCTGTAAAAAGCGCCGCCGAGCAGGCCAGAGCCAATGGTGCCGATCACGCCAATAGGTGATATGTAAAACAACTCCTTGAGCACAAAGCGGGGTGCCTCCATGGCCTCGGGCTCGCTCACAGGGGTCAGCGTGATAGGAATCAGCGCAAACGAAAACAGAATGGAGGCCAGGGCAAAGGGCACAAAACCAAAGCGGTCACCCACCAGAATCAACCACTGACCCGCTGCCATGGAAACACCGCTGACCATCATGTAAGCCGCAAACACTTTGCCGCGTTGCGCCGTGGTGGCCACCACGTTGAGCCAGCTTTCGACCACGATATAGAGGCCCACCAGGCAGACGCCAGTAATAAAGCGCAGCACACCCCAGGCGAGGGCGTTGGTCCACAGCGCGTGGAACATGGGCAGTGCGGAGGCAATGGAGGCCAGAGCCGCAAAGGCGCGAATATGGCCCACGGCGCGAATCATCTTGGGGCAGGCATAGGTGCCGTAGACAAAGCCGGCAAAGTAGGCCGACATCACCAGACCCGTGACCAGGCCCGAGAACTTGGCCGAACCGGCCTGCGCACCAATGGCGGCAAACATTAAGCCGGTGCCCACGACCAGCAGGGACAGGCCACTCAGCAGCGAAGCCAGTGGAATCAGAAGCTTGTTAACACCCATACCATCCCTGAAATTAGAAAGGCGCACAACCCACCGGCCGCGCGCCTTGCAATCTTACGCGCGGAACCAGCCCCCGGCTCCCCGCTTACGCGTGGTTCGCTGACCCCCGAGGGGGCGCAAGCCAGCTCGGGGCGGCCTAGCGCTGGCTTAACTAGATGTTGGAGTCGGGGAAAGAAGCCTTGCGGCGGTTCACGTAATCCAGAATGGCTTCGTCGGTGGCCACATCCATGGCCGGGGCTTCGTACTCGGCCAGCTGTTTCTTCCACATGGCATTGGCGCGCTGGGTCAGGTCGCGTGAACCTTCGGCTTCCCATTGCTCGAAGCTGTTGTTGTCGGTAATGGGCGAGCGGTAGAAGGCACTCTCGAAGTTGGCTTGCGTATGTGCGCAGCCCAGGAAGTGCTTGCCCGGGCCGACTTCGCGGATGGCATCCATGGCCTGGCCGTTTTCCGTCAGGTCCACACCGTTCAACAGGGTGTGCATCATGCCGGCCTGGTCCACGTCCATGATGAACTTCTCGTAACCCATGGACAGGCCGCCCTCCAGCCAACCGGCTGTGTGCAGCACGAAGTTGACACCACCCAGGCAGGTG
This sequence comes from uncultured beta proteobacterium, assembly GCA_903876045.1. GTDB lineage: Bacteria > Pseudomonadota > Gammaproteobacteria > Burkholderiales > Burkholderiaceae_C > Allorhodoferax. The sequence goes on along the minus strand of CAIQYP010000208.1, from coordinate 4,585 downwards.
GGCAGCAAGGTGTTAGCCGACTCGGAGGCCGCTTGCGCGTCCGAAATTTTGGAGCCGCACAGGCCGCCGCCAGAACGGAAGGGCACACCCAGACGGCGCGCAAGGGCAGCCATCACATACAGCACCAGTGCCGGTTCGGGCGTGCCGAAAGTGGGCGCACCGGATTGCATGGAAATACTGGAGGCAAAACTACCCAGCACCACCGGCGCGCCGGGGCTGCACAACTGCACAAAGGCCATGCCGGCCAGTGCTTCGGCAAGGGTCTGTGCGGCGGTACCGGCAACGGTTACCGGCGACATGGCGCCCGCCAGAATGAACGGCGTGATGATGCAGGCCTGGTTGGCCCGCGCATAGACCTTGGCCGCACCCAGCATGGTCTCGTCAAAGGTCATGGGCGAGTTGGCATTGATCAGGTTGATCACGGCCGTGCGTGGCTTACCGGTAGCCGGGTCGATCCAGTTATCACCGAACAGGCGCTTGGTCATCTCGACCGTATCCTGCGCGCGCTCCGGGTGGGTCACCGAGCCCATGAAGGGCTTGTCGCTGTACTTCATGTGCGAGTACACCATATCGAAATGGCGCTTGTTCACTGGCAGATCGACCGGCTCGCAAATCGTGCCACCGCTGTGGTGCAGCGCGTTGGCCATATAGGTCAGCTTGACGAAGTTCTGGAAGTCTTCAATGGTGGCATAGCGGCGGCCCTTGTCCAGGTCACGCACAAAAGGCGAACCGTAGGCTGGGGCGAATACCGTGTTCTTGCCGCCGATGACCACGTTGTGCGCGGGGTTGCGGGCGTATTGCGTGAACTCAGCGGGGGCGGTGTCTTGCACCAGCTTGCGCGCCAGGCCACGGGGAAAACGCACGCGCTCACCCTTGACATCGCAACCGGCATTGCGGAACAGGTCCAGCGCTTCGGGGTCGTCACGAAAGTCGATGCCCACTTCTTCCAGAATGGTGTCGGCATTGCGCTCGATGATTTGCAGGCCTTCCTCGTCGATCACTTCGAAGTAAGGAATTTTGCGCGTGATGTAGGGCACCGACTGGGCACTACGGGCCGAACGCGCAGCGCGCTTGGCCTCGCGGCCACCACCGGCACGGCGGCCACGTGGGGCTTCTGCTGCCTCGGGTGTTACGGTCTCAGCTTGCAAAACGGTGTCGTTCATTCGGGGTCTCCAGTGCCTGATGTCTGCTGCCATGCCATGCGCAATTCGCACGGCACGCAGGGTGAATGCTCATAGTATTGCAGCGCCCTCGCATAGCTTTGACCTGTTTGCGACACGCTTTTGCATACCAACGCCGCAGGCTTTGCGCCTGCCAAGTTTTGTCGCAAACGCGGTGCCCCAAGTCGCCTGCCCCACCACTTGCAATGCGCCCCACCCATAGCATTCCGGCAATCCCAAAACCCTACAGAAAGTCGGAAATATGGTCGCGAAAATCATCGACGGCAAAGCCGTGGCCCGCCATGTGCGCCTGGAGTGCAAGCAGCAAACAGAAGCCCTCAAGGCGCAGGGCGTGACACCGGGCCTGGCCGTCATCATCGTCGGGGACAACCCGGCTTCCAAGGTTTATGTGGCCAACAAAGTCAGGGCCTGCACCGAGGTCGGGCTGGACTCTACGGTCTATTCATTTGATGCCGACACACCCGACGCAGTGGTCGAAGCCAAGATCCAGGCCCTGAACGCCGACCCTTCTGTGCACGGCATCCTGGTGCAGTTGCCCCTGCCCAAGCACTTTGACGTCAAGCGCGTGCTGGCAGCCATTTCAGTGGACAAGGATGTGGACGGTTTTCACCTCTACAACGTGGGGGCGCTGGCCCAGGGCGAAACCGTGTTCCCGCCCTGCACGCCCTACGGTGTATCCAAAATGCTGGAATACGAGAACATCCCGATCGAAGGGCAAAACGTGGTGGTAGTGGGTGCCAGCAACATCGTCGGCAAACCCATGGCCATGATGCTGATGCAGCGCGACGCCACGGTCTGCATCTGCCACGCCAAGACACGCGACCTGGCGCAGTTCACCATCCTGGCCGACATTCTCGTGGTGGCTGCTGGCGTGCCGAATCTGATCCTGCCGCAAATGGTGCGCACCGGCGCAGTGGTGATTGATGTAGGCATCAACCGCCTGCCCGACGGGCGCCTGGTGGGTGATGTGGACTTCGAGGGCGTGCGCAAGAAAGCCTCTTACATTTCCCCCGTGCCCGGTGGCGTAGGCCCCATGACCATCACCATGCTGGTGCACAACACGATCGAAGCGGCAAAGCGACACACCACGCAGGCCAGGGTCTGACCTGTCGCCCCCGCATTCCCCCGTGTCGTAATACCGACACCGCCCGCAAGGCCAGTCTCGACAATCGATTCACCTCCCGCATTCCCCTATATGAAGGTTAGCCATGGCATTGAACCCGACTCTGAATGAATTTGACCCGGCAATTGGTGCGGCCATCGCGGCCGAAGCCGCCCGCCAGCAGGACCACCTGGAACTGATCGCCTCCGAAAACTACACCAGCGCCCGCGTGCTCGAAGCCCAGGGCAGCGTGCTGACCAACAAGTACGCAGAAGGCTACCCCGGCAAACGTTATTACGGTGGCTGCGAGTTTGTCGATGTGGCTGAGCAGCTCGCCATTGACCGCGCCAAGCAACTCTTCGGTGCCGACTGGGCCAACGTGCAACCGCACTCCGGCTCCAGCGCCAACTCCGCCGTCTACATGGCGCTGATGCAACCGGGCGAAACCATTCTGGGCATGAGCCTGGCCCATGGCGGGCACCTGACGCACGGCGCCAAGGTCAGCTTCTCCGGCAAGATTTACCACTCCGAGCAATACGGCATTGACACCGCCACCGGCCTGATCGACTACGACGCGCTGGAAGCGCAGGCCGTAGCGGTCAAGCCAAAAATGATCGTTGCCGGTTACTCGGCCTACAGCCGCCACCTGGACTTTGCCCGTTTCCGCGCCATTGCCGACAAGGTCGGCGCGCTGTTGTGGGTGGACATGGCCCACTTCGCCGGCCTGGTCGCCGCCGGTCTGTATCCGAACCCGGTTCCCTTTGCCGACGTGGTCACCACCACCACGCACAAGACCCTGCGCGGCCCACGCGGCGGCATGATTCTGTGCCGTGCCAATCCGGACATCGAGAAAAAGCTCAACTCCATGGTCTTCCCCGGCACCCAGGGCGGCCCGCTGATGCATGTGATTGCAGCCAAGGCGGTGGCCTTTCTGGAAGCGCTGCAGCCCGAGTTCAAAACATACCAGGCGCAGGTGATTGCCACTGCCCGTGCCATGGCTGCCGTGTTCCTGGCGCGCGGTTACGACGTCCTCTCCGGCGGCACCGACAACCACCTGATGCTGGTCAGCCTGGTGGCCAAGGGCCTGACCGGCAAGGACGCCGACGCCGCCCTCGGCCGCGCCCACATCACCGTCAACAAAAACTCGGTGCCGAACGACCCGCAGTCTCCCTTTGTCACCAGTGGTATCCGCGTCGGCACACCGGCCATCACCACGCGGGGCTTTGGCGTCGCCGAGTGCGAGCAGGTGGCCACGGCCATGTGCGATGTGATGGATTGCATGGCTGCCAAGGGTGATCTGGCTGCGGTCGAAAAAGACGTGGCCGGACGCATCACCGCGCTGTGCCGTACCTTCCCGGCACCGGCCTGATTCCCGGCGCACCGACCAGAGCACAAGCACCATGGCACTCAGCGTTTTTGACCTCTTCAAGATTGGCATCGGGCCTTCTTCCTCGCACACCGTGGGGCCCATGAAGGCCGCGGCATTGTTCGCCGCACGCATGGGCACGGAAGGATTCCTGGACCGCATCGCCCGGATTGAAGTGCGCATGTACGGCTCGCTGGGCGCCACCGGCAAGGGCCACGGCACCGACAAGGCGGTGATGCTGGGCCTGGAAGGGCTGATGCCCGACTCGATTGACCCCGACACCATCGAGCCGCGCCTCAAGCACATCCGCCATGAGGGAAAAATTCTGCTGGCCGGCACGCACCCGCTGCCCTTTAGCGAGAAAAATGACCTGACATTTTTGCGTCGCGAGGCTCTGCCCTACCACTCCAACGGCGTGAAATTTGTCGCCTTTGCGGCGGACGGAACCGTGCTGAACGAACGCCGCTACTTCTCCGTGGGTGGTGGCTTTGTGGTGTCGCAGGAAGAGGCCGATTCGCCCATGGATGACCCGATCATCGTGTCCGACCCGACCAAGGTGAAGTACCCCTTCTCCAGCGGTGATGACCTGCTGGGCATTTGCGCTGGCACCGGCCTCTCGATCGCGCAGATCATGCGCGTCAATGAGCAATCCTGGCGCACTGATGCCGAGGTGGACCTCGGACTGGACCGCATCTGGGAGGCCATGCGCGCCTGCGTGCAACGCGGCATTCGCACCGAAGGCAGACTACCCGGCAACCTGCTGGTGAAGCGCCGCGCACCCGAGTTGCACCGCACACTCAGCGCCCACCCCGAACAAGCCCTGCGCGACCAGCTCACCATTCTGGATTTCGTCAACGTCTACGCCATGGCGGTCAATGAGGAAAACGCCGCCGGTGGCCGCGTGGTCACGGCACCCACCAATGGGGCCGCCGGTAT
>CAIQYP010000207.1 GCA_903876045.1 uncultured beta proteobacterium | reverse complement strand
GACAGCACGCAAGACATGCGCGCTGAAATGTCCCTGATTCTCGAATCCGTGGGCATCCCGGTTGAAGTGTTCCACCACGAAGTGGCTGGCGCAGGACAAAACGAAATCGGCACCCGCTTCAGCACCTTGGTTGAGCGCGCTGACTGGACACAACTGCAAAAGTACGTGATCCACAACGTGGCCAATGCCTACGGCAAGACCGCTACTTTCATGCCCAAGCCCTACCACGGCGACAACGGCTCCGGCATGCACGTGCACCAATCGGTCTGGAAAGACGGCAAGAACCTGTTCGCCGGTGACGGCTATGCCGGTCTGTCGGACTTCGCGCTGTACTACATCGGCGGCATCATCAAGCACGCCCGTGCTCTGAACGCTATCACCAACCCTGGCACCAATAGCTACAAGCGCCTTGTGCCGCATTTCGAAGCTCCGGTCAAGCTGGCTTACTCTGCCAAGAACCGCTCTGCTTCGATTCGTATTCCCTTTGTGGCGAACCCCAAGGGCCGTCGCGTGGAAGCCCGCTTCCCCGATCCTCTGATGAACCCCTACCTGGGCTTTGCTGCCCTGCTGATGGCGGGTCTGGACGGCGTGGAAAACAAGATCCATCCCGGCGAAGCCGCCACCAAGGATCTGTACCATCTGCCTCCCGAGGAAGATGCTCTGGTGCCAACCGTGTGCCACAGCCTCGACCAGGCGCTCGAGCATTTGGACAAAGACCGCGCATTCCTGACCAAGGGCGGCGTGTTCACTGACTCCATGATCGATGCCTACATCGAACTGAAGATGTCCGAAGTAACCCGCTACCGTATGTCGGTGCACCCTGTCGAATTCGACATGTACTTCTCCCTGTAATCGGGGCCACCTGCTGCTTCTGCCTTGCGGATGCAGCGAAGAAAAAGGACTGCTCTGGCAGTCCTTTTTTGTTGGGCTTTAGCTACTTTTGCGGCAACGCAGCGCAGCTTGCCTCGCGAAAGTACGTAGGGTCAAATTTTTGGCGCATACTGCTCGCCTGACCCGGCATTCGCAATGGGTGGACTGAAAATGAAACTTGTATTTTTGCTCCTTTTAATCTCTGCGGGCGTGCTGTCGGCCCATGCCGCAGATGACCGTATTTATCGCTGTGGCAACGAGTACACCAATACGGTAACCGACGCCCAGGCCAAAAATTGCAAGCTCATCTCCGGCGGCAATGTGACGGTCATTCAGGCTATCAAGCCGCAGACAGGAAAAGCCTCTTCATCCGGTCAGCGCACCGATACGGCTGATCAGCGTAGCAAAGACTCCGACGCCCGCATGATCCTGGAAGCTGAACTGAAAAAGGCCGAGGCCAAGCAGGCGGAATTGCTCAAGGAATACAACAATGGTGAGCCCGAGCGGCTGGGCCAGGAAACGCGCAATAACCAGAAGTATCTTGATCGCGTAGCTGAGCTGAAGGCTGCTATAGGCCGGAACGAGGCTGATATTGCAGGTATCAAACGCGAGTTATCGCGCGTCCCCGCGCAGCCTACGCCTGCTTCCTCGACTGCCTCCAGCGGGAGGTAGTCGGTTTGAACCAGTTAGCTATCACGACGCCGGGTGGGCGCGGCCGGGAAATTGCCTTGGCGAACTACCAGTCATTTGACCTGCTAGCCACGCTTGTAACGGTGGTGGATCGCAGTGGAAGGGTGCTGTTTTCAAATGCTGCATTGGAAGATGTGCTGGGCATATCGCGTCGTAGCATTCTGGGCTCGGCCTTTGCCGAGGCATTTACCGATCCCAGCCAATTGCAAAATGCATTGGAGGGTGTAATTGAAAACGAGTTTGGTGCTATGCGCTATGACGCCTGGCTCAAGCGCGTGGGTCATGAGGCTCTTCCGGTGCACGTCATCATTACCCGTACCGATCCGGCCGAAGACATCATTGTCGAACTTGTGCCCCTGGAGCAGCAGACGCGCCAGGACCGCGAAGAGCGCATTCTGGAGCAGGCCCAAACCAACAAAGAACTGATCCGCAACCTGGCCCATGAAATCAAAAATCCGCTGGGTGGCATTCGTGGTGCAGCGCAGTTGCTTGAGTTGGAGATGGATTCCCCCGACCTGACCGAGTACACCCAGGTCATCATTCATGAAGCGGACCGCTTGCAAAGCCTGGTGGACCGTCTGCTGGCGCCCCACCGCAGGCCGCATATGGTCAGTGACGTCAATATCCACGAGGTCTGCGAGCGCGTGCGTTCCTTGATCGTGGCAGAGTTTCCCAAAGGGCTGAAGGTGGTGCGCGATTACGACACTTCCATCCCCGAGTTTCGAGGCGACCACGAGCAACTGATTCAGACCGTGCTCAACATTGCACATAACGCTGCACAAGCCCTGTCTGATCGCATTGCCGAAGGCGATGCAGAGTTGACCTTCAAGACCAGAGTGATGCGCCAGATAACTTTTGGCAAGCAGCGCTACCGGTTGGCATTGGAATTGCATGTCAT
>CAIQYP010000206.1 GCA_903876045.1 uncultured beta proteobacterium | reverse complement strand
GTAAGCACGCAGCTTGATCGGGTCCACCGTCACCTGATAGGTCTGCACAAAGCCACCGATGGAGGCCACTTCCGACACACCGTGCGCCTTGGCCAACTGGTAACGCAAATACCAGTCCTGAATGGTGCGCAACTCGGCCAGCGTTTTGTTCTTGGCCACCAGTGCGTACTGATAGACCCAGCCCACGCCGGTTGCATCCGGCCCGAGCGCGGGCGTCACGCCCTTGGGCATGCGGCTCGACGCAAAGTTGAGGTACTCCAGCACGCGGGAGCGGGCCCAGTAAATGTCGGTGCCGTCTTCAAAGATCACGTAGACAAATGACGCGCCGAAGAACGAGAAGCCGCGCACCACGCGCGACTTGGGCACCGACAGCATGGCCGTGGTCAGCGGGTAGGTCACCTGGTCTTCCACCACCTGCGGCGCCTGACCGGCGAACTCGGTGTAGACGATGACCTGCACGTCCGACAAATCAGGCAGCGCATCCAGCGGCGTTTTCACCACCGCAAAGATGCCACCCAACGTGATGAACAGCGTGGCCAGCAACACCAGCGCGCGGTTGCGCGCGGACCAATCAATGATTTTTGCGAGCATGGTGGTTCCCGGCTATGGCTTGTGGGCCGCGTGGGGATCAGGCGCCGAACCGCCGGCTGGCGAGGCTGGTGTGATTTTGGTAATCACCCACTCGCCTTTGGCCCGCTCGACAAACTCGAAGTCAACGGCCAAGCCGGGCTTCAGGTCCTTCAGTTGCGCGCTGTTGGCCAGGGAAAATTCCATGGTCATGGCTTTCCAATTCAAGCTGGCAACGGCGCCGTGGCTGATGGTGACGGACTGGGCCTTGGCATCAACCTCGACCACCTTGCCTTGGGCCTGGTGACCGGTGGCAGTGACAGTGGCGGCGGCCGCAGGTTGCGTTGGGGCCATGGTTGCGCCGCCCGTCGCATTGCCAGCGCTGCTTCCAAAGCCGGCAATCGCCGCCTTCAAATTGCTCTCCGCATCGATCAGGAAGTTGGCAGAAGTCACCACCAGTTCACCCTCGCGCAGCCCGGACAGAACCTCCAGATAGTTCTCGCTGCGCGCACCGAGCTTGACCTCGCGTGGCTCAAAGCGGCCATCCTTTGCATCGCCCACCTGCACCAGCGCCATCTGCCGCGCGCCGCTGTCGATTACGGCTGACACCGGCACCGTCAGCACCTTCGCCTTGGCACCTACCGCCAACTCCAGTTGGGCAAACATGCCGGGCTTGAGCAGGCCCCCGGGGTTGGCCAATTCGAGGCGCACCGGTACGGTACGCGTCTCCGCGTTCAGCGTCGGGTAAATATAAGTAAGCGCGGCGGTAAAGGCTTTGTCCGGATACGCATTGATATGCACGGTGGCGCGCGCGCCCAGCCTGACCGCGCCAATATCCTGCTCCGGCACGTCGGCCATCACCCATACGGAAGACAAATCCGTCACCTGGTACAGCGCATCACCCGGCATAAAGCGCATACCCTGCACCACTTTCTTCTCGGTCACGATGCCGGATACCGGGGAGCGAAAGGTCAGTGTGCGTTTGCTGCTGCCGGAGGCGGCCAGTTCTTTCACCTGTTCTTCGCTCACATCCCAATTGCGCAGGCGCGCCAAGCTGGCATCGGCCAGTTGCTGCATGCTCTTCTGCGCTTCAGGTCCGGCCTGGATCATGGTCTGCACGCCTTGCACAGCGATGGCGTATTCGCGCTGGGCGGCCACCAGTTCCGGACTGTAGGCTTCAAACAGCACCTGACCCTTGGCAACCCCCTGGCCGGTGGTGTTGACCATCAGCTTTTCCACATAGCCCTCAAATTTGGGCGCGATGGTGGTGATGCGCCGCTCGTCGGGTTCGATGCGGCCCGAGGCGCGCACGGTTTTGTCCAGCACACGCAGGGTGGCGGCCTCGGTGTGCACGCCCATCTTCTGAATTTTTTCGGCGCTGAACTTAAGCTGGTTGGCGTTGGCCGGTGTCTCTTCTTCCTCGCCCTCGTAGACGGCGATGTAATCCATGCCCATGGGGTCTTTTTTGGGTGTGGGCGAGGTGTCGGCCAGCCCCATGGGGTTGCGATAAAAACGCAGCTTGCGCTCTTTGAGCATGGCGGGAGCGCTGGCTGCAGGAGTCGCAGCCATGCCGCCGACTGCGGGGTTCCCAGTTGCATGATGGGTGCCCCACCAGTTACCGGCAAATCCTGCGGCCCCGGCAACGACTAAAACGCCGATGGCAACAACAAGGTTCTTGCTCATAAATCTTCTCCTAGCAGGCGCTCGATTTGCGCCAAACGGGCCTGGCCTTCGGCCTGGGCTTTGATACGGGATAACTTGGCCTGGCGGATCTGGCGCTGTGCGTCGAGCAAGGTGGCGAAATCGACTTTGGCGTTTTCATAACCAGCCAGTGCGGACTGCAGGTTGAGCTCGGCTTGAGGCAACAGGCTGTTGGAAACCAGCGCTTCGGTTTCCTGGGCACTCTCCAACGCATCCAGGTTTTCAGACAAGTCCGCCTGCAGCTGTGTCGCTACGGCATCGCGCCGCGCCTGCGCTGCATCGCGCATAGCCAGTGCCTCGCGCTCCTGGGCACGCCGGGTGCCCTGCTGTAGCGGGATATTCATCTCCAGCATCAAATCCCAGGCTTTGAAATCGTTCTGGAACTGGGTCGGCGCAATGCCCAGCATCAACGTCGGGTAACGGCCTTTGAGCGCAAGCTCCTGGCCCTTGTCAGTGGCCTTCAGCCGGGCCTCCTCAGCCGCCAATTGCGGGTTGTGTTGGCGCGCCCGCGTCTCCAGCGCGTCAAACTCCAACGTCCCCGCCGCAGGCAGCGGACGTAGGACTTGCGGCTCCGCCAGTTCGGCGTGGATGGGCCGGGCCAGCAGCGCATTCATGCGGGCGCGGCCGTGATGCAAATCGGTTTCCATTGCAATCAGTTCACCCCGCATGGCAGTCTGCTCGGTCTGCGCCCGGATCACGTCCTGCTGCGGTGCCAGACCACCGGCATAGCGCGCGCGCGCAATCTGTTCCAAGCGCTGCATCAGGCCCAGCACTTCCTGGTTGAGGCGCAAATTGCGCTGCAGAAAATACAGCTGCGCATAACCGAGCTTGATGCGCGAGGCCACATCGGCCCACACGTTTTGCACCTGGGTTTCTGCACCCAGGGCAGTGGCCTCGGCTTGCTCACGCTTGAGGGCCCGCGTACCAAACCAGGGAAACTCCTGGGTGAAGGTATAGCGGGTACGGCCCACGTCACCGGGCCACAGCGTGGGGTTTTGCGCGCCCATTTTGGTGACGTCCTGCAACTCCAGCTTAAAGCGCGGGTCCGGCAGTGCGTCCGCCTGCTCAATGCGCTGCTGCGCGGCCAGTGCTTCATGGCGCATGCCAGTCACTTCCAGATTGTTGGCCCGGGCCACGGCCAGCAGTGACTCCACGTCAGCACCGGGCACGGCCGTTTCGGTCGAACTCTGCGCCAGAGCCACCACGCTGCCCAGGGCCAATTCCAAGGCCAGCGCCAGTGCAAACAGGCGATTCATTTGGCGTGCTCCAGTTGCTCAACCAGCATCTGTTCGCCCTGCATTTGCACCGTGAAGCGCACCGCATCGCCTGGCTTGAAGCCTTTAAGCTGATCCGCGCTCTTCACTTTGTAGGGCATGGTCATGGCATCCATGCCGGCGCTTTTGATGGCCTCATGCTTGAGTGTGATCTGGGCCTTTTCGGCATTGAGTTTGGTGATTTCCCCGCGCACCCATTCCGGTGCGGCCCACACCGATGTGGCGCAAACCAGCGCCAATAAGACTATCCAGCGTTTCATAAATTTCTCCTGACAAGAAGAGCCAGTGCGGCTCAGACCACGCATCCACAAACTGCGGACGCACCTAGGGCGTGGGTGTCAGGAAATGGGGGGTTTGACGTCGCGCGCCGGGTCGGCGCTGACAAAATTGCCAATGCGGGGAACAGGCACAAGCTCTGGCAGGGTGGCAAGCGCCAGCACGACGGCCGTATCCAAGGCCACCAGCGGCATGCACAACTGGCAAGACTCGCAACCTTTGTGGTCGGTGCCGTGGCCAGCCGCTGATTCATGGTGCGCGGTGCCCATGCTCATGCCCATATCCATATGCAAGGCGCAGTCTTCCGACATGGCGGCATCCACACCCTGTGAGAGAACCGCGACCGGCGTTGCGTCCATAGCAAAAACCATGCGCTCCGCCGTCCACCCGCGCAGGGGCAGCAAAACAATCAGGAACAGGATCAAGAAGCGGGCCACACCTGCATGATAGCGCCTGCTGTTTGCAACGCAATTGACCAAGAGCAAAGCCATGCCGTTTGAAATGGCTAGCCTCGCTGCTTCAGGAAAGAAACTTTCAATGGACGCAGACATCATCATCGTGGGCGCTGGCCCGGCCGGCCTGTGCCTGGCCAAACGCTTGAGCGGACGCCAGCTCAAGGTCATCGTGCTGGAGCAGCAAAATCAAGACCTGCTCGAAGAACCACAATTTGACGGGCGCGAGATTGCCCTGACCCAGCACTCGGCCAAACTGATGCAGGACATGGGTTTATGGGACTTGATAGACCGCGCGGACATCGCGCCCCTGGTGAATGCCAAGGTGATTGACGGGCCCTCCAGCTTTTCCATGATGATCGGCCATGAACTCGGCGGACGCAGCGAGTTGGGCTGGTTGGTATCCAATCATTTGATTCGCCAGGCCGCTTGGATAGGCGTGCAGCAGGCAATCGCAGCAAACGCCGACATCACACTCCTGGCTGGCGAAAAGGTCACGGCGGTGCATACCGATGCAGACGCGGGCAGCGTTACCCTGGCGTCGGGCAGGACGCTATCGACCAAGCTGGTGGTGGCCGCCGACAGCCGCTTTTCCACCACGCGGCGCATGATGGGTATAGCCGCCCATATGCACGACTTCGGCAAGAACATGCTGGTCTGCGCCATGACCTTTGAGAAGCCGCATGACTTTGCAGCCTGGGAGTGGTTTGGCTATGGCCAGACGCTGGCTCTGTTACCCATGAACCCGCACCCCGTAACCGGAGCGCACCGCGCCTCGGCCGTCATCACCTTGCCCAGCCGCGAGATCGAGACGCTGATGCAGATGGAGCCTGCCACCTTCAATGCGGCGGTGACCGATCGATTTGCCAATCGTCTGGGGGCCATGCAGTTGGTCAGCACTCGTCATAACTATCCGTTAGTGGCAGTATTCCCGCAGCGCCTGGTGGCGCAGCGTTTTGCAACGGTTGGCGACGCAGCGGTTGGCATGCACCCAGTCACCGCACATGGTTTCAACTTCGGTCTACTCAGTGTGGAAGCCCTGACGCAAGAGATCGCCACGGCCCTGCATACCAAGGCCGACATTGGCAGCACCAGCTTGCTGCAACGCTACGAGGGAAAACAAAAGCGCGCCACCTTACCGCTGTTCTGGATGACGCGCCTGATTATTGAGATCTACACCCGGGACACGGGCCCAGCCAAGTTGGCCCGGCAACTGATTCTGCGCGTGAGTGACAGGCTGATACCGTTCAAGCGCTCGATTGCGCGCTCGCTGTCTGGCGGCTAACTCTCTGGCGGCTAGAACAAGTCCACGTCGCCGATGTTTACCAGATCGCCCAGAACTCCCTTGCGCACCAGTTCGCCATAACTGAAGACCTTGTTGCCTTCGTTTTGCTGGCCATAGTCGACCGCGCGCTCGGCACGCTCCAGAGCCGTGCTGGGTGAGTCATCCGCAGTGATGCGTGTAAAGCCACCACAGGCGGTGATGTGCCCCACCTGCGGGAAATTGAACTTGTCCATATTGGCGCGAAAGCGCTCAAACGCAGCCAGCACCAAGCCCTCTTCCGGGCAATGCATCAGCACGGCAAACTGCTCGCCACCCAAGCGGTAAATGCGGTCGTAGGTGCGGAAGGTGTTGTTCAAAATGCGTGCCACCAGCAGCAGCACCTCTTCAGCGATCAGATGGCCACTCTTCTCGCCAATCGCGCCGAAATGGTCCACGCTAACCGTGCCCAGCCAGTAGTTGGGCGGCACCCGGTGGCGCCGCTCCTGCTCAGCGCTGACTTTTGTGCCCAGCCGCGGGGCTGTCGCATCTGCGCCTTCGTCCAGCTCTTCCAGTACCGCGTTGTAAAAGGTGTCATCCAGCGACTTGCGATTAAGCAAGCCGGTCAAGCCGTCACGGTCGCTATAGGCGAGCAGAAGATACATGTTGCGAAAGACATGGTGCAACAAACCAATGGTTTCGAGTTCACTGCCAGTCAAGCCCTTAGGCGATTGGATTTCCAACACGCCCTCGTCATCGGTATGCGAACTCTCGAACAAAGGAATGTAGGTGATGCGTGGACCCGCATCACCCGCCAAAGCCACCTCGACACGCTGGTGCGTACGCAAGCAGCGCACGCGGTCTTTCTCGTCTTCCAGTTTGGGTAGGGTTTCGAAATCAACGCGCAGTGGGTCGGTCACGCTACCGCCACCCCGGGCATCCAGTTTGGTCACCGGCATCCAGCGTCCCACACCTTCCTCACTCAGCACCTTGGCAATCACCACACTCTGAAGTGGCAACAAATCGATCAAGGCCTTGGATAGCGTGAGCTCCAGCAGGTCCCGCTCGCGGTGGTCAGTCAGCTTTATCAGGTGTTGAATCAGTGTTCCCATGAACACATAATAGCGCCGAAAACGGACTGCGTCACCGGTACAGATACTGCCTTTATGCGCTGGCTCAATGCTGTGCGGATTCTTTCAGGGCCTGTCGATAAGCCTCTGTCGCGCCGGCCGCATCCTGGCGCTGCTCAGCCATTTCAGCCAGCGCACGCCAAGCGTCGCGCTTGAGCCCGTGGTCATGCAATAACGCCAATGATTGCTTGAGCATTTGCTGCGCCTTGCCCCACAGGCGCAAACGCATACACACCACACCGGCCAGATATTGCAGTGCCGCGTCCCGCGGATTGGCCATCTGGGCTGCCTCGATGCGTGCCAGCCATTGCGCATCTGGCGTCTGGCCCTCGGAGCCAAAGCAGGTCTCCAGAATGCGCACCAGCCGCACCCTCTGGCCCGCATTCAAGGCTTCAGCCCGCTCTAGCATGGCGGTCCAGACCGGCAACAACCAGTGCTGTGCCACTGTGGCATCACCACCCTGTGCCAGCATGCGTTGCGCAGCTTGCATGGCCACATCAGGCATCTCGCGTTCGTCAGGTTCCAGGCTGTCCCAGGTGCGCAGCAACTGCATGGGGTCATGCGAACCGTTAACCAGCTCAATCGCCAGACCTCGCGCGATGCTCTTGCCTGCCATGTCTGAAAAAGCCCGGTGCTTGGTCAGCAGCCGCGCCACTTCCAAAGCCTGAAACGACTGTCCTGCCATGCGTGCGGCTTTGAACCTGAGGCGCAGCGCAATGGTGCGGCGCGACGCGCCCTGCGGCATCAAATCCAGCCACTCCATGGACTTGGCAGCATCTCTGTCGTCCAGCGCCCAGCGGGCGGCGCGCAGTTGCACGCCATCGCGCGTCTCCTGTGCATCGCGCGCATTGGCATGCTCAAGTGCCTGGCGGAAATGCTTTTCGCGCAGCGTGCGGTCTTGCAGGGCATGGGCACTCTCGGCCGCAAGCAGGTGCGACAGCGTGCGTAGCCGCTCGGCGTATGCAAGCTGTTCACCGTTGCTGGCCACCGCCTCTTCGAGCGACACCACCAGCTCGGCCGCCTTGCGCGCCCGGATAAAACGCCCGCCCATCAGATGGGAGAGCGAGTCCAGCAAAGCCGACTGAATGGCGCGCTCTCTTTGTTGCAGCCGCCAGCGCCGCGCCTGCTGCGGGATACCGAAAAAAGCCGACAGCGTGCGCAGCGCAAAGTGCAACGTGATGAACACCAGAGCAATAGCCAGCAAAAACAGGTTCAGCGAAATATCCACCCTGTGGGGTGGCCAGAATAGCGTCACGGTGCCGGGGTCGTTTCCAGCGAACAGTGCCAATGCGACCGCGATCGCAAAAAGCCCCATGATCCATAACGAAACACGCATGCTATCTACCCGCCGCCGCTGTGGCCAAGGCAGCCAATGTGTCGTCAATGCGCGGGATATCGAGCGAGCGCATCTGACCCTGCACTTGCACTAGCAAGGCCTGCGCGGTTTGCGTTTTGCGCGAACCGGGATCAAAGTAATGGGTCATGGCCAGGGCCGCGGTTCCTAAATCGGCACGGGCTGAATCAATTTGGCGTGACAACAATCCAAGGCGCGCATTGAGCAAGCGGAGTTTCAGGTTCTCGCGCAGGAAGAACGACTGTTCTGGCGTCAACAACGCAGCATCCGGGTCTTCGATACGACTGACCCGCACGAGGTTGCGCAATTCATCTTGAACCAGCGCGCCCACACGGGCCCACCAAGTCAGCATGCTCTCATCGGCCTTGCGCTTGGCACTCTCGGCAACCTTGGTAGCACCTGAGCTACTGGCAGCATTCGCGGCCCCGCGGGGCACGGCATTGGCAATCGGCAGTTCATCGGCCAGCGTAACCAATTCATCGAGCTTGACCAACAGCGAAGGCGTATCGGACAGCGCGGTGGCCTTGATGCGCGCCACATCGCGGGCAATGGCGCGTTGCAACTGGGTCAGCCGAGGTTGCGCGGCGCGGGCCACACGCACATCGGCACTTTTCAGGGCCGCCAGCATAGGTTCGATGCTGCCGGTCAATTGCGACTGTTGCTGGGCCAGGCGAATCGCCGAATCAATGTCCACCACCAGGTTTTCATCGCGCGAGCGTGACAGGCTCTGCATCAACTCCTCAAGCTGGCTGCGCTGTAGTGATACCTCGGCCAGCTTGGCCTCGGTGACCGCCAATTTGGCGGCCGTTTCCAAGGCCAAGTCCTGTGCCCGTTTGGCAGTCATTCGGGCTTCACTGGCCTGCAGCCCGGCATCCGCACTTTGACGCGCAAGCTGCTCCTGAATGCCGTTCAATTTTTGCCAGACCAGGACACTCCCGGCCACACCTAACAGCGCAACCACCCCTACCGCCAACAACCACCGCCGCGGTGCATAACGCTCGCCAGAGGTTTGAGTGGGCAAGTCTGCTGCCACGGCAAGGCTTGGCGCAGGGGTTGGTGCCTGGTTGTTTTCTGGAATCGGCTGTTCAGTGCTCATGCCAGCGATTCTATAGACGCTACCAAATCCGATATGGCGGGACGCGATACACACACCGGGTCGAAACCAGCGGCCCGCGCCGCCTCGGCAATACGGGCGTGTGTGGCAACCGCGCGCGCCTGCTGCCAGGATTGACCCGCGGCCATGGCACACAGATTGGTCACCGCTTCAGAGCTACTGAACAGCCAAACCGATCCGTCTGACGCAGCCACTTGCACCAGTGCCAGCTGATTCGCAGTAAGGACCGGGGCGCGACGCTCATAGGCCACCAAAAAATCAACCGCGGCCCCTTTTTCTTTGAGCCTTGCGGCAAACCAGTCGCGTCCCACGCCCTGGGAAGCGCCAGCCCCTTCCGGGGTATCACTGTCGGTATTGCCTCGCACGATCAACACACGCCAGCCGCGCTGAACCCGGGTCTGCACCACAGCCCACAAGGCTTCGGAATCGAACTGTGCTGCCGCTTCGTCGGGTGCAGCGATGCGGTTGCGCTGCGCACCTGCCTTGAGCAGGGCGGCCACGCTGCCGGGGCCGGTGACAAAAAAATACGGATGAAGATCGCTTGCCACCGTGCCCTGCGGCTGCAAAGCAAAAAATTGCTCCACGGCATTGGCACTGACAAACATCAGCGCGTCAAAGCTGCCCAAGCGTTGCCAGACATCCCACACCTGTTCGGGGTCCGGCGGGCCGACAATCTCAATCAAAGGCAGTGCCAGTGCGTCCAGTCCAGCCGCACGCAAGGCGTTCACCCATTTGCCGGCCTGTGGCCCGGGTCGGGTGACGATGACACGCATCAGGACTTGGCTTGCGCAGCCTGCACTGCGACTTGCAATTGCCGCGCAACGCTCTCGCCCAGGCGCACGGCGCTGGCGGTGTCCGTCACTGTCGCGTGGTTGTTGGCGAGAGCCATAGACTGCACCCCTTCAGGGTCACCCCAGGCCGCGCGAATGCTCAGCACGTCACCGCTAAAAGTGGCATGGGCGGCCAGAGGCATGGAACAGCTACCTCCCATCACACGGCTCACCGCGCGCTCGGCGCTCACCACCAGCCAGGTCTTCGTATCCATCAGGTGCGACAAGGCCTTGACCACATCGTCGCGTCCGGTGCGCACCTCAATGCCCAGGGCACCCTGGCCGGCAGCGGGAAGCATCTCGGTGGTCTCAAAAACCGTGCGAATGCGTTCACCCAGGCCCAGTCGCTTGAGGCCTGCTGCGGCCAGCACAATGCCGTCGTAAAGTCCTTCGTCAAGCTTGCGTAAGCGGGTATCAAGATTGCCGCGCAGTGGCTCAATTTTCAGGTCCGGGCGCAAGGCGCGCAGCAAGGCCATACGGCGCAGGCTCGAAGTGCCCACCGTCGCGCCCTGTGGCAAATCCTGCAGCGTGGCGTATTTGGGCGAGACCCAGGCATCGCGTGGGTCTTCGCGCTCCATGACGCAGGCCAGCTCAAAGCCGGGCGGCAGCTCCATGGGCACGTCTTTAAGCGAGTGCACGGCGAGGTCGGCCTTGCCATCTTCCAGCGCGGTTTCCAACTCTTTGACGAACAGCCCCTTGCCGCCCACTTTGCTCAGCGATCGATCCAGAATCTGGTCGCCCAATGTGGTCATGCCCAAAAGGGTGACCTGGTGGCCTTGCTTTTCCAACAGGGCTTTGACGTGGTTTGCTTGCCACAGAGCCAGGCGGCTCTCACGTGTGGCGATGGTGAAATGTTGCACTGCGGTAACCTATATGTAACGTGGAGTTCTTCTTGAATGCTAGCATGGACGCCCATGAAGAATCCTAACCTTGCAGCCCCTGCCGCCACGTCTGCTGCCGCTGCCAGCAAGCGCAACAAAGACAACGAACGCCCCCTGGTAGAAGACATCCGATTTCTCGGTCGGATCCTGGGCGACGTGATCCGCGAGCAGGAGGGCGAGGAAGCCTTCGACCTGATTGAACAGATTCGCAAATTGTCGGTAGCCTTCCGGCGTGATGCCGACCAGGAGGCCGACAAGGCGCTCAAAAAGCTGCTCAAGAGTTTGAGCGGTGACCAGACGGTGAGCGTGATTCGCGCCTTCACCTACTTTTCGCACCTGGCCAATCTGGCCGAAGATCGCCACCACATCCGCCGCCGCGCGGTGCACGAGCGCGCTGGCGACACGCAAGAGGGCAGCATTGAAGTCGCGCTGTCACGCTTGCGCTGGGCCGGCATTTCACCCCGCGTAATCTCGCAAACCCTGGCACAAAGCTACGTGGCGCCGGTGCTCACCGCCCACCCCACCGAAGTGCAACGCAAGAGCATTCTGGATGCCGAGCGTGACATCGCCCAGCTGCTGACCGCCCGTGACGACATCAAACAACGATCGGCTCCGTTTGAAGGCAAAAAAGATGCACTGACTCCCAAGGAGTTGGCCGCCAATGAAGCCCAGATGCGCGCCCGCGTGATGCAACTCTGGCAAACCCGGCTGCTGCGCTACAGCAAGCTCACCGTTTCGGACGAGATTGAAAACGCGCTGAGCTACTACGAATCCACTTTCCTGCGCGAAATCCCCAAGCTCTACGCTGAACTCGAAGTTTTGCTGGGCACGCAGCCCGTGCACACCTTTTTGCGCATGGGCCAGTGGATTGGGGGCGACCGCGATGGCAACCCCAACGTCAGCGCCCAAACGCTTGAATACGCGCTGCGCCGCCAGAGCGAAGTGGCGCTGCGCCACTACCTGACCGAGGTGCACTACCTGGGCGGTGAACTGTCCATCTCCGCCCTGCTGAACAACTGCTCCGCCGATATGCTGGCCCTGGCCGAACGCTCGCCCGACACCAACGCGCACCGCAAGGACGAACCCTATCGCCGCGCCCTCACCGGTGTTTACGCACGCCTGGCCGCCACGCTCGAGGGACTGACCGGAACCACCGCCGCACGCCACGCCGTGGCGCCGCAAAACGCCTATGTCACAGCGGAAGACTTTGTTGCCGACCTGCGCGTCATCGAGGCCTCTCTCAAGGCTAACCATGGCGGTGCCCTGATCGCCCAACGCCTGCATCCGCTGATCCGTGCGGTCGAAGTGTTTGGTTTCCATCTGGCGACAGTGGACTTGCGCCAAAGCTCGGACAAACACGAAGAAGTGGTGGCTGAACTGCTGGCCACTGCCCGCATCGAATCCAGCTACCAGACGCTGGACGAAGCGGCCAAGCGCCTGCTGCTGCTGCGCATGCTGAATGACGCGCGGCCCTTGCGCGTGCATGGCGCCAGCTACTCAGCCCATGCCAATGCTGAACTGGCCATCTTCACCATGGCTAAAGAGATGCGCGCGCGCTTTGGCCATGAGGCCATTCGCCACTACATCATCAGCCACACCGAAACGGTGAGTGACTTGCTGGAAGTGCTGCTGTTGCAAAAAGAAGTCGGCCTGATGCAACGTACGCTGGATGCGCAAGGCCACGCCGATCTGATCGTGGTGCCCCTGTTTGAAACCATTGAAGACCTGCGCAATGCCGCGCCCATCATGCGGGATTTCTATGCCCTGCCGGGTGTGGCCGAACTGGTCAAGCGCAGCGGCTGCGAGCAGGACATCATGCTGGGCTACTCCGATAGCAACAAGGACGGTGGCATCTTCACCAGCAACTGGGAGTTGTACCGCGCCGAGATTGCGCTGGTCGAACTTTTTGATGAGTTGGCCAAGGACCACAAGATCAAGCTGCGCATGTTCCACGGCCGTGGTGGCACGGTGGGGCGTGGCGGCGGCCCCAGCTACCAGGCCATTCTGGCCCAGCCCCCGGGCACGGTGCGCGGCCAAATCCGCCTGACCGAACAGGGCGAAGTCATCGGCTCCAAATACGCCAACCCCGAAATCGGCCGGCGCAACCTCGAAACTTTAGTGGCTGCCACCCTGGAAGCCACACTCTTGCAACCCACCAAATCGGCCACCAAAGCCTATCTGGATGCTGCTGCCGAGTTGTCGCAACTGAGCATGTCGGCCTACCGCGCGCTGGTCTACGAAACCCCCGGCTTTACCGAATACTTTTTCAGTTCGACACCGATACGCGAAATTGCCGAACTCAACATCGGCTCGCGCCCGGCCTCGCGCAAGGCCACACAGGCTATTGAAGACTTGCGCGCCATTCCCTGGGGCTTTAGCTGGGGCCAGTGCCGCCTGACACTGCCCGGCTGGTTTGGCTTTGGTTCCGCGGTGAACGCCTTTATCGCAAACGGGACACCGATACAAAACAAGGAACGCATCGCCCTGCTGCAGAAGATGTACAAGCAGTGGCCCTTCTTCAAGACGCTGCTCTCGAACATGGACATGGTGATGGCCAAGAGCGACTTGGCACTGGCTTCCCGCTATGCCGAACTGGTGAGTGACACCAAGCTGCGCAAAAAGATTTTTTCCGCGATTGAGACCGAGTGGCACGCCACGGCCCAGGCACTGGTGCAGATCACTGGTGAGAAGCAGCGCCTGGCCAATAACGCCTCGCTGCAACGCTCGATCAAGCATCGCTTTCCGTATATCGATCCCCTGCACCACCTGCAGGTGGAACTGGTGCGCCGCTACCGCGCCGGCATAGCCGACGAGCGCGTGCAACGTGGTATCCACATTTCGATCAACGGGATTGCGGCGGGGCTGAGGAATACGGGTTAAGGACGCTACTTCCATGATTTCAGTTCCGTAAGGCTGACCAATTGCAACTGATTTCTTGCGACGGTGGAAAAGGTGAAGCCAACTCCCAGGTTGGCCACAATAAATACGCCAATCATGGCCAACAGCAGCGCAAAACTACCCACCTTTTGTATTCGCTGCACATCGGCCTGATCACCCGGCACCTCATGAAGTCCGTGATCGAGGAAAACACCAAAAAGCTGGAGCCGGTGTTTGATGGTGAGCGCCCGATTGGCAGCACGAGGGGCGATGCGCAAAGCAGCCTAAGCCAGCGCCTGTGCCACCAGTACCTTTAGCTCCGGCAGCAGCGTCTCAGCGAACCACGGGTTGCGCTTGAGCCAGATGTTGTTGCGCGGGCTGGGGTGCGGAAGCGGTATTAAGCCGGGTGCAAATTCCTGCCAGCGTTCCACTGTGCTGGTCACACTGCTGTCGCCCGACTTGGGCAAATGCCAGGCCTGCGCATACTGACCGATTACCAGCGTGAGTGCGATGCGGGGCAAATGCGCGAGTACCTGCTGCCGCCAATGCGGCGCACATTCGGGCCGGGGCGGCAGGTCGCCTGACTTGCCGGTGCCTGGGTAGCAAAAGCCCATCGGCACAATGGCCATCTGCATGGGGTCATAAAACACATCACGCGTGATGCCCATCCACTCCCGCAAGCGGTCGCCACTGGCATCGTCAAACGGAACACCGCTGTTGTGGACCCGGATGCCCGGAGCCTGACCCACCACCAGAATGCGCGCGGCCGGGTGCACCTGCAAGACCGGACGCACACCCAGGGGCAAGTGGGGTGCGCACAGGGTGCAGGCGCGCACCTGTTGCAGCAGCAACGCAGTGGCCGCCGGCAAGCTGCTTACAGTGTTCGATCCGGTCACAAGCATCCTTCTAATTTCAGCGTCCCATCATCGCATCAGGCGCACGGACACGTCTATGCCATCGTCGTGATTGGCGACAAGACGGCAAGCAACTACCTGCACTCCGGAAACGCTGAAGCGTTCCTTGCAAGCCCGGTACCGGACAACCCTAACCCCACAACCAAACCTGTCAATGCAACCTTGTCTTCCTGAATGCGGCCGATTCCATTGAGATCAGTGAACAGCCACATCAGCCATGGGACTCAGACATTAAAAATAGGGCGCCCCGGATCAGCCATTCAGGAATGCCCGGTCAAGCTGCTTCAGCGAATTCCGTTGCAGCGGTTCATATTCAAGCTACTCGATGCAAATGGTTCCATCCCATCGGTGCATCCAGGAGGCTGAACGTTGCGTTCGTAGACACACTGGTGTCCCTTACACGCATTGGCAAGCGTTTAGTCTTCGAATAGTTCAACAATTGACACATTGAGAATCAACGCTAATGCCGCCAAAACCGCAATTGTCGGATTTGCATTGCCGCTTTCAATTCGCGACAAATAGGTTCTGAAAACGCCGCACCGGTCAGCAAGATCTTGCAGTGTCATGCCGCATTCGGTTCTATATCGCCTGACTTTTCTGCCGAGACTTTTTCTTATACCGACGTTCAATGGGGATTCATCTTCCATTTTTATGATTGCTAAGTTGTCCATGATTTCTCCACTTCAGCAGGTGGTGTCCTGCCCCGCACATGTATCTGAAGCCAGTCAATCAACTCTAGCGGGCTGAAGGGCTTGATGAAGTATCCATCAGCACCTCGTCGATTCGCTTCATGGCGGTCAGCGTGTTGACCGCATGCTGTAACCATAGCCACCAGGATGTCGCACGTCAATTCACTTGACTTGATCGCATCAAGAACCTGCAGGCCATTCATCTCGCCAGACAGCATTACATCAACAGCACGGCGCAGGGATGGAATTTTTTGACTACGCAAAGTGCATCCAAGCCATTAGTCGCCTCCAAGACTTCATATAGATGGCTTAGGCTTGCGCTCTGCAAACGACGGACGTAGGTATCGTCATCCACCACGAGCACTCGGGCGGTGGATTGCGGCAGGTCAGTCGGCACTTTGAGTTGGCTAATGTTCGTCATATATATTCCTCAGCTTTCCCTGGTTTCCCGCAGTGCTGGCAGCAATTTCCGCCCCAGAATGTCCACATTGAGCAATGTCTCAACGGATTGCACCAAGGCCAAAAACTGCAACCCAATCTGCCCGGTACAACGTCCTTGCCGCAAACGGGCAAACCGCCCCGGTACAACTGCACGGCCTGGTAAGCCCACTTCAGCACCGTGATCATTTGCCGGGTGCCCAGCCAAACTTCGTCAATCGATTAGAGATGTTGGTACCACTTCTCGTGCCCGAAGCGGTTGATGTATGCCCTTTTGATCTCCGTGATCAGGGAACCCATATCAGTTCCGTATGGATGATTGGCACGACGATGAGCGTACGCATTTTTGGGGAGGCTCAAAAAAAAGCAGGGCACTGTCTGCCAGCGCATTTACTTTGGAATGCAGTGCCCGGAGACCTGTTGCGAGGCTCGGCCACGCGACATCGCATCCAACCTGCCCCTTGCATGCCTTGTGCAAATCAATGTTCAGCATAAGCGCAATCCCCAATTGAATATCAACGTTTGCAGCCATTCGCATATGGTTGATGGGCGTCAATATTTATGGTGTGTGGTTACCTGCTGCGCCGCAAACACTATTCCTAGATGGCAAGACATTGATAATAATCAGTGTGCTTTATTGTGTTCAGCCCAAGCTCGGCACGTCTCAGCATTCAACCGTCACGCAGCGCATGCTGTTCTGCGTTTGGCAAAGATGCCCTGCCCCTGTGCAGGCTGGGAGACGCAACGCTCTGAGGAAAAAAAATGGTAAGACTTTCGAAACTCGCCACTGCCGTGGCCTTGTTGGTTGCTGGTACTGCTGCGATTGCCGGTGAAGTAGAAGTGCTGCACTGGTGGACGTCCGGTGGCGAAGCCAAATCGGTCGGGGAACTCAAGAAGATCATGCAGGAGAAGGGCAATACCTGGAAAGACTTTGCTGTGGCTGGCGGTGGCGGTGACAACGCCATGACTGTGCTCAAGAGCCGCGTGGTGTCGGGCAACGCACCGGCTGCTGCGCAGATCAAAGGGCCGGCTCTGCAGGAGTGGGCGGCCGAAGGCGTGCTGGCCAACCTTGACCCTGTCGCCAAGGCTGAGAACTGGGACGCGTTGCTGCCCAAGGTCGTGGCTGACATCATGAAATACAAAGGCAACTACATCGCTGCACCAGTCAATGTGCACCGCGTGAACTGGATGTGGGCCAATGCGGCTGTGCTGAAAAAGGCCGGTGTGGCCGGTGCTCCCAAGACTTGGCCCGAATTTTTTGCCGCTGCGGACAAGGTCAAGAAAGCCGGTTTGATTGCGGTAGCCCATGGTGGCCAGAACTGGCAGGATTTCACTGTTTTCGAATCCGTGGTGTTGGGCACAGGTGGTGCCAAGTTCTACAACGACGCCCTCGTCAAGCTCGACCAGAAGGCCCTGACCAGCGCGACCATGACCAAGTCGCTGGAAACCTTCCGCAAGGTGCATGGCTATGTCGACCCGGCCTCCCCGGGCCGCGATTGGAACCTGGCCACAGCGATGGTGATTCAGGAGAAGGCGGCCTTCCAGTTCATGGGTGACTGGGCCAAGGGTGAGTTCACCTCGGCCGGCAAGGTGCCAGGCAAGGACTACATCTGTGCGGCGGCTCCCGGCACCGACAACGCCTACACCTTTAACGTGGACTCGTTTGCCATGTTCAAGCTCAAAGACGCTGCGGCCCAAAAGGCACAGGCTGATCTCGCCTCTAGCATCATGGGCGTGCAGTTCCAGGAAATCTTCAACCTGAACAAGGGTTCCATCCCGGTTCGTTTAAATATGGACATGTCCAAGTTTGACGACTGCGCCAAGCTCTCGGCTAAGGACTTTGTGGCCACTTCCAAGGCTGGTTCTCTCTTGCCATCCATCGCGCACGGCATGGCGGTTCCGCCCGCTGCTGCCGGTGCCATCCAGGACGCAGTGAGTCAGTTCTGGAACGACGACAAGATCTCGGTGGCCGACGGCGTGAAGAACATTGCCAAGGCCGCGAAGACGCAGTAAGCAGCGCAGCGCCAAAGTGCGGGCCGTGGCGTGCGGTTCCCATCCGGCATCCCCACTCCGAGCGAGGGGTGGGGCTTTTGCATCTCAACAAGGGTTTAAGCCCGAAGGTCACCCATGAAGAAATTGGAAAACCTGTTGCCCAAACTGGTGGTGGCTCCCGGATTCGTATTCGGCTTTGCCTTCATCTACGGCTTCATGATCTGGAACGGCATCATGTCCGTGACCAACTCGCGCATGCTGCCCAATTACAGCGAGTTCGTAGGCCTTGCGCAGTACGTCAAGCTCTGGGACATGGATCGTTGGTATGTGGCCCTGAAGAACCTGGGCATTTTTAGCACCCTGTACGTAGGCGGCTCCATGGCGCTAGGTATGGTGCTGGCGATTTTCCTGGACCAGAAGATCCGCATGGAGGGCTTTCTGCGCACGGTCTATTTGTATCCGATGGCGCTGTCCTTCATCGTGACGGGCACGGCGTGGAAGTGGATTCTCAACCCCAGCCTGGGCCTCGAAAAGTTGATGCATGACCTGGGCTGGTCCAGCTTCGGCTTTGACTGGCTGGTGCAAAGCGACACGGCCATTTACTGCGTGGTGATTGCGGGTGTCTGGCAGTCGGCAGGTTTTGCCATGGCGCTGTTCCTGGCCGGCCTGCGCGGTATTGACGACAACATTATCAAGGCGGCGCAGATCGACGGTGCCTCGCTGCCGCGCATCTACTGGCGCATCATCCTGCCCATCATGCGCCCGGTGGT
>CAIQYP010000205.1 GCA_903876045.1 uncultured beta proteobacterium | reverse complement strand
TGGTGTGCAGCGATTGGGTGCCGCCAAAAACAGCCGCCATGGCCTCGATAGTGGTGCGCACCACGTTGTTGTAGGGGTCCTGCTCGGTGAGCGACCAACCGGAAGTCTGGCAGTGGGTGCGCAACATCAGGCTCTTGGGCGCCTTGGCGTCAAAGCCCTTCATGATGCGGCACCACAGCAGGCGTGCCGCGCGCATCTTGGCTACTTCCAGGTAGAAGTTCATGCCAATGGCCCAGAAGAAAGACAGGCGGCCGGCGAACTCATCCACGTCCAAGCCGGAAGCAATGGCAGTTTTCACATATTCCTTGCCGTCGGCCAGGGTGAAGGCCAGTTCCAGCGCTTGATTGGCGCCGGCTTCCTGCATGTGGTAGCCCGAGATGGAAATGGAGTTGAACTTCGGCATGTTCCGGGCGGTGTAGCCAATGATGTCGCCGATGATGCGCATGCTCGGTGCAGGTGGGTAGATGTAGGTGTTGCGCACCATGAACTCTTTCAGAATATCGTTCTGAATCGTGCCGGAGAGCTTGTCCTGGCTCACGCCCTGCTCCTCCGCCGCAACCACATAGCCGGCCAGCACCGGCAGCACGGCACCGTTCATGGTCATGGAGACCGAGACCTTGTCCAGCGGGATCTGGTCAAACAGGATCTTCATGTCTTCGACGGAATCAATCGCCACCCCAGCCTTGCCAACGTCGCCCGTCACACGGGGATGGTCGGAGTCATAGCCTCGGTGCGTGGCTAGATCAAAGGCCACTGACACGCCCTGCCCGCCAGCAGCCAACGCCTTACGGTAGAAGGCATTGGACTCTTCAGCTGTGGAGAAGCCAGCGTACTGGCGGATGGTCCAGGGGCGCACTGCGTACATGGTGGCCTGTGGGCCGCGCAGATAAGGCTCAAAGCCGGGCAATGTGTCGGCATGGGCCAGGTTTGCCGTGTCAGCTGCCGTGTACAAGGGTTTGACTGCAATGCCGTCCGGGGTGATCCAGTTCAGCGCCTCCACGTTTCCTCCGGGAGCGGACTTGGCCGCGGCCTTGTTCCAGGCTTCCAAAGTGGCAGATTGAAATTCGGGTTTCTTTTCGGTCATGGCAGGCTCTCTAGCGCAGGGTTTGTGGTCAGAAAATAACGCATCCCCACTGCATGCGCAGAGATTTGCGTGACTTCGATTGGCAATCATTTTACATTATTTATAATTATTGATTCAAAATTTGGCGCCCAGCTTACAATGCCGCCCATGTCAGCACTGATGTCAGAAAATCGCCCCGGTCTATCGCCCCGCGCCCTCTATGTCGAGGTTGCGGAGTTGCTGCGGCAGCGCATTTTTCAGCGCGAACTCGAGCCGGGCAGTTGGATTGACGAACTCAAGATAGCCGAGGAATACGGCATCAGCCGGACGCCCCTGCGCGAAGCGCTAAAGGTACTGGCCGCCGAAGGCCTCGTCACCATGAAGGTGCGACGCGGCGCCTATGTGACCGAGGTTTCGACCCAGGACCTGTCTGACGTCTACCACCTGCTCAGTCTTCTGGAAAGCGACGCAGCGGGCGTCGTTGCTACAAAAGCTACGGATGCAGAGCTTGCAGAATTGGTTGCACTTCACGCCGAGCTCGAGTTGGCGGCAAAGCCCGGCACGGCCAATGCGGATGCCTTCTTTGCCGTCAACGAACGGTTTCACATGCGTCTTCTGGCGATCGCGAACAACCGTTGGCGTGACCAGATGGTTGCGGACCTGCGCAAGGTGATGAAGCTAAATCGCCACAATTCCTTGCTCAAAACCGGCCGCATTGATGAGTCTTTGCACGAGCACCGAGCCATCATGGATGCCCTGACAGTCCGCGATGCAGCCGCTACCGTCAAGCGCATGCGCGAGCATTTCTCCAACGGCTTGGAAGCTGCCGCCTAAAAGATCACGGACCCGCGCTTTAGGTTGGCAACAGCTCCGAATTGCTGTTCACTTGGCAGGCTATTTTCCAAACCTCAGACGCAGGCAGCACCTTGAGCCGATGGTCACTCCAGACTTGGCGCCATTTTCGCGCCCCAGGCAAACCATGGCGTAAGCCCAGCATGTGGCGGGCAATGCTGTACCAGGAGGTTCCATTTTCAGCCGCCTCGCAACCCATATAGGCAACCATTTGCTCCTCAACCTGTTCGCGCGTGAGATCACTTGCCTGTTCGCCGAAGAAGGCCTCATCCCACTGCGCCAGCCACCAGGGGTTGTGATAAGCCTCGCGACCCACCATCACGCCGTCTACATGCTGCAGTTGTTCGGAAACCTGTGCACTTTTCGTGACGCCCCCGTTTATGGAAATGGTCAGGTCTGGAAAGTCCTTTTTGAGTAGGTGCACAAGGTCGTAGCGCAAAGGCGGGACTTCCCGGTTTTCCTTGGGGCTCAGGCCCTTGAGCCAGGCGTTACGCGCATGCACGATAAATACTTCGCAACCCGCATCTGCCAACGTGCCGACAAAATCACGCACAAAGGCGTAGCTCTCTTCGCGGTCAATACCGATACGGTGTTTGACGGTGACCGGTATAGCCACCACATCGAGCATCGCCTTGACACAGTCGGCGACCAGCGGCGCCTCGTTCATCAAGCAAGCGCCAAAGGCACCTCGTTGCACCCGCTCAGACGGGCAACCGCAATTCAGATTGATCTCGTCATAGCCCCAGTCTTGTCCCAGCTTTGCGCAAGCTGCCAGTTCTGCTGGATCGCTACCGCCGAGTTGCAGCGCGACAGCGTGCTCTTGCGCGTTAAAACGCAGATGGCGTGGTACATCTCCGTGCAGCAAGGCTCCGGTGGTCACCATTTCTGTATAGAGACGGGCGTGGCGAGTCATTAATCGATGCAGGTAGCGGCAGTGCCGATCGGACCAATCGAGCATGGGTGCAACGCTCAGGCGATGCGGGGAAAGAACGGGTTTCAGTGTTTGCACTAGGTAAGTTGGATCATTATTCGGGAGCTTGGTCGAAACAAACTGCTTTAACCATTTTCGGGAAATTAGACCATGTGCAGCTTTTCAGGGGTTTAGGTTCAGTCGCGGCGCGTCTCGAATGCGTCGCTCCAAGAGTCAGCGTGTGGCGGTTTGAAGCGTTCCGAAGCGCGATTCATTGGCGCTGGAAAAATGCCCTTTAAACAGATTGGTAATGCGGCGCACCGCGTTTTGCGCGGGCAACTCGCACCTACAGGATGCGATGGGGTGCATGAGGCCCGGGCGTCTGTACCCAAGTTCGGTCAGATCGTTGGCAAATCGAATCGCAACATCCAATTTAGCGTAGTACCGCGTGCAGTGCTCGTCCATGGCGAACAGCTTGGCCAAGCCACTAATACGGCGCCACGCACCAAGGCGCAGCGTTGTGCACCAAGCCCATCCACAAAGCCCAGCCGGAACTACCTGCCAAAGCCAGCCCAGCCAGCCTTACGCCCCATGCACCGCTGCCTCCCACTGCCACTCCATTGCCTCGTAGTTTGAGCCAGAGCCACGGTGCCGCGCTCATG
>CAIQYP010000204.1 GCA_903876045.1 uncultured beta proteobacterium | reverse complement strand
CTGAACTACCTCGAAGACGGCATGGAACTCGAAGTCGTTTTCTATGACGGCAAGGCCATTTCAGTCGAACTGCCCACCGGCGTGGTGCGTGAAATCACCTGGACCGAACCCGCCGTCAAGGGCGATACCTCCGGCAAGGTGCTCAAGCCCGCCAAGATCGCAACCGGTTTTGAAATCGGTGTGCCAATTTTTGTAGCCCAAGGCGACAAAGTCGAAATTGATACACGCACTGGTGAGTACCGCAAGCGCGTCTAATCGCGCTTGACTTGGGGCCTATTGCCCCTTGGAATAAATCAGCCCCGTATATGCGGGGCTTTTTTTTGCCTGCTGCGAGGCAATTACCTTAAGAGGCATCAATGAAGTCTGCGTTGCTGGGAAAGTGTTCCCGCATCCAATCTGCCTCCAGCGATAGCGCAGCCAACACTGCCGAGGGCAACGCAGCCACGTCCTCAGGACCGGCATTCGGCGTGTCAGCCAAAAGGCCTGCCAAATGAACCAATGCACCCAAGCGAGAAAAGGCCTGATCGACCAGAGGATCCGCACTCACGCGTAAGGCTTGCACCATCTGCATCGGAAAATTCCAGCGGCGCGCCAACTCAGCAGTCAATTGCCCTTCAGTAAAGCCGATCAAATCTTTCTCGCGCGCCCAGCGCCCGCCCGGCACCAACGGCAACTTTTCAATTTGCAGCAAGGTTTTGGGTTCGGCCTGGGCTATCAGTATTTCGCCGAGACGCACCATCATCCCGGTAAGCCAGGCCATCTGCGTATCGACACCCAATTTGCGAGCCAACCACTCCGAATAACCGGCGCAGGCCATGGAGGTTTTCCAGAAAGTATGCGCATCCAGTCCTGCCACCTGGGAAAACGAGCCGCTGAGGCAAGCCCCCAGAGCCAGCGTGCGCACTTTGTTCATGCCCACCATGGCAATAGCGTCTTCGATATTGCTCACACCCCGTGGTAAGCCAAACTGCGCACTATTGGCCAAACGAAGCAACTTGGCTGAAATAGCCGGATCGCGAGTGATAAGGTCTCCTACGTCTTCAATGGACGCGTCTTCATCGTTCAGCGTCTTGATCAGGGAATGGGCCAAATCGGGAATCGACGGGAGACTTACGGACTCGAAAAATGAATCGATGTTTGACA
Source organism: uncultured beta proteobacterium (assembly GCA_903876045.1). Classification (GTDB taxonomy): domain Bacteria; phylum Pseudomonadota; class Gammaproteobacteria; order Burkholderiales; family Burkholderiaceae_C; genus Allorhodoferax. The sequence continues at coordinate 932 of CAIQYP010000204.1, read as the reverse complement.
TGGATGGGGCCTATTCCTGAAAATGATTTTGCTGACAATTTACCCCAAAGTTAGGCTCCCAGCGAGTGTGCGACCCAAGTTAGCCAACATATCTTCCACGATGGCATCCAGATCGAACTGTGCACGCCAACCCCACTGAGCCTGTGCGACAGAGTCGTCAATCGAGCGCGGCCAACTGTCGGCTATGGCCTGGCGGAAGTCAGGCGCGTAGTCGATGACAAAGCCTGGAATTTGTTTTCGGATGGCTAAAGCGATCTCTTGTGGCGTGAAACTCGCCGCCGCCAGGTTGTAGGAGCCCCGCTCTTTCACGTCACCAGAGGGCGCATCCATCAGTTCCAGCGTCGCCCGAATCGCATCGGGCATGTACATCATGGGCAGGCGGGTGTCGGGCCCAAGAAAGCTGGTGTAACGCCCGGTCTTAAGTGCCGAGTGAAAGATGTCGATGGCGTAGTCGGTCGTGCCACCACCGGGCAGCGTCTTCCAACTGATGAGGCCGGGATAGCGCAGACTGCGAACATCAACTCCGTGGTTCCGGTGGTACCAGGCGCACCAGCCCTCACCAGCCAGCTTGGAAATGCCGTAAATCGTGGTGGGCTCCATCACGGTTTTTTGAGGTGTGGCATCACGCGGCGTGGTCGGGCCGAAGGCCGCGATGGAACTGGGCCAGAACACCCGCTCCAGCTTATGCGTTCGGGCCAGTTCCAACACGTTTAACAAGCCTTTCATGTTCAGGTCCCAGGCCCATTGCGGATGCTGCTCGCCACGGGCCGACAAAGCGGCAGCGAGCAGGTAGATTTGCGTGATGCCATTGCGCTCAACGATCTCGGTCAGCGCATAAGCCTCGGTGGCATCCAGCATTTCATGGTGTACACCGAGCACTCTGCCTGCGGGTGCGAGGTCACTCGTCACTACGGCGTCACTGCCGTAGCGCG
>CAIQYP010000203.1 GCA_903876045.1 uncultured beta proteobacterium | reverse complement strand
TGGCGGGACTGGCGGGCGTAAAGTTGATTGTTCGCAGAGCGGCTTCGAGCTTGGTCGCAAGATCGGTCGCATTGGCTGGTGCGGTGATGGTGACAGTTCCCGTGCTGGCGCCGACGCTGACCTTGATATCTCCCGTCAGTGGCGCTCCCCAGGGCGCAATGCCACTCAGGTCGCCCGATAGCAGGCACTGCACTGCCGTTCCTGCCAGCAACTGGAGCGTCGCCGCTGCCGGGTCGGCCGCGATCTGTGAAAAAGTGATTTGACCGGCGGAAGCGGCCGACCCGGCCTTGATGCGCAAACAGTTGTCAACGATCTGGACAGAGGACTGAGAAAAGGCGGTTAACTCTGGTCGCGCCGCGCGTATCGAGGCCTCCAGGGCGACACGAGCCTCGTCGAGGCTTGTTGGATGCGAACCAAAGACGGCGGTGCCGGTTTCCGTTCCTATTGAAACTATCATTTGCGGAATGTTTGCCGTCAGCGCTGGTGGCGGGTTGAGCATTGCAGATGTCGTCCCGGTCTGCATCGGCCGATCGGTGCCGCTGGCCGTGACCCGCACCAGTTCCGATCCGGACAAAGCATCGTTAACGACTTTCTCCACATAGCGAAGGTCGGCAGGCGTCATCGACAGGTCGCGGAAAGTCTCCGAGCGGGTGACGGTTGACACCCCACGAATCGTCTCGACCAGTTTCACCGCCAGGTTAAAACGGTCATTCGAGGTGGGCGCGGGGTAGTCGATATCCACGCGCAGCCCGTTGGCCCAGGCGCCTTCACTGATGGCCTTTATCGTTAGCGCAACCGCGCCACCGATGCTGCTGCTTATATCGACGCTTGCTTTTGTTGCATCCTTCGCCGTGCGAACAACCCAGGCACTGCTGCCGCCGTTGTCGAAGAATTGTTGTATCGCATAGCTGGCTTCGCTCTGCGAATTGAGACCTCCAAATAGGCGATTGAATCCCGCCATGTCGAACACCTGCACCGGCGTGTCCATGGGGCCGCGTGTGAAGAAATCTACAAACGCGGCGATGGATGTGGCGACACCGGTGATGGTATGTACGCCACTGGCCACTTCCTGAATGTAGACACCTGGATAACTCGTAGCAACCGGCATGGCATTCTCCTTGGAAATCAGTTTGTGAAGTTCGGCAACCCATGCCTAAGCGGGAAACCTAACTGGCGGCAGTTTTGGTAAAAAGGCAAATCCGGATTTCGCTTCATGACGTATGAAGCCCATACAAGACGCTACCGTCGGGCAACTGTTTCTCACTGATTCGCCCCAGCGCGACCAAGCCATCCAGCGCCTGTTTCACGTCCGCTTCGGACACAGGAAAGCTGATCGAGCCAAGCCACCAGCGTGTGATGCCCAGAACCGTATCGGCCGCGTAGGGATACCTGCTTGTGTAAGAAGCAATTTCACTGACAAGCATGTTGATGGTTTCTTCCCTGTCCATGTTGGGTGAGCGACGGTGCTGTAGAGACCGCTGCTCCGCTCCAACTGGCAAACACCGTGCCAACTGCCACGTTGCCGCTAAGTGCTTGTTTCTGCAGGAATTTTCATGCAAGGCCAAATTCGAATGGGGGCGAAATGCCACAGGGCTTCTGGCGTCGTGAGAGCTGACGTTGACTCGCTACGGGCGGGGAAATTCAGACTGAGGAACTTTCTACTCAGTGGGGGGAAATTCCCCCACTTGGACGCCGCCACTGAACAGGGTCCGCTCGATGCCGTGCTTTCGAAGTAGTTTTCCAATATCGCTGCGGTCCTTGCCGGCAAGGCGCGCCGCAAGGCTGAGGTTGCCCGAGGTGCGCGAAAGCAAGCTGGTGAAATAGGAGTGCTCAAACTCTGCAATGGCCCTTGCCTTAGCAAGCTTGTAACCCTCGTCGACCGACGCGATCGGGGCGGCACCCGGAGCAGACGAAGTGCCGATGCCAAGCGAGTCAAAGCGAATTTCCGATCGGTCCCCTGCGAGCACATACCCCCGCTCGATCAGGTTCTCAAGTTCACGAACATTTCCGGGCCAGGAGTGGCTATTGAGTTGCGCGATGGACTCTTCCGTCAATATTTTCGGAAGTGACTTCTGGCGCCGATTCAAACGCTCCAGAAATGACTGAGCCAGGAGTTGGATGTCACCTCCCCGGTCGCGCAATGCTGGTAAATGCAAAGGCAATACGTTAAGGCGATACAGGAGATCGGGGCGAAAAGCACCTTGTTTAACTAAAGATCCAAGATCAACGTTCGCGGCCGCAACTATTCTGACGTCCGCCGAGCAATTGGTTCTACCGCCAACCGGTCGGTACTGGTGATCCTGCAAAAATCGAAGAAGTGCCACTTGAGTGCGGGGCGACATGGCTTCAACCTCGTCAAGAAAAAGCGTTCCTCCGCCGGCCTGTGCGATCAAGCCAAGTTGGGATTCCCTTGCGTCAGTGAAGGCTCCCCGCACATGGCCAAATATTTCACTTTCGATCAAATTCTCAGGAATCGCACCACAATTGACAGGCACAAACGGGCAACTTTTACGACGACCCGTGTAGTGCAATGAGCGCGCCGCCAATTCTTTACCGGTGCCGGTTTCACCGACGATCAGAACCGTGGCATCGCTGGCTGAATACTTGCGTGTCAACTCCAGCGCCGCAATAAATAGAGGCGACCGGCCCACGAGATTTGGCTGCAAAAAATCGGCCATTGGGCTCATATTTTTTATCCTCCCCGATTGACTCAGTTCTCAATTGAACAAAGAAATACCTCTAAATTTAGCATTCCTCAGCAAGTATTGTGTTCAAAAATATTGCAACATGGTGTCAATGGCAATGTCGCACAGCAGCTTTACTGCCTGTATTTGATAGAACATCAATCGGTAGGCCTTGTCCGGGGACGGGGGTGACATGAACGTTTTGCAAGCGGTTCTGCTCGTTGCAAAAGCCCTGCCCTTTGATGACACTCCAGCGGTTCAGCCCGTCTGTTTGCCAACGCCTGCCTTGCGAACATGTTGTAGTAGCCCGTTACAGGCGTCTTCAACCAAATCAAGCACCTGATTAAATCCATCTGCCCCGCCGTAGTAGGGATCTGGAACTACGGGGCTATCGATGGTTAGACAGAACTCGGTGAGGCGCCTGACTTTGCTCTCTTGACCGCAGGGACAAATCGACTTCACCAATGCCAAGTTGTCGTAGTCCATTACCAGTATCAAGTCGAACTTATCAAAGTCACCTGAAACGATTTGTCTGGCTCGCAGGTCCGAGAGGTCATAGCCGCGTTTGGCAGCGTGGGCGACTGACCGCTCATCTGGGGGGCTGCCTGTGTGGTAGCTGTGAGTACCGGCCGAATCTACGGTCACCCGGTCTTGCAGGCCCTGCGTGGCCACCATGTGGCGGAACACACCATCGGCTGTCGGGCTGCGGCATATGTTGCCCATGCAGACGAAAAGTACGGAATATTGCTTCATGTCGTTAGTGCGTGGTTGGCTTGGTTGTGACGTACCGTCCAAGATAACAGTAGCGGCAAAAGTTCGCATCGCGTTTCTTGAGCGGTGACAGCACTTGAAGATTGCTTTTTACCCTGTGACTTGCATATACTGTACAAATGAACAGTATTAATCGAGGCACCTACGCGACGCCGTTTGCCACCATGACGCCCATCCCGGCCAGCGAGGCACCTTCGCTGGTCAAGCTGATCCGCAATAAGGTTGAGGCCGGA
>CAIQYP010000202.1 GCA_903876045.1 uncultured beta proteobacterium | reverse complement strand
GCAGGACACGCTCAACGGTGCCATGGTGGACCTGCAACTGCCGGGCGATGGTGCCCACACGCCAACGTTCGACATGGTAGTAGCGCAGGATTTGGGCATGAAGCTCAGGGGTCACGGGCATGGGCAAACTCTTTACGGTCAAATAAACGAGGGGCTCGGCGGATGCGGCGGCGCAAGAAATCAATCCGTACAAACAGACCGCAGCAACATGGGCAGAAATGACACCGCCCAGGCTCCTGCGGTGCGTCTTCAACGCTTGCCGCCACCACGGATGGCAGTAAAGCAGGCAGTGCCGGGGGTGGGGAACCCTGATGCGTCACCGATTGATTGGGTGTGGCTTGGCGCTCACGCCAGCGGCGAGTGCGCTGGGCATGTTTGAGACGACCAGAACGGCTGCATTGGTAGCGCTGTGCAGCCTCTTGCTGCAAGGCTTTACGGGTGATGGTTGCGCAATCTCCGGCGCAGTAGCGCTGGCCACGATCACAATGGCTGCACACGAGAACGGGCGCACGGCAACGCGCACACAGGAAACGTCGAGGTGGTGGCTCCATCGGCACAGCTGCACCGACGAGGGTTGGGCTGGACAGCGCCTGATGTTTCGTGAAATACTGACATCGGCAACGTCGCCCTCTCGGGCTCGGGGCACGGCATCGGGCTTTACTTGCTTAGGGTTTGACCGGTGCCGTGCCTGCTCTCGCTTTATCGGCACGCCCCGTTTCTAACCGCTCATGCGCCCGTTGGCTACCCCAGCAACCTGGCCGCCAGCACCCCCACCCAACAAATCTCCAAGGCCGTGTTTGCACTCGCCCTCCGGGCTCCTGCAAGCACGGCCTTGCAGGTAAATCTCATTCATCCTTTGCCGCCAGATTTACGCGCTTATTGAAAGCCACTCACAAGCTGCGCACAAATGCCAACAATTGCGTGAATTCATTCTTGTCCGCAGCTCGCAATGCCGCGAGATACCGAGTCCGTACTTCGTTGGCACTAACCAGATTTCCGCCGCCACCCCAGCTGAATGCTTTTTGACCCAATTGCTTCAGGAGCGTATCCGCCATCATTCGTGAATGTCGGCCATTGCCGTTGGGAAACGGATGTATCCAAACCAGCGCATGATGAAAGCGTGCGGCCAGTTCATCTGTTGGAAACGTTTCGTTTTCGATCCAGAATTGCACGTTACCGAAAAGCTGATTTAGCTTCACCGCAATCAGGGTCCAATCGCACCCGATGTTTTTGTCTGATTTACGGAACGTGCCCGCCCACTTCCAGGTTTTGTTGAACATCCTCTTGTGCAAATCTCGACAGAAGCCCTCAGTTAGCACAGATCCGACCTTTGCGCGTCTCAGCCACTTGATGGCCTGAAGAATATTTTCCTGCTCCCAGTCATTGAGCGCCCCCTTCGTTTCGATGTGCCTGGGGATCAGGCCCGCCATTTCATCCGGGTCTAACGGGGTTTGGCCGTCTTGCTCGTCTAGATCTAGCGCCATAGGTCGGCCCACTTGCCACGCAACAGTTCTTCCGCTCGACGGTTTACCTGCATTTGGATGCGTTCATCCGTTGGCCTTTGGTCTTCCAAGGTCATCGTATGAGCAACCCCGTAGACCTCTTCCTTCGCCAGTTGCTTCGCACGGTCCTGCACAACTTCCAGCAAGGGCTTGCGGGGCACGAGGGCGTAAACGAGATCACAGCCCAGTCCGTCGGCCAACTTGCGCAATTGGCCAAGCGTTATGCGATCCTGAGCTTCTGATTGTTCGGATTTATGCAGCGTTGAGCTGGCGATACCCAAGCGTGCGGCTTGTTGGCGCTCAGTGAGACCGAGAGCCTCGCGGATTTCTTTGAGCCAACCGCGTGATGGCACTCGTTTCGTCAGCAGAATGCCATAGGCTTTCACGGTTGCCTGAAGCTGTTCTACCCGCAGCGTATTGAATTCAGAGGACATTTTGCTAGCCCAAAGGCAATCAGTAATTAGCTTATGATGCACTAAAGGCTATCTAATGTCAACCGTTTGAACGCCCAAATGGAAGCATAACTGGTACTTGTGCTTCCATTTGATGAAGCAAAATTGCCTCAGGCCAATGATCCAGTAGCCCCGACTGGCTACGTCCCGAGCAAGTAGGCGTCGGGACCAGCTACTGGCTTGTTTATGTGCACGCATATGCATGCTGCCTGTGAGCATTGGTTGCGCGCTGCACAGCGTTGCGAAGGCCCCCTTGAGATGTGGACTACCCGCCTTGAAGGCTTGCATTTCTCTGACCAATATGGTGCTCGCGACGCGCTCATAGGTAGCGCACACCTTCTTCTCGACGGTGCAGGACTCCAGAAAATGATCGGCCGATTAATGGAGCTTTCGACCGGCACTCAGGGACTGCGCCTAGCCGCGACTGGCAGGCAATATGAAACCTACAAGTTGTCGACTGTCAGGGCAGCGATCAAACTCCTGAACGAAGCGATTCAATCTGGCAGCGATGCAGCACCTTAACCTGCGCTGAAGTTCAGAAAATCTCGCAAGAGTTAGCGACTCTAAATCGCAGCAATGGCCCTGCCTTCCAGCGGCTTGAAAAATTCCTCAATGTCGTCCAAGCTTAAGCCCCCGGTGGCCGCAGCATGCCCCATCTGCACTGCCTCGATGTCATCGAGCTTGCTCTGCGCGACACGAACCACCCCGCTTTCCACGCTACCGGCCACCAGCAGGCGGATCACGTTGATGTGCTTTTGGCGCTCGTCACGCCGCAACCGGGCAATGGCCTGCTCTTCCTTCTTGCGATTCCACCAAGACTCACAGATGATGATGGCGTCGCCCTCTGGCAACTCAATGCCTTCGGCCAGGGAGAGCTGAATCAACATAACCGATGCCCCTCCATGGCGGAATGCATCTTCGGCCTCTTTACGGCCCTTGCCACTCAGGTCCCCAGTCATGAAAACGGCGTCGATGCCAGCGGACAACAAATCCTTGGCAATGTTGTCCAACAACCGGTTCCACTCGGAAGTGATGACAATCTTCTTGCCGTCCTCAACAAGTTCCTGACAGATCTCCAAAAGCGCCACCCGCTTGGCGGACGATGCTTTGATGTTGCGTAGCCCATCGAGCGTGACAATTTCCGGGTCACAACAGACTTGCCGCAGCCGGTTGATTTGCGATAGCACCTCCACCCGTGAACGGTTGATGCCTTTCTCCTGGACGATCTCTATGGCTTCGCGTTTGCCGGCAAGCCGCACAGCCTCATACACGTCAACTTGGTCCTGTTCCATCACCACGTGGCGCTCGATCACTTGAATGGCCGGCAACTGGCGGCCCAGGTCTTCGTTTGTCCGACGCAAGAAGAAGGGGCTAACAATCTTGCCCAGCGCGTGCAAGCGAGCTGCATTGCCCAACTGCGTCTCTGTGCTCACCTCCAGGGCCTTCATGTCTCCATCCACCAGTTTCGCCTTTGGAAAGGTCTGGTTGAACCAAGCCCGGTCCTTGAGTAAACCTGGCACCGTCAGATTCATCAACGCCCACATCTCTCTGGCACCGTTTTGCATGGGTGAGCCAGTGATCACCAACTTCTGACGTGCCTTGAGCGCGGCTACTGCCTTATGGACCTGCGGTGTTTTGTTGTTGAGCTTGTGGCCTTCATCACAGGCGATCACGTTCCAGTGGATTGGCTCGAACACGTCTAACTGATCCACCACGGTGTCGTAGGTGGTAAGCACCGCCTGAACACCATCCAGCGTGCTCAGGCGCCCTATCTGCCTTGCCCCATAAACTTCGGCGACTTGCATGCGAGGCAGGAACTTTTGTGCTTCCTCCTGCCAGCGTCCTTCAAAGAACAGTGTTTTGGTGACCACGATCAGGCAGCAAGGTTGCGTCGCTTCTGGCTCAAGCGTGGCGTTGAAGACGGTCAGTAGGGTCTGAAGGGTCTTGCCCACTGCGTACTCGTCGCCAATAACTCCTCCGAAGCCGAGCTTTCTGCGGGCATCACACCAGGCGACACCGTATTCCTGGTACTTGCGTGCTGGCAGGGTCATGCAGTCCAGCGTGCGCTGAGGCAAGTTGGGGTCAAACTGCGAGAGCTGCCTGGCCACCTCCAGTAGCCCGGTACTTCCGTCAATGACGTCGTTGTCTGCGTTGCGTGCTTCTTCCATTACGCCGAAGTCAATGCGCCGAAGCTTGGCCCGTCCGGTTTCCTCGTCCGATGTAATGGTCAGGAAGAATGGCAACAGCCTCTTGAGACGGGTCACCGGTACGCTGATCTCATAACACCTCTGGTGTAAGCACCAGATGATTTTCATCATCACGGGCGTTGGCAATGGACGCCAGCAGGCCTTTGTTGTTGAGTGCGACCCGCAGGAGTTGAAGCATGTCGATGCGTGCTCCATTCACCTGTGTTGAAACTTCATAGCCGAACCAGCCGTCATCTAATGCTTCTGAGCTGAAGTGAAGGGAGTCCAGTGTCACCTTGCGCTGCGGCCAGTCTTCATTCATGTGGACTTGCCAGCCCTGGCGGTGCATCTCGGAGACTACCTCACGGTGGTAGGCCAGCAGCTTGGCCTGCAACCTCTCACCCTGCAAGCTGCCTTTGACGATCTGGAATTCCGAATCCTCGCCATCGGCCCACGCAGTATTTCGGCAGACTAAGGCGCGTGCCGCGTGTTCTGCATCAACGTCGCGGGTGTACACAATGGTGCGTGTTCCATCCGTGCGAACGAGTTCATAGGGGGAGCCATCTCTTGGCAGCAGACCAGCATATAGGAACTGCAACCTAGCTGCTGCCCGTCCCTTGTCAGATTTGCGAATTTGACCACCGGAATACGGGTTGTAGACCTGCTTGTCGGAATCAAAATACCAAGTAAGCGATACAGAGGGCCGCAGTTTTGCCATTCCGGCGTATTCCTCCTGTACTTCGGGCAGGGGCGGCAGGTTGGCAAGCCACACTTTGGCCTGGGGGTGTTGGCGCACAACACCCAGGTCACGGTCGGATAGGGATTTGCCCAGCCCGACCAGCTCCAACTCACGGTTGGTAAGTTTGATGGCGATTGAACCAATCGTGCCCAATTGCTGATCGAGGTACATGGGTGGTCGGGTAGTGACGACTTCGACCTTCGAATCACACTGGATACCCAGGCGCCATCCGCCTTGGCTGCTGCGGCTCCAGTCCAAGTGCCCCGTTTTGCTTGGGCCGAACTGCAACGGTTTCTGAAACTCATCCTCCAGAATCAATCGCTTTTGAGCACACAGCTCTTCAACGTATTCCAGCAAGTTACAGTTGGTGATCGTCAGGTCGTTTGCGGGGGTGAGCCCCTCCTGCAGGAACAGATCCTTGATGAGCCTTCGGTCCAGGTCGGTGACACAGGTGTTCAAAGTCTGGCGCAAAGAATCTTCGGGGTCAAAACCAAAGGAATGGTAGGAATGCCGAGGGACTTCAGGTGTGGACTTGGCTATCCAGAGAACCGAGGACCAGTCCAGTGCCTGGTGCCGAGCTGAAATTCCGCCGTTTTTGAGAATGGTCCCCAGGTGCAGTCCGAGACGGCTACGCAAATCACGGCGGCTGGGCAATATGCGGTAGAAAAGGAGCTTTTCACCAGCAGCACCGGCAGCCGGTGTGCCCACTTCACTTGTAGTACAGGCTCGCATCAGAAAATCTGCTGCGTCCGAGCTCAGCGTACGCTTCTGGATTTCAGCTGGGTCTTGCAGCAGTGCTGTCACATCCGCTCTGGCTTGACGAACGCCATGGGCCAACAGACCAAAAATGTGGGCGCAACTGTTGCTTCCGCAACGCGAGCACTTGCCCGTCAATGTTGTTTTGCCGTCTTGCTGGGAGAGCCAAATAGTTGTGTCCCAATACGAGCGGCCGTAACCAAAATTGGACGCGTCCTTTCTGTGGGATGTCCAGGAACCGTCAGAATTGAGCAATACATCGTCAAAGTCTACCGGCGAACTTTTGAGCGCTGTGCCAAGCCCGTAGTTGGCGAGTTCGCACATTCGGTCCAGCACTACGGTGGCTGAATTCGCGGAACTGGTGAGCCAGGTCTGAAGGGTCGGTGATGCCATGTTTAACTGGGGACTGGCTGGAGTGTTTTGAGCGATTCCCTGACTCCACCCCACGTCGGATTTGCATCAGCAATCAACTCAATAGCAGCGATTACACATTGATCGCAAATGAACGCGGGCGCTGGGGCATGAGAGCTTACCAATTGTCGGATCTGGTTCTGGCTTTTGCAGCAAAAGCTGCAGCTCAATTCAGATCCACTGGCACTCGATGTCAATGGCGTTCTGGTTGGCATAGGTCACTAGGATGATACTGTTGGAATGCTGTAGCCGGGATACGCCATAACCGCAGTTCGTTAAAGAACTGGAGGTGGACTGCCGTTCACCTCATTCTTGAAACTCTAGCAACGTCCATTCTGCCCGGTAGGATTTAGATTGACTGAGATGGTGCACTGGTTCATCACCTTGCAAACCCACTGTGCAGTAAAGGCTCCCCAACTCAATACCCAAGATTTGCAAATCGCGTGTACGTCGGCTGCCATGCCAATCGCACTGTTCCTGTGGGGCCATTGCGTTGTTTGGCAATGATGACCTCAGCGACTCCGGGCGTGAGACATGCCTCCTTGGTGTATACCTCATCGCGGTAGACGAACATGATGACGTCGGCATCCTGCTCCACGCTGCCCGATTCTCGAATATCGCTCATGCGTGGGCGTTTGTCAGGGCGGTCCTCCAGGCTGCGGTTCAACTGGGACAGGGCAATTACCGGGCACTGAAGTTCACCAGCCAGAAGCTTCAAGCCACGAGAAACATGGCCTACTTCAGTTGCTCGATTTTCTTGCGTATTTCCGCTGCCAATTACTAGCTGCAGGTAATCAACGATGATCAGCCCAATGTTCTTGTTACGGTGCAGAAAACGCCGGGCCATGGCACGGATCTCGGTGATGGTCTTGACGCCTGTGTCCTGAATATCTATCGGTGCCGAGTGCAGCTTTTCCATCGCTTCCGACACCCTCCCCCATTCGTGATCTTCGAGTTGGGCTGTCTGCAAATTCATTTGGTCAACGCGGCCAACAGAGCCCACCAGGCGCGTGGTCAGCTCATCAGCGGTCATCTCAAGCGAGATCACCAAGACGGGAAGCTTTTCTTGCAATGCGCAGTGCTCGGCCATGTTCATTGCTATCGAGGTCTTGCCCATTGCGGGTCGTCCGGCCACAACGATCAAGTTGCCCTTCTTGAGCCCACTGGTCATCTGATCAAGATCAGAAAAGCCGGTGGACACGCCTACAAGTTTTCCCGGATTTTCTGAGCGGTCCAGAAGCATCTGATTGAAGCGCGGGATCAGCACGCTTAACGTCTTGTCCTCGGAGCGTACGTTATCGGACGATCCAATGTTCAGAATCTTTTCCTCCGCACTTTCCAGCTGCTCTTCTGGTTTCTTTCCCTTTGTAGAAAAAGCCTCGCCAACGATCTCATCACCAACGGCAATCAGCTTCCGCAAGATGGATTTGTTCTGGACAATCTCAGCATAGCGGGCAATATTCGAGGCGCTTGGGACGTACTGCGCAAGTTGGTTCAGATAAGACGCGCCGCCTACCTCATCTGCCTTGCCATTGGAGTGCAATTGCTCAAATACAGTGACCACATCTGCCGGTTTATCGTCGTCGATCAACGCCGCAATCGCCTTGAAAATCTCCTTGTGTTCGTAACGGTAGAAGTCACTAGGCTTGACCAGGCCGACGATCAGATCGTGCGCATCGTTGTTCAGCAGCAGCGCGCCCAGCAGAGAGCTTTCCGATTCGATGGAGTGAGGCGGCACTCGCAAATTGGCAATGACGTTGGCGGGATCATCGAATGCGCTTGGAGGAGTAGGCATGGGAGGGGCGGAATTCATAGTAGCTTAGGTGGCCTGCTCAACGATTCCTACGGCTTTTTCCTTGGAGAAAATCCGCAGCATTTCAGCAAGCAGCAGTGGTGACCACACCCCTTCTTTGGCATTTGCGATCATGCGCGGTGTGGCCATGTTCCGGCCATTCAGATCGCTCAAAGCCTTCTCTGCGTAATGCGCTTTGGTTTGCTCGGCTAGTGCCATGAACTCATCTCGCGTCATGGTGTGCCTGGCCTGCAAAATGTCACGCTCAAGGTCCGCTATTGGGGGTGCTGCCTGCACAGTCAGGGTCTTGTCGGCGACAACATCGATCGGTTGGATGTTCTTCAAGATGGAGGCGAAATATGTGTTCGGCCGCTCAATCGCAGGGAGTTCCTTGTTCGTATAGCGCGCCTCGAATTTCGCCAAGGCAAATGCAATTTCGTCCGCGGTGTTGGAGAGGAGCGCAGACTCAATCCTCGCCTGGGCAATTCCCATTCGTGCCGCTTGCTTGATCAAATCGAAATGGCTGCTTTGCACTTCCCTCGCCGCTCCGCGCTTCTGTCGAACCGAGAACTGCACCAGGTTGACCGCCCTGCCGGTCTTGCGTTCAATCAGCTCAACCTCAAGATCGGTTTCCTGGTTGATCTCCTTGATCGCCTTGAGAACCGCCTCGTTCTTTACCTTGCGCCATTCTCGGCGTTGGGTCTCACCCGTCTTCTTGTCGAGCTTGGGGATGGCATTGGTCAACGCATCCACCCACCATTCCGGCTCACTGGCGCTGGTCAGGCAAATGCCATTGCCGCCCTTGAGAAAGTTGTTTCTGTAACGGGCGCAGATTTCGTACAAGGCAACTGCGGTGTAACCGCTCAGGCGTGCAATTTGCGCCAGGTCCAGCAATGTAAAAGGGAAGTCCTTCGTATTCGTGATAGCTTCACAGATTTCATCCGACAGTTTCCAGCGGGCGTAAAGCCGCCCTCCCCTAAGTTCCATTTCAGCGCGAGGCAGAACCGAGGTGTTGCTCCAGATGACGCCAGCCTTGGCATCGGGGGCTTCCCATTCCACTTCAGCTCGCCTAAGGCTCAACATATGCTTGCGCAATGCCGACTTGAGATTGGACTTGCCGACTTCTAGCGTATCGAGTAACTCATCCGCCAAGGCTGAGTAGACATGGTTGCCGTCCAGGTCCTTGCCATGCACAGCCCGATGGGCCTTGAGCTGGCTGATGGACGACATCAGGATGGCATTGAATAGCTTACGCTCCACGCCGGTCAACTTGCCCGACTTCGGCACCATGACCAAGGCAGCATTTGGCTTTTTCAATGCGAATTCAGTTTCTTCCATGTGTCCAATGTTATACGAACGCCGGACACTTCTCAAGAAATTGAACTGTCCGGCTTTTTATACGAATCGAAGGCAAGTTCAGTTCTGTCGTATTGAAACCCGGACAGTTGGTTATTTCGGCGGTTCTGAGATACTTGAGATGCACCGTTTCACGACTTT
>CAIQYP010000201.1 GCA_903876045.1 uncultured beta proteobacterium | reverse complement strand
AGCGGACAGCCGATTTGGTTACGTCACTTCGGCCAGGGCATTACCGGGACCGGTCTTTTTGAGCTTGCACTTGGGCTGCGTTCTTGCGCACTTGGTGGCCTATGCCCAGTGTCTTTTTTTACGGTGAAGCAGTTCATCCCACCACAACCACTCTCCAATTTCACACACCTCCAGCGCTTGGACCTACCGGCGTGAAATCTGGCCGTTGGGCAGCGGCGGAAACGCCACGTGCTTAATTCCGTATTCGGCGCGCAGAGGTCAAATCGGCTGTCCGCCTTAAGCTCCCCTTATCCCGACGGGGGGTAAGGGGTTGGGGGATGGGGGAGTAAAAGATGGGGGAGTAAAAAAATGGGATAGCAAAAAAGGATGAGCGAGTAAAAACAGGAACGCTCTAGCAAAGATAACCTCTTACAAGCGTGCCCCCGTCAAACTCGGTTAAATTCAAGCGATGCTGTCAAACGTCAAGCCGCAAAAAGCGCGCCCTCCCATTTTTTCAAAAACCGAGTTCCGCACTGCTCTTGGCATGTTCGCCACCGGTGTCACCATCGTCACAGCGCGCAAAGCCAATGGCGAGTTGGTGGGCCTCACGGCCAATTCATTTAACTCGGTGTCTATGTCGCCGCCTTTGGTGCTGTGGAGCCTGGCCCATTCGGCCACCTCCATGGAAGCTTTTGCCACCGGCTCGCACTACGCGATCAACATCTTGAGCGCCGACCAGCAGGAACTGGCAAAGCAGTTCTCCGCTAAGGGCATAGACCGCTTTGCCGGAGTCAATTACCAATTGGGTCTTGCCGGTGCGCCACTGATTGACGGCGCTGCCGCCACCTTCGAGTGCTTTAATCGCAGCCGATACGAAGAGGGCGATCACGTCATCTTCGTGGGTGAAGTGGAGCACTGCGCACACCGCTCGGGCGCATCGCCCCTGCTCTACCACGGTGGCAAGTTCTACGCCGAGCACCCCCTGTAAGACGGGATTGGGCAGCGCCCCACACGAAGTGGGGAAGCGTGGGGGCTAGTTTCGCCGCCGGGCCGCCCCAAGGCGAAATGCACCCCCTCGGGGGGCAGCGCAGCACGCGAAGCGGCAAGCGTGGGGGCTCTAATGCTCCAGCGCCGTATCCGAATCGGTCAAGGCACTGCGGTAGGCTCCGCAACCGATCAACAGGTCATCCGTCAAGGGCAGCACATACGACGACTTGCCGCGCACATCATTGGTTGCCAGATTGATGATGTTGTATTCCACCCAACCACCGCCCTGCTCACAACGGTGCCATGCGTCGTCCAGCAGTTGCTGGGCGTCCACGCCTGGCGCGTCGAAAAGGCTGCTGCCCACGCGTTTGACATCAGCCCCCATCACCCGGTAAACGCCTTGACGGTCGAATACAAAAACGTAGAGGTCACGATCCACATAGCCAGCTTGTGGATCATGAAAGGCCCTGAAGGCCTCGTCAAAACCGACCGACTGTACCAACGCATGCGCGCGATTGGCCATGGTCAAAGCTTCATCAGCCGTGCCCTGACGCAGTTTGATGAAAGTAACGGCACTTTCTAACTGTCGCGAGCGCTGCATCAATCGGTTGGAGCGGTGCGAGGTGCGATCCACCAGACCCGAGTTCTCGATCGTGACCCGGTCCAAATCGCCCACAGCCTGCACCACTTCGGACAGCGCAATGCTTTGCTTCGCGCTGCCATCCGCCATGGATTCCACGTTAAAGGCAATCTCGGAAATGCCAGTTACCAAACTTGTCATGAGGCCACTGACGGCCTGAATTTCATTGACCGTATCAGCCACGCGCGACGAGGACTCAGCAATCAAGGCACGAACTTCAGCCGCTGCACTCTGGCTGCGTCGCGCCAGATTGCGCACCTCGGCGGCAACTACAGCAAAGCCCTTGCCCTGTTCACCCGCACGGGCCGCTTCGACCGCAGCATTGAGCGCCAGCAAATTGGTCTGGAAAGCGATGCCGTCAATCGTCCCAATGATTTCACGCATGCGCTCAGACGTGGTGCGCAAGGCCGTCATGCCACTTACCGTGCGACCCATCAGTTCACTGGCATTGCCTGCCTCTGAATGCAGGCTCTTGGTCATCATGCTGACCTCTTGCGCCGCCTCGGAATTGCGCGCCACAGTGTCACTTACCTGGCCTACATTGGAAGCTGCCTCCTCCAGGCTGACCGCCTGCGACTGGGTGCGCTGCGAAAGCGAATGCCCATCTTCCACCAATTGGGCGCCCACGTGTGTCACCATGCTTGAGGCGCTGCGTACATCGGCCACAAGCGTAGACAGCACATTCAGCATGTTCTCGAACTCTTTGCTGATTTGCGCCAACTCATCGCTACCGGGGACCTCCACATGAACGGCCAGATTGCCCCGCGTACCTTCGGAGATTGCCTGATTCAAGGCACGTATGCTCCGGATGGTGGCTACCGAGAAGCACAAAATCAGATACGTCACCAACAACAGGCCTGTAACGGCCAGGCCACCTAAGGCGAAAGCCTGTAAAAAAGCTTTGTCTTGACGGGCTTGCAGGGTGCTCACCAGTCGTTCGGCCGCGTCTTTCTGGAACGCGCGCCCGGCTTCAAGAACCTTGCCACCGGAATCGATGGAGGCGGCGATATCCTGCGGCGTGGCCTCTTTATCAGCCAGCGCACGTAATTCACGGCTAAATGCCAGCGTGGCAGTCAGGGATTCGCGCGCACCCGCAGGGAGTTCTTTTTCACCAGCGCGTTGTAGCCCATCCAAGCTATTGCCTACGGCTTGCACATGGGCATCCAGCGTACCCGCCATGCTTGACAGCACCGCCGCCGACGCAGACTTGTTAGCGGGTTGCTGCAACCACCCTGCCGCCACCGAACGCGCGATGCTGACCGAATCCATCCAGGCAATAGACCGGTTGCTCAAAATATCCTGGAGAAAGTAACTCGCAGCAAAAGGATCCAACAACAAAGAGGATTGCTCGGCAATTAGACTGACCAGATTCCCCAACTCGACCAAAGCCACTTTTTGGACTTCTCCACTTGCCTGACCCTGCGCCGCTGAAGACTGCAGTTTTTGCAGGCTGGCATGTTGGGCCGGCCATTTTTGGAACCATTCCAATTCCGGATGCAGCGCAATCCAAGCGTCAAGTGCGCTGATGTGTGACTGAAGATCTTGCAAAGTCAGTGCGCTTGCTTTGTCAAACTCGGGCTTTCCAGCGAGCACCGATTCGGCGCCCAGATGTTGCACATCGGTCAGCACGTCGCCAACCAGATGGACTGCCTGGGCTCCCAGCACTTCATCGCGCGCCGTAACATAGTCACCAAACAGGGTCGACATCTGAAAGTAGCTCACCACCACCAAGGGCAGCCCCAGCATAAACGCCATGGTGGTCAGCTTGACCGACATGTGCAATCGCAGCATCAAGGTTACGCCTGGGCCTAACCATCCCTTAACTGTGTATTGTGATGAACTTGAACGCATGAGGGATTAAATCACTCCGTAAGTCTTGAGGCATTGTTTCGCGTCAAATAATAGCCGTTTTACGCACTAACACTGCGCCAGGACACGGCTAATTTCTGACTGGAGCCGCCCGATTTCCAGGGGTTTGGAGAGGTAGCCGTCTGCACCCGCGCGCTTATATCGCGCTGCATCGCCCGGCTCATCGTGTGAAGTAGCCATGATGATCGGAACATGCCCGCCCTGACTTGCTTCCAGTCCCCGTATCGCGGCCAGAGCTTCGAGGCCATCCATATTGGGCATCATCACATCCATCAACACCACGTCCACTTTCATTTTGGACAGGCACTTGAGCGCCTTAGCGCCGTCATTTACCACCATGCCCGTATGTCCTAACTGGGTCAACATACCGACGACCAGACGCTGATTAATGATGTTGTCCTCAGCAACAAGAACTTTCAATCCGGTGGATGATGCAGAGGGCACTGGCGATTGATTCATGGTTTTCAGGTGTTCTATATCGTTTCAAATTTGCGAACCAGATTGCTGCATTCGGCTACTGCTTTTTCAAACTCGAGGTCAGCCATAGCTTCGTCCAGACCGTCCATGGAAGGTGCCAACGACGCATCGACGGACTGTCGCAAGCGAGCGTACAACTCCATGGCGCCCATATCTGAAGCCCTCAGAGCCTGCAAGAGTTCTTTCAATTGCGGCAAAGTGGCACCGTCCAAGTTGGCATGCGCAGACCCGGTCGCCACAGGGCTTGCAGACGGTGCCAAACGCGCTGCCACACCATCTAGCATGGGCAATAGTTGGGCCAGTCTGGTTTCGAGTTGCTCGACCGCGGTGCGGTACTCTTCACCGGCGTTGTCGGTCTGAAACAGTTTTTCGGCCCGTGCTGCCAAGGTGGATAACTCTGCAACGCCCACGGTGGCCGACAGTCCCTTGAATGCATGCAAATCGCGATGCACCTGCGCCCTGTCGTCACTTTGCATCCCCGAATCAAGTCGCTGCGGCAAAGTCCTGGCCTCGGCTAAAAAGGAGGTCAGAGACCGCTGTAGCAAACCCTGGTTGTTGCCCATGCGATTGAGGGCCGACACCACGTCAATGTCCTCAGGCCACTCCTGCGGCAAAGCCGCCAAATCTTTCGACATGTGAAGGGCGGGGGCGTCGCGCCCTCTGTTCCGCCAACTTGTATGCTGGATCAACGTATGGACCAGGGCATTCAAGTCGAAAGGCTTGCCCACGTGGTCATTCATGCCGACAGCCAGGCAAGCCTCACGGTCCGAGTCCATCGCATTTGCGGTCATTGCGATCACCGGAAGTTTGGCAAAACGCGTATCTGAACGCAGCAAGCGCGTAGCCGTCAGGCCATCCATCACCGGCATTTGCAGGTCCATCAGAACAACATCAAAAACCGGTTGTGCCGCACCTACAGCCGCCACTCCCAATGCACCGTTTTCAGCCACGCTGACCAAGGCACCTTCGGCACTTAACAGCTCCTTGGCGACCTGTTGGTTGATGGTGTTGTCTTCCACCAACAGCACACGCATGCCGGCCAGGCGCGATGGTTGCGGTACCGGCCCAGCATCCATCGGAGTCAAGCTTTCTTGCACCCGTGCCTGCCCCAGTGCTTGCTTAAACATGGCTGCCGTCAGCGGCTTGACCATCAGACCATCCAGTAACTCGCGCTCGTCGGTGGTACGCTGGTTCAGTGCATCGCGGCTCTGGCGGCTAAGCAGAATCAAAATCGGGGGCGACTGGCGGCCGACCAGGCGACGCACGTTGCGCATGGTTTCCCACCCATCCATGTCCGGCATGTGCCAGTCGACAAACACGGCGTCCAGGGCGGGTTGTCCAGCATCCCGTCGAGTCCTGACGAACTCCATGGCCTCGACACCGGATACCACTTCCGACACATCCCAACCGAGCGAACGCATCATGGCCGCGCTGGTGGTTCGGGCTTGGTCGTTGTCATCCACCAGCAAAGCACGTACCTGGGGCAGATTCGCGTGAGTTGCCCCCTTTGGCGCATTTGCCAAGGGAGCAAGGCCGGCCACTGCGAGTTCCAAAGTGAAGCTGAAAGTGCTGCCCTGTCCCAGCACACTGTTGAGTTGTAGCTCTCCACCCATCAGACGAATCAGGCGTGTCGAAATCACCAGTCCCAGCCCGGTTCCGCCAAAGCGGCGCGTGGTATTGGCCTCGGCCTGGGTAAAGGCATTGAAGATACGCTCCTGGTTTTCGGGAGCAATGCCTATGCCAGTGTCCACCACCTCCACGCCGACCTTGACCCATTCGGGTGTGCGAGTCAGTAACTTCCAGCGGATCACAACATGACCCTTTTCGGTGAATTTGACCGCATTGCCCCCCAGGTTGATCAGGATCTGCTTCAGGCGCATAGCGTCGCCGATCAGACTCAATGGTATGGCCGGATCCACGTCATAAATCAGATCGACATTTTTGGCGCCCAAATTGGACGAGAGAATGACCGACAGATCACCCAACAGACCCTCCAGCAAGAAGGGCTCTAAGTTCAGCTGCATCTTGCCGGCTTCAACCTTGGAGAAGTCGAGAATGTCGTTGATCAGGCTCAGAAGTGACCGCGCCGCACCAGCTGCCTTCTCCGTATAGTCTCGCTGATGCGTGTTCAAAGCTGTGTTGCGCAGCAATTGCAGCATACCCAAAATGGCGTTCATGGGCGTGCGAATCTCATGGCTCATATTGGCCAGGAACTGACTCTTTGCCACGCTGGACTGCTCTGCCAGGCGCATCGCATCTCGCAGGGAGGACTCGTATTCCTTTTGCTTGGATATGTCGTAAAGCATCGCCAAGTTACCCACCAATGCTCCGGCAGCGTCATGCATGGGCGAAAAGATCAGACTGGCCTTAAAGCGTGAGCCATCCTTGCGTACCAAGGTCCACTCCTGCTCTTCTCGGATGTTGAGGACGTGCTCGAATACTTCCTGTGGTTCGGGGTCGCGCCCCCACGTTAACTCCAGCGTCTCGCTCAGGGCGACCAGTTCCGAGCGCTCAAAAAATATACTGGCACTCTGCCGCTGCACCAGTTCATCGGCGCTGTAGCCCAACAGGTTTTCCGCACCCCTGTTGAATACCCTAATGGTCCGATCCGGGTCCATGGTGACAACGCCGACCGCCGTAGCAGAGTCGAGCACGTTTTGCAGCGTCGCCATAGTCTGCGCTAACTGACGCTCGGCTAGTTTGCGCTCAGTAATATCCATGTGTGTGCCGTAGACCCACAGGGGACGCCCGTCCTGCAGGCGTCGCGCCAATTTTCCTTTAGCCAGCACCCATATCCATTGCCCTTGCTTATGCAGCATGCGCATTTCGATTTCGTAGTCGGGTCGCTCGCCGCGCAGATGCTCTTGCATCAGAATGGCGCCCGCCACCAAGTCTTCCGGGTGGGTCAACCTCACAAAAGTGTCATAGCCCAGTGGTTGCAATTCCACCAGCGTGTAACCCAACATGGTCACGTACTGTTCGTTGTAGATGC
Source organism: uncultured beta proteobacterium (assembly GCA_903876045.1). Classification (GTDB taxonomy): domain Bacteria; phylum Pseudomonadota; class Gammaproteobacteria; order Burkholderiales; family Burkholderiaceae_C; genus Allorhodoferax. The sequence continues at coordinate 16,081 of CAIQYP010000201.1, read as the reverse complement.
TTTCACCGGTTTGCACATTCCATTCCCAGGTACCCACATGGGTGCCTTCCAGAATGCTTTGCATGCGCTGTTGCTCCTCCCCCCGTTTGGCGCTGATGGATTCAGCGGCGGCAGTAGCAAGTTTGAGTTCTGTGACGTCGAGGCGAAATCCAACAGTGTGACCATCGGGCATACGGCGTTCGATGATCTTGAGCCAACGACCATCGTCCAGGCGCTGCTCCATATCCACATTGCCCACGCGGTGTGCAGCCATGCGTTCCTCGACCCAGGCATCCACGCGGCCCATAGCGTCTACATACTGCCCACGTTCAGCACCCGCACGAATGATGCGCTCAAAGCTTGCACCAGACACCATTAGGTCGGCTGATTTTGGATAGATCGCACGGTATTTGTCGTTGCAGAAAACCAAGTTATCTTGCGGGTCGTACAGCACAAAGGCTTCGTTTATGGCTTCGATGGCTCCACGCAACAGGTTGCCACTGCGCTCCACCTCTATTTGCGCCAAACGGTCCTTGGTGACATCCTGGAACGCGCCCACCAATCTTGCCGGACCACTTTCATCAAAGCCGACTTCGCCAAAGATGCGCACCCACAAGTGGTCACCTTGCGCATTGTTGAACTCGACCACCATGTCCCAAGGCGTGCCATCTTTTTCGGCAAGCTGCATGGCGTTCATCAGGCGCTTCCTATCCATCGGAGGATAAAAACTCAGCGCCACCTCCTCACTCGGTTTGAAGTCTGGAGACATACCATGAATGGCACAGGTTTGCGCACTGAAAACGACTTCACGGGTGCGAAGGTCAATTTGCCACGCGCCTACTCCAGCGATACTGCCGGCGCGGTCTAAAAAGGCCTCCATGTCGCGCAGACTCAGTTCCACCTGCTTGATGTCTGTGATGTCGGTATGAATGCCACCTATCCACTCGACTTGGCCATCCGGCAATCGCGACATCACCTTGGCGCGCGACAGAATCCACATCCAACTGCCATCCTTGCGTTGCACGCGTACGCCGCAGGAATAGCTTTCTTTTCCGCCTGAAAGGCAATCCTCCATGGCCTGGTTAATACGCTGTCGATCGGCAGGGTGCAGTCGCTGCTGCCAGAACTGATCGGTACCGGGTACCACCTCTTTGCGGGTAAAGCCCATCATGGCTCCCCATCGATCATTCCAGCGTTGCTCACCGGTTAGCAAATTGCTCTCCCATGTGCCCACATTGGCGCCTGTCAGGATGTTCTCGGCGCGCTCTTTTTCGGCCTGCAAGGCGGCCTTGGCCTGTACCACCTCAGTGATATCACTTTGCACCGAGAGATAACCTGCAACCAGACCGTTTCGATCCAGAATGGGCAGCACCTCCAGGTCAACCCAATAATCCTGCCCACTTTTGTTGCGTTGCAAAACCTGAATATTGATTGGATCACCGCCCGCCAAACGGCGATCAATGCTTTGTATCGTGTCCGGGTCGGCCTGAGGGCTGCGCAAAAGTGCACTGGGTCGGCTACCCAACGCCTCCTTCGCCGTGAAACCACTCATTCGGGTAAAGCCTTCGTTAACCCAATTGATCTTCCATTCTGTATCCGCAAAATACACCGCATTGGAGGTGCGACGTGCCACCATTGCCAGTCGATCCAAATCCTGAGTCATGCTGCTTGCCAGCGCAACGGCACGCAACCGCCCTGCCAAGAGTAACCACAGCACCATTGCGGCCAGCACGCTTAAGCTCGAACCAAGAGTTACCGACTTCAGGTGCTCGCGTGGATGGAAGCTGGCTTCAAAGGTTGGAGAAGAATTGACCCGCAGGTACAAGACCTGATCCACGACCTGAATTGGTCTATCCACAGAAAAAAGGCTGGACTCTTTGCGCGTGATACTGGCCTCCGGGTGCACGTCACCTGCGGGCAATTCACTGTCATAAACCAGGCTTTCCGCACTGAGATCCGAGCTATCGAACAACTGATAGTTGGCCTGTAGCGTATCAAACGACTCACCACCGGCCATCAACTCCGACAACACCACGGGTGCGTCCACCCAACCACGCAAATCGCGCACCCTTTCAGCCTCGGTCAGCGGCACAACACCGCCTGGGAAGACAGGAATCAGAATCAGGAACGCGGAACGTTTAACTACATCCTGCTCCAGTTGGACGCGCTGAGACATGGCGCGGTTGCCAGTGCGCATGGCTGCTTGCGCCGCCTCACGGCGTACCGGATCTGAGCCGATATCGTAGCCAATGGCCGCCTCGTTGCCGCTGGCGGGCTCCAGATACTCCACGATAAAGCGATCGCCTTGTGCATCTGACGGGGCGACGACAAAATTCGGCCTACCTCTAAGGCGCTGACGCGTCATGAATGCTTGCAAGTCTGACTCCGCCACGCGCGCGACGTAGCTCAGTCCACGCACACCGGGAAAATCCCGGCGCAAGTTCATGGTTCCTACAAATTTTTGAAATTCAGCACTCGTTAAACCAGGGCGCGAGAGGATGAATCCTCGCACTCCATCCAGCAAATGCCCCAGATCGGCAATTTGCCCCTGAAGATCCGCCTCGACCTGATCGACCTGATGCAAAAACCGGTTTCGCGCATCATTCACAGCAGTTTGTCGCGCAACATCGGCATAGTTCACCGTTAGTGCCAGACCCAGCGTCATCACCGCTAGTGACACGAGCAACGGCATGCGGTACAGCACAATGGGCTGCGCTTCCCCGGACAAGTTGTCTCGCCGGATGTGCTGCACAATCCAGACAATGACCACAAAAATTGCGGCGAAGGCTAAAGGAATGCAGGCGTAAAAAAGGATTTCAGCCAAGCCGTCGCGCAAATCGATATCCCCCGCATATTTAATTTAGGTCGAGACGAGTTTAGTGCACTGAGGGTGACCGCAAACACCCCCCATGTAAAACCTACAACACACTGTCCACACTGTTGCGCATCGCGGCCTGTGCTACCGCATCCAGCGCGCCTTCAACCACTGGCTGACCAGATATCAGGCGCAACTTTCCCGTAGCCAGTAGTTTGTCGCGCGAGCGCCGTGTCATGGATTGTGTAGTGCCAAAGACGCCGGTAAAAAGATACAGCGTGCCATGTGGACTAGCCCATGTCAGTTGCGTGCGCACCCATTGCCCATTGGTCCAAATTTCAACCCAAGAGCCCAAGGGCAGATCCGCATCCGCAATGCTTTCCGGTTCGAACACGATTTGCATATCAGGCGCAATCGGCGCCTCGGAAGGCAAAGGATCAACACTCTCCGCCAACTCGACAAAATTGGACGCTGCAGCCTCTTCTGGTGCTATCCAGGGATTTCCATCGACCAGGTGCCGGTTACGGTCTGGCGATTTAACCTTGGGCAGCGCCGCTTCTGCTGTGACTGGCGCCGCCGATCCGGGGCGAAATACCTGCTGATGGATGGCCATCAGAGCCTCCAAAAACACGCTGGTCCGTGTGCCGGGGTAATTGATAGTGTCCAGGCCCTCGCGCAAAGTGTTCAACAGACGCGGCACCACCCGTGTCAATTTGGAAGGGCTGCTACGGGCAAGCACCGGGTGGGCACTCCAAAGCAGCGCTGGAATCAGGGCCTCAAACTTCTCGGCTGCGGCCGAACCTGCGCCCTGTCTGATGCGTGCCTGCGCTACCACCTGAGCCCAAGGGCCACACAAAAAGTCGATCACTACTGACGGAACCTTGGCCGAGTCCGGATGCGCTTCGATACCTTGCGCAATGCGTTCAGCCAACAAGTTGCGTGCTTCGGCGTGCTTGAGCACATCGATCGCGGAGTCCTGTTCTTTTTGTGTGCTTTTTCTGGCACGCGACCAACTTTGCTGAAGTGAACTCAACTTGAGCTCAAACACCTCGGCATTTTCGATAGGCGACCTGAACAAAGGTGCCAGGGAGCCCTGCACCTCCTGCAAAAAATCATCAAAACCACTGGCACCCACAGATTCAAAGGCCAGACTGCGATGGGTCAGTTCTTGCAGCAATCGACGTGCAGGATGCTGCTTGTCACTAAAGAAGCGGGGGTCCACCAACGCCAAGCGCAGCAATGCGGGTTCCAAATTGCGGATTACCTGGCGCACCGGCTCCAGCAAGCGCGGATCGTGGGCAATGTTTTCCACCATCAGCGTGACCACTTCCAGGCTCAGTGCCTGGGCCATATCACGCGCCATGCGACGCATTTCCAAACGCTGTCCGTCAACGCTGTGTTCCTGCGGTGCAGTCTGCCGGATGTTGGCGCCGCGCCTCTGCTCCAGGCTTTGCACTACGCGCTCGACCTGCTTCATTTCGGTCAGCGCCTCCAGTGCCGCAGGAACCGTGGCATCGAATTCAGTGTTCTCCAGCTCGCCCGTTTCGCCTTCAAACTGATGGGCAAACCGGGCCGCAAATTGTTCCACGCGGTTGCCGGGAGATGCACTAACCAGTTCGCCTGACAGCAACTTGCGCAGTTTGTCCAGCGTGAGCAGGGTTTCGTCTTTGGCTCTCACCGTTATGGGGGCCACGCGTGTCTGCGCAGCCATTCCGGTCGTGCCAGGTGCTTCGTTGGCCATTGCAGCATTACCTGGAACCGCCGGATTCACCGCTGTTGATGCGACGGAGCCGCCTGCCACCGAGCCTCGGCCGGATGGCATCGAATACGTTACCGACACAATGCCATCCTGGCGCAGACGTTTGCATAGGCCGCCATAAAGTGCACGCAACTCTACGCCCAACGCGACAGTCATCGCGTTACACCACTGCAATTGCATGGCCGCCGTCACCTGGGTCTGCTCCAGCGTTTCCTTGAGCGCATTGACGTAGGCTTCAGGACGCAAAGGATTGACGTCCGCTCGCACTGCGCTCAAGCCCAACACACTACTCATCAAGGTATTGAGCTCGGCCAGACTAGCCTCTGCCGCCTGCATTGCACTTTGCTGGACCCGCGCCAACGTCACCGTAGTCAAGACCTGTGCGTCGTCCATCAGTTCCAACTGGTCGAACTGCACTTCAGCCACGGTCAAGTTGTTTGACTTTTTGCCCAACTCAGGGTCGACAAAGGCGCTCAGCAGCGCAGCGGGATAATTTTTGCAAAGTTGCTGCTCATACTGGCGCAGTTGGTTCGCAGAGTCCGCCAGGGCATCGCGTACCCGCAAGTCCCGTGCGGCAGCCTCCTGGGTTTGCAGCACCAGGCGGGCGGCAGCAATTAATTTGCCCATCAAGGCGACACCACCAGCGGATGCCTCCTGAACCAGACTTCGGTACAGCGCCTCGTTGCGGGCAGGGGCTTGACTGGCAGGCGCTGTGGACATAGTTCCCAAATTTGATGTTACTTTAGCGCTTTGTACCGCATCCGCTTGGGTTTTGCACCTTCCTCACCCAAGCGGCGCTTCTTGTCGGCCTCGTACTCTTGGTAGTTGCCATCAAAGAAGGTCCACTGGCTGTCACCTTCGCAGGCCAGAATATGGGTTGCAATACGGTCAAGGAACCAGCGATCGTGGCTGATAACCATGATGGTGCCGGCAAACTCCAGCAAGGCATCTTCAAGGGCGCGCAGGGTTTCCACATCCAGGTCGTTGGAAGGTTCATCCAGCATCAGCACGTTACCGCCGGCAATCAGAGTCTTGGCCAGGTGCAAGCGTCCGCGCTCACCACCTGACAGCATGCCGACTTTCTTCTGCTGGTCGCCGCCGTTGAAATTGAAGCGGCCGCAATAGGCGCGACTAGCCATCTGAAACTTGCCCACGTTCAGGATGTCCAGCCCGCCGGAGACGTCTTCCCACACGGTCTTGTCATTGGCCAGGTCATCGCGGTGCTGGTCCACAAAGGCCATCTTCACGGTGCTGCCGATCTTGACGGTACCGGAATCGGGCTGCTCCTTGCCGGCAATCATCTTGAACAGCGTGGACTTACCGGCGCCGTTGGGACCGATGATGCCAACGATGGCTCCGGCCGGAACCTTGAAACTCAGGTTGTCGATCAGCACGCGGTCGCCAAAGGACTTGGTGACGCCCGTGAACTCGATCACTTCATGGCCCAGGCGCTCCGCCACGGGGATGAAGATTTCGTTGGTTTCGTTGCGCTTCTGGTATTCAAAGTCGCTCAGTTCTTCAAACCGCGCCAGACGGGCCTTGCTCTTGGCCTGGCGTGCCTTGGGGTTCTGGCGTGACCATTCCAATTCCTTCTTCAGGGCCTTGGCACGGGACTCTTCGCCCTTTTGCTCCGCTTCAAGGCGGGCCTGCTTCTGGCTCAGCCAGTCTGAGTAATTGCCCTTATAGGGGATACCCGAGCCGCGGTCCATTTCCAGAATCCATTCAGCAGCGTTGTCCAGGAAGTAACGATCGTGGGTGATCGCGACCACCGTGCCTGGGTAGCGCTGCAGAAATTGCTCCAGCCAATCCACCGATTCAGCGTCCAGGTGGTTGGTGGGCTCGTCGAGCAGCAGCATGTCGGGCTTGGACAGCAGCAGTCGACACAGAGCCACGCGACGCTTTTCACCACCGGACAACACGCCAATGTTGGCGTCCCATGGCGGCAGACGCAGCGCGTCAGCGGCGATTTCGAGTTGGTGCTCGGAGTCAGTGCCGGCGGTAGCGATGATGGCCTCCAACTCGGCCTGCTCGGCGGCCAGGGCGTCAAAGTCGGCGTCTTCTTCGCCATAGGCGGTGTATACCTCTTCGAGGCGGGCCTTGGCGGTGAATACCTTGCCCATGCCGGCTTCTACGCTTTCGCGCACGGTTTGTGTCGGGTCGAGTTGCGGTTCTTGTGGCAGGTAACCGATGTTCAGGCCTGGCATCGGAATGGCTTCTCCTTCGATTTCCTTGTCCAAGCCCGCCATGATTTTCAGAAGGGTGGACTTGCCAGACCCGTTGGTACCTAGCACGCCGATTTTGGCGCCGGGGAAGAAGGACAGGGTAATGTCTTTAAGAATGTGGCGTTTGGGCGGCACGATCTTGCCGAGCCGGTTCATGGAAAAGACGTATTGAGCCATTGCGGTACCGTTAATTTCAGAGACGTAAAGCCAGCATTATCGACTGTGGATGTGCACCCACGGCAAAAGCACCGGCCAAAACCCACTCCACCGCACAGTGCTAGGGTGCTGGATTGTCTTTCGGGGTCCGCAGGTCGTTGTTCAAGGCAGTCTGCGCTACTGCGTCCAACGCGGCGTCCATTACCCGACCGTCTGACACCAGGCGTATTAGCAGGGATGCTTTAAGCCTGTCCATGGTTCTAAGGGACATGGAATGCGCCATGCCACTACCCGAAATAAACATGAACAGCGTACGTTGCGGGCTGACCCACGTGAGTTGGGCGCGCACCCAGTTACCGGCCAGTGCCAAATCGACCCAGGAACCGGTGGTGAGGCTGTCCACATTCCAGAAAGCTTGTTCAGGTGTCACCTTATCCGGGGCGCTTTGTGCATAAAGACCGGGCTCCAGATCACCGTCCTCCAGGAAACCAGAGTCCGAGGCTTCGCTGTCCACCATCCAGAAGTCATCCGCCTTCGTGCCCATAGTGCCTGAGGCGGCTTTACCAGATTCCGAAAGCGAATCTGACATGGTGTCGGTCTCCCGGGATAGCGGCGCGCGCACACTGTCGAAGACCTGCTCATGAAAGGAAATGAGCGCGTCAAAGAATGCCGCCATGCGCTCTTGAGGATAGGAAATGAGTTCAAGCCCCTTGCGCATCTTGACCAGCATTTCCGGCACCATTTGAACCAAGCGGGCACGGTTGCGGCGCGTCAACCGCAATTGCACGCTCCACACCAAGTCTTCCACCAGCCCGTAGTAGCCACCGGGGTCTACCGAGCCGTCGGCGAAATTGAGTTGCGCCTCGGCCACCACCTGAGCCCATGGACCACGCAAAAACGCGCTGACCATTTCTGGTACTTCCAGGCCGTCAAGACGCTCGTCAAATTGCTTGGACAGGCGTTGCGCCAGCAAATTGCGTTGCTCAGCGTGCAACAGACTCCTGGCCGCATCGGCCGCTCGCTGACGCTGCTCCGCTTCTTCACGGCTCCAAGCCTCATCGAGTTTGCGCAAAATGCGGGCAAAAGTTGCTGCATCACCCATGCCGCTAGTGAGCACGCTGACCGCGTTGTCAAACGCTTTTTGAAAGCGCGCATAACCAGGTGCCTCTTCACTCGAAAAGGCCAAACTGCGATGCGTCATGCGGTCCAGAAACACCCGCGCTGGATGATGGCGTTCACTGAAGAGGCGGCCATCTTGCTCCGATAGTTTGACCAGTACCGGCTCCAAAGCCTTCAGGCTACTGCGCACCGGCGGGAGCAGGCGCTGATCCTGCATCAGATTGTCCAACATCAAAAGAACAACTTCCTTGCCCAGTTGAACACCCAACTTCTTGCGTTGGACCTGGTCTTTTTCCTGCGCCAGCATATCGACAACTGGTTCGCCAGGATCCATCTTCTTAACGAACGAAGCAACGGTCTTACTGGCACGGTCCGAGAGGCGCCGCATCATCGGCTCCACCAATTTCATGTCCTGTAAGGCCTCGAATGAGGCCGGTATGGTGTGCGAGAAATCCATCCGGCCGCCAGGCATTGGATTGGGGTCGAGTTCACCCGAAAGCAACCGACGCAGTTTGTCGAGCGTCAGCATGGTGCGTGCTACCGTGCTTTGGGTTGCATTTTCCGGGTTCCACAAACCCGTGTTGGTGGTGGGTGCCATATGAACAGGCTCAACGCCTTGGGAGCGCAACCACTCGGCCACTTCACGGTACAGCTGATGCAGGCTGGCACCCAGCAAGCCAGATGCCAATGCCATCGGTATGGAGCGCGCCTCCCGGTTAGGCACCCACTCTTCCAGTGACTCACGCAAGGCATGAACAAAAGCATCCGGCTTTAACGGATTCAAGTGAGCTTGCACCGACGACCAGCCGAGCAAATTACTGATCATGGCGTTGAGTGTGGGCAACACATCTTCAACCGCTACAAGCACCGCTTGCTGGCTTTGGGCAAATTCAATATTCGCATCGATCTGGTCAGCATCGAGGAACTGAAAATCGTCAAAGCGCATGAGTTGACGACTGGCCTGTCTGCTGCCCTCACCCCCAAACACACATTTGCGCAGGTATTGGGAAAAGCTCTTTCTAACTGCTGGAGCGTTCTCGGTCAGAGTCTCGATAGCTTGCCGATCTTTCAAAGCCACCACCAGAGCTGTCTTCTTGCCCGATGCCGGGGCCAAGGTAGCCTGAAGCCCTACCAATACATCGTTTATCAATACGTCGCTTTGCTCCAGGACCGCTTCAAGGCAAGCCTGCAAATTGGGCTGGTAATGCCCGGGGTCATCTGCCACTCCCAGGCGGCGCAACATAAATTTACTCATCTTGCGGGCATTTTGTCAGCAGGCTGAAGCAATGGCTAGTGCGAAAAGTAAAAGCGTCACAAATAATTACACAACAGGACAACCAACAACACGCTGCTGGCGCGTCGCAGGGGCAAGCCCCACCACAACGTGCGACAATACCCACATCGCGGCGCTTCAGTTGCCCGCGATGCCAGCAACACGCTGGGGGATCCAACGACACATTGCGTCCCATCCTTTGAATCCATCTGCCTTTGACTGACCGCTTGCTTTGCAAGTGGAACGGCCGGTATCCCCCAGCGCCCTGGAAGGGCGCAATACTCATGAACTTTGACGAATTGAATCTGGCTGCGGCCATCCTGAAGGCTGTGCGCGAAGAGGGCTATGAAACCCCCACTGCCATCCAGGCCCAAGCCATTCCCCTGGTCCTCGCGGGCCACGACCTGCTGGGCGGCGCCCAGACCGGCACCGGCAAAACCGCTGCGTTCACCTTGCCCATGCTGCATCGCCTGACCATGAGCCGTAGCGCCCAAAATAAGTTTGGCGGCACCGGAATCCGCGCGCTTGTCTTGACACCGACGCGCGAACTCGCAGCCCAGGTGGAAGAGTCCATCCGCACCTACGGCAAATACCTGCAACTAACCAGTACCGTTATTTTCGGCGGTGTCGGCATGAACCCGCAAATCAGCAAGTTGAAAAAGGGCGTGGACATTCTGGTGGCGACACCGGGCCGCCTGCTGGACCTCCAACAGCAAGGCATGCTGGACCTTGGTCAGGTGCAAATGCTGGTGCTGGATGAAGCAGACCGCATGCTAGACATGGGATTTATCCATGACGTGAAAAAAGTGTTGGCGCTGGTGCCAAAGGAAAAGCAAAGCCTGCTGTTCTCCGCCACCTTTAGCGACGAAATTCGCGACTTGGCCAACAATCTTCTGAAGAACCCGCAAAGCGTGCAAGTTACGCCGCGCAACACGACGGTGCAGCGAATCACCCAGGTTATCCACCCGGTCGGTCGCGGCAAGAAGAAGGCACTTCTGGCACACATCATCAACGAAAACAACTGGAGCCAGGTGCTGGTGTTCACCCGCACCAAGTTTGGCGCCAACAACGTGGCCGAGTTCCTGGAAAAGAATGGAATCAGTGCCATGGCCCTGCATGGCAACAAGAGCCAGGCAGCCCGCACACAGGCGCTGGCCGGCTTCAAGAGCGGCGATGTACGCGCCTTGGTCGCCACTGACATTGCCGCCCGTGGCATTGATATCGACGACCTGCCTCACGTGGTGAACTACGAAATTCCGAACGTCAGCGAAGACTATGTGCACCGCATCGGCCGCACTGGCAGAGCAGGAGCAGACGGTGCTGCCATCAACTTGGTGTGCATGGATGAAGAAGGTTTTATGCAGGACATCGAACGCTTCACCAAGCAGAACATTGAAGTCAAGATCGTCGAAGGTTTTGGACCTGAACCCGGTGAAAAAGGCGAACCCATTGCCATGGGACGCCAGACTATATGGGGTGGTGCCGGTAAGCCACCAAGCCGCGATGTAATGCAGGCTGCTGCGAAGGCCGCCCGCACTGAGATGCTGACACGCGTGCGTGACAACAAGGCTGGCTCGGGTGGTGGTGGACGTGGTGGCCAGGGCGCAGGCCGTGGCCGCAGCGCTGGTGGCCAGGGCGCAGGTGCGCCGCGCAACGATCGTAATGATCGCAGTGGTGAATTTCAACCCCCGCGGCCGCAATCAGCGCGCCCGCCACAAGGTCAGGGGCGTGGTCGCCCTGCGGGCAATGGTATGCCGCAGCAGCCTGCAGGTTATGCCAATGAGCCGCGTGAACCGCGCCCTCCAGCCGGTCAACCTGACCCGATGCGCACTAGCGTGGACATGATGGCCGAGCGCGGCGCGCGGCGCAATTACGGTGGTGGAAACCGCAATGGCGGCGGTGGTGGAGGTGGCGGCTATGGTGGTGGTGGCGCCCGCTCGGGCGGTTACGGCGGCGGCCCGAGCAATGGGCCCCGCGGTCCGCGAGGCCCAGGTGGCGGCTCCAACCGATAAATTTCAGCGCAGAAGGCGCTAACTCAGTCAAAATCGCTCTCAATGTCTGGCGTGCACCACGGCCAGAGCAATGGGAGCGCATGCGTTGAACTATCTATCTCTGTTGTTGGCAGTATTGGCTGCGGTGGCGGCGTTTCTTCTACTCAAGAAGAAACCTGATCCTGCTGCCCCCAAACGATCGGAGAGAAAGACTGCGTTTGAACCGAAGGCCCTGCCCACGGTAATACCCGCCGCTGTAGAACCCAAGTCGAATCTGCACCCCATCGTGCGTTTGGCTAGTCCCCAAATTGGCGCCATGCTGCGAAGTTTTGCGCTGACTCGAAGCGCGGATCTACCGAGCGAAGATGCCGTGGTCATCATGTCCATGCTAAGTCGTATCCCGCGGCCGCCGCATGCACTCCACAAACTGGTATCGCCCGAATTTCTGGCTGACGCCAACACCGCGCAACTCAGCGAAATGGTAATTGCCGAGCCGCAGGTTGCGGCCAAGGTTTTGGTGATGGTGAACTCGCCTTTCTACGGACTTAAAGCTCCTCTGGGTAGCATTGGGCAGGCCGTTACTTTTCTAGGCATGAACACGGTGCGTGGCATCTGCCTGCAATACATGCTGGACGAGTCGTTTAAGTCAACCGACCCAGAAATCAAACGCATTTATGACCGCCTCTGGAACGCCAGTGCTTTTGCCAGCGAGTTATGTTTCAAGTTGGCTCAATTGCTGCAATTGCCCGAACCAGGCACGTTGGTCACGCAAGTGGTGCTCTCCTTTTTAGGCCCTGTTGCCAGCCACTCGCTATTGCGCAAGGACTTGGTGCTTTCGATGGCAACACGTGGCCTGCTGGAGCGCAGCCGTATTGAGCAAGAGCATCTGGGTTTGTGCGCAGCAGAGATCGGCAGTCTGCTTATGCAGAGTTGGGACCTGCCAAAAAGCATCATCGACCAAGTGCGCGATATCGATCTGGTATTGGTCACGCCCTTTGAAACGGTCCAAAACCAACGCGCTAGCCGTATGGCGTTTTGCTATTTCTGCGCCAGACTAGGCGAAAAGCTGGCGCATGGCGAGGTCACGGACTTGGCGACCTATAACCTAGAACAGGACCAGGGTCCGGAATTCTTCCATCTGCTTTCTTATCTGCAGGTACCCGCCCTGGCTGGACTCAACGAGTTTTTGCATCTACCAGAACTGGTTTCGTCCATCAATGCCATGGTGCGTTCGATGCAGATTAGGCGCTGAAGCAGACCTAACCTACTCTCGCACGAATAAGGTCTGCAAGGGATCCGGGCCGACCTGGCGGCTCCAGTGACCATGCACCTGCGGATCGAAAACAGCGCCTTGGGGTAAGACGTCAGCAGAGTAAAAATGCTCGCCCGGTTTGAAGATGCGTGACACACCTCCCTGAATGCCAATCTCCATCTGTCCGCTCAGGATAAAAACCCATTGCGGCGCTCCGGTGCAATGAAAGGTGCTGCGAAATCCAACGGGACTGCAGCGCAATTGAAAGCCGCCCGAAGCAAATACATCGGAAAGCATGGACTGCGGGTTGCCCTGCAAAAGCGGCACGTGCTGCTCGCGAAAGCGGGCCCGACCGTCGGTATCGGTAAACAAAACAACTTGGGTAAAACTGGTCATGTTGGGCTTAAAAAGGTGAAGCGAATGTCTCTGCTGCCATTCTGCAACAGTGCCAGCAAGGCCGGGTAAATTGCGCCACAATCTGGCGCATGAGACTACTACACACCATGCTTCGCGTCGGCAACCTCCAACGCTCCATCGACTTTTATACCCAAGTGTTGGGCATGCAGTTGCTGCGTACTTCCGAGAATCCCGAATACAAATACACGCTGGCCTTTCTGGGCTATGAAGCCAATCCGGCCCAGGCGGAAATTGAGCTCACCTACAACTGGGGCGTAGAGCAATACGACATGGGAACGGCCTATGGCCACATTGCCCTGGGCGTCAAGGATGCGTACGCTGATTGCGCACGGATCAAGGCTGCCGGCGGCAATGTCACCCGCGAGGCTGGCCCGGTCAAAGGTGGCAATACCGTCATCGCTTTTGTGACCGACCCCGACGGATACAAGATTGAATTGGTCCAACGCGACGCTTAAGTACGCGCTCGCCATGCAGACGGAACGTCGCGGCGCGCTGCTGGTTTTTGGATCGGCTGCGGCCTGGAGTTTTGGTGGAGCCATAGCGCGGTTTTTGCAGATCAGCGACAGTTGGGTGACTGTTTTCTGGCGCTCGGTTTTTGCGTTCGGATTTTTGCTGGCGTTCATGCTGTACAAGCATGGACCTTCAGGTACCAGGCTGTTGTTCAAGGCCATGGGTTTGGCCGGCTTGGGCGTAGCCCTCTGCTTCGCCACTGCATCTACCAGTTTTGTTGTGGCGCTTTCTTACACCACTGTAGCCAACGTGCTGCTGATGCAGGCCGGTGTGCCGCTGATCGCCGCGCTGCTGGGCTTTTTGCTGTTTCGCGAGCAGGTCTCACTGGCCACCTGGATTGCTATTGCCTGCGTGATTGCGGGCGTGGCCATCATGGTGTCGTCCTCCCTCGGGGGTGCGGTTTCCCCCATTGGAAATGGCCTGGCGCTGCTTATCGCCATCGTGTTTGCCTGCGCCACCGTAATCACGCGCCGCCACGCCCATGTGGCGATGATGCCTGCGGTCTGCCTGGGCACCCTGATCGCAGCGGTGGTGTCAGGTAGTTTGGTGAAGAGCTTTGCCGTCAGTGCCACTGATTTGGGCCTGTTATTCCTGTTCGGCGCGGCAAACCTGGGCTTGGGCATGGCGCTATTTGTAAGCGGTGCCCGCCTGCTGCCTTCGGCCCTTGCGGCCCTGATTGGCACTGCCGAACCGGTACTAGGCCCGATATGGGTCTGGCTCATCCATGGCGAGGTGCCGAGTGCCCGCACGTTGATCGGCGGATCGATTGTGTTCGCAGCCCTGCTCACACACCTGGGTTGGCAATTTCACCAACAAAGCAGGCTGCGTGACGGGCCAGCAGCGCCTAAGTAGCAAGGCGCCGATCGTTATTTTCGCAACGCATGCGTCGCCCGTGCCAGCGCTGTCACGCGGGCCCAGTCCCCAGCAGCCACTGCATCCGCTGGCACCAACCAGGAACCGCCGACGCAAACCACATTGGGCAGCGCCAGGAACTCGGGCGCGTTTTGTAATGTGACCCCGCCTGTTGGGCAAAAGCGCACATCAAAAAATGGGCCACTCCAGGCCTTCAGCATGGCCGGGCCGCCTGCTTGCATGGCGGGGAAAAACTTGAGTTCGGTAAACCCGTCTTCCTGCGCCATCATGATTTCGCTGCCACTTGCCACACCGGGCAACAGGGCCAATCCGGCATCGCGGCAGGCTTGACCGACGGCACTGGTGTAGCCAGGGCTCACCGCAAAACGGGAACCCGCATTGGCCGCGGCCTGCGCATCGGCCTTGGAACGTACCGTGCCAGCACCGACCACGGCCTCGGGTACTTCGCGTGCGATGGCTTCGATACAGGCCAGTGCCTGGGGTGTGCGCAGTGTGACTTCCAGCATGCGAATGCCTCCGGCCACCAGTGCGCGGGCCATAGGCACGGCATGGGCCACGTCATTCAACACAATGACCGGAATCACCGGGGCATCCTGCATAACTTGCAAGGCGCTAAAGGTCTGGGGAGTGCTCATGAAATTTCCAGTCTAAAAAACGAATTGAATGGGATCTACCTATTCAGATCAAAACCAGGTGCAGGCGCCCTGCTCTGCTGCCAGCGCATTGCGGCGCATATTGGCAAACAGTTCACGGCCCATGCCTACACCATTGGCGGCACGCAGCGCCTCTGGCATGGTCGCCAGAGGGCGTGCTGCCCACTCGGCAGGGTCCACTATCACCTGCAGGGTCTCCGCGTTGGCGTCCAACCGGATCACGTCCCCATCACGCACTTTCGCCAGGTCACCACCGGCGGCGGCTTCAGGCGAAACATGAATAGCCGCCGGCACCTTGCCAGAGGCACCGCTCATGCGGCCATCGGTAACCAAAGCCACGCGGAAGCCCTTGCCCTGCAATACCGCCATAGGAGGAGTCAGTTTGTGCAACTCGGGCATGCCATTGGCCTGCGGCCCTTGCCAGCGCACGACACAGATCACGTCTTTATCCAGTTCACCGGCGCTGAAGGCCTTATGCAGACCCTCTTGCGAGTCGAACACGCGGCATGGCGCTTCAATCACATGGCGATCATCAGGCACGGCAGAAATTTTGATCACGCTGCGGCCCAGATTGCCCTGCAAAAGCTTGAGACCACCGCTGGCGCTGAATGGCGCACTGGCCGGTCGCACCACGCTGTCATCTTTGCTTGCGCCAGCGTCATGCCATTCCAGATTTCCGTCAACTTTGGCCGAGGGAATGCTGCAGAACTCACGCAAACCACCGCTGCGCACGGTCAGCACGTCGGCATGCATAAAGCCCGCATCCAGCAACTCACGAATGACAAAGCCAGGGCCACCAGCGGACTGGAATTGATTGACATCGGCGCTGCCGTTGGGATAGACGCGGGTCAGCAAGGGCACCACATCAGACAGAGCAGAGAAGTCGTTCCAATCGATGATGATGCCAGCCGCACGCGCAACTGCCACCCAGTGAATCAGATGGTTGGTGGAGCCACCGGTGGCCAGCAATGCCACCATGGCATTGACGATGCAGCGCTCATCCACCAACTTGCCGATGGGTGGGACTTTTGCCCCCACGCTTGCCACTACGCGTGCTGCGCT
>CAIQYP010000200.1 GCA_903876045.1 uncultured beta proteobacterium | reverse complement strand
ATGTCCGGCGGCTGGAACCCGGCCGTCCATTTGTACTCGCACAGCGGCGGCAAAGCCCTGTGGAGCGAAGCCTTGGAATGCTTCAAGCCTGGTGCCCCGATGGCGAACCAGTTCAGCGTCGGTGCCTGCAATGCCACCGGCACTTTGGCCAACACCATGGCCGAGTCCAGCCACGCTGGCGCCGCTGCTGCAGCCATGTCCGGATTTATCGCAACCGAAACGCGCTACACCGTGGTCGAGCCTTCCAACGAAGCCATCGCACCATTCTGGATTGCCGAGACCGGCGAGAATGTATCGCGCCGCGCCAAGGCTTTTGTCGACTGGCAGAACGATGTGGGCGCCGCCGACATCGAACTCGCCATCCGTGAAGGCTTTGAGTCGATCGAGCACATCAAGCGCTACACGGCACTCGGCTTTGGCACCGACCAGGGCAAGCTGGGCAACATCAACGGCATGGCCATTGCCGCGCGCGCCATGGGCAAGACCATTCCCCAGGTAGGCACCACCACCTACCGCCCCAACTACGTGCCCATCAGCTTCGGCTTGTTTGGCGGACTGGAGCACGGCGAGTTGTTTGACCCGGTGCGCAAGACCAGTGCGCATGCAGCGCATGTGGCGGCCGGCTCACCATTTGAGGACGTGGGCCAGTGGAAGCGCCCCTGGTACTTCCCCAAAACCGGTGAAGACATGCACACCGCCGTCAACCGCGAAGTGCTGGCCGTACGCAACGGTGTCGGCATCATGGACGCGTCCACCCTGGGCAAGATCGACATTCAGGGTCCGGACGCGGCCAAGCTCTTGAACTGGCTGTACACCAACCCCTGGCTTAAGCTGGAAGTGGGCAAGGCTAGATACGGCCTGATGCTGGACGAAAACGGCATGGTGTTTGACGACGGTGTCACCGTGCGTCTGGCCGAAGACCGTTTCCTGATGACCACCACCACCGGCGGTGCGGCACGCGTGCTGAACTGGATGGAACGTTGGGTGCAGACCGAGTGGCCCGACATGAAGGTCTATATGACCACCGTGACCGATCAGTGGAGCACCTTTGCCGTGGTCGGCCCCAAGAGCCGCGCCGTGGTCGAGAAGGTCTGCAGTGACGTGGACTTTTCTGCTGCCGCCTTCCCCTTCATGAGCTACCGCGAAGGCACCGTTGCAGATGTCAAAGCGCGCATCATGCGCATCAGTTTCTCGGGCGAGTTGGCGTTTGAAATCAATGTGCCCAGCAATACCGGTGCGCACGTCTGGAAGGCCTTGATGGCCGCTGGCGCTGATCTCAACATCACGCCCTATGGCACCGAAGCCATGCACGTGCTGCGCGGCGAAAAGGGCTACATCATTGTGGGCCAGGATACGGACGGCTCGTTCACGCCCTACGACTTGGGCATGGGCGGCATGGTCTCCAAGACCAAGGACTTCCTGGGTCGCCGCTCACTCAGCCGCAGCCACACGGCCGGTACCAACCGTAAACACCTGGTTGGCCTGCTGACGGACGACGCGCAAATTGTCTTGCCCGAAGGCGCGCAGCTCACCGCACTGGCGCAGATTCATACGCCGACATCGGCCAACCCTGTGCCCATGATTGGCCATGTGACTTCCAGTTATTTCAGCCCCACGCTGAATCGCACCATTGCCATGGCAGTGGTGCGTGACGGTCAACAAAAAATGGGCCAGAAGATTTACGCCTCGCTGGTCGATGGCCGCCATGTGGCAGCCACCATCACCAGCCCGGTGTTCTATGACCCCGAAGGAAAACACCACCATGACTAATGTGACGCTTGAAAGCCCCCTGGTGAATATCGCCAGGCTGGGTAAACGTGAACTCTCCGTGGATGGACGTAGCTGTCTGCTCGATGAGATCGCGCTGCTGGATATGTTGGATCTGCGCGGCGATGCATCAGACCCCGCGTTTGTTGCGGCAGTGCTGACTGCAACGGGCCTGACGTTGCCGGTTGCTGCGAATACCGCCAGTGTCGGCGGTGGGCGTCAACTGTTCTGGTTAGGACCGGATGAGTGGTTGCTCAAGACAGCTGGCGGCACCGGCGACGCGATTGAAGCTGCTCTGCGTGCGGCGCTTGCGGGCAAGCATTTTTCTGTGGTGCAGGTGGGCAGTGGCAACACCACTTTTTCTGTGCAAGGCGCTGCGGCGGCTGATCTGCTGGCGCGTGGCTGCCCGCTGGATTTGCATGCACGCGCTTTTGCGGATGGTGCGTTGGCGCAGACGCACATTGCCAAGGCCAATGTCACTCTGTATTGCCTGAAAGCCGAGACATCATTTGAGATTACGGTGCGGCGCAGCTTTGCCGAGTATTTGTTCAAGTGGTTGTGCGAGGCGGGTCGCTGAACTCGCCCCTACGGCTACGCATTGAACTCCGGTATCCCGGCACCTGTGCGCCAACTCCGCTCGCAGAGCCGGAGGATGGGGTACTCTGCGCAGCGGCATAAAGGAGGAGCCCGCTTCAGCGGGTGGGGGACAGCCGGGGAGCAGAGTACCT
>CAIQYP010000199.1 GCA_903876045.1 uncultured beta proteobacterium | reverse complement strand
CTCGGGCTGAATCGTTAAACCAAAAAGCTTTCCTTTGTGTGGAACCAGCGCAGGTGGCAATTGCCTGCGGTCGAAATCTTCGGGAATCAAGGGGTAGTTGGACGCTTTCAAGCCATATTGCATGGCCAGGTAAAGCGAGGTGGGTGTTTTGCCGCTGCGACTTACGCCCACCAGTATCACGTCGGACTGTTCTAGGTCGCGATTGAGTTGGCCATCGTCGTGGGCCAGCGAAAAGTTTATAGCCTCGATGCGGTTGTTGTATTCCTTGCTTTTGCTGGCATCACTGAAGCGCCCGACCCGGTGATTCGACTTGATGCCGAATTCCTGTTCCAGCGGGTGCACAAAGGTGCCAAACATGTCGAGCAACATGCCATGGCACTGTTCCGCAATCACTTTGAGGATTTCCATATTGACCAGCGTAGTGAAAACGATCGGTCGGTTGCCGTCGATTTCGGCTGCGTGGTTGATTTGCCGGATGGCCTGGTGAGCCTTGTCCACGGTGTCGATAAAGGGCAGACGGATATGGTGTGACTTGTTCTCGAACTGAGCCAGGATAGCGTTGCCAAAGGTTTCGGCGGTAATGCCGGTGCCGTCAGAGACAAAGAATACGGTGCGTTGGGGCATGGTGGTAGTTATAGGTCTTGGGATTGGTTTCTCAGCAGGAACGGCATCCTACAATGCGTGCAATTTAGCGCATTTTGCTTAAGCCTCGCGCCGCCACAACTCCAACAATACTGGCGCAGGGTGCAAAACGTGGCTGCTTACCGGTTTTAACTTCTGGAGCTTAGCTATGTCGAGTCTATTTAATCCAACCGATTTGGTTGTCCCTTTTGAGCGTCTGCGCATGACCGATGTCGAATCGGTTGGAGGCAAGAACGCCAGCTTGGGGGAGATGATTTCCCAATTGCCACAGGGCGTAAAGGTGCCCACAGGTTTTGCGACTACGGCCCATGCCTTTCGCGAGTTTTTGAAACACGACGACTTGGCCGGACGCATTAGCCGGCGCCTTGCCACATTGGATACCGAAGACGTGCGCGCGCTGGCCATTGCGGGTGCCGAAATCCGTGCCATGTTGGAGATTCAACCCTTTCCCCCTGAATTGGAACAAGGTATTCGAGAATCTTTCGACGTCCTCAGTGCTGGCAATGACCATGCATCGTTTGCCGTGCGCTCATCGGCCACCGCAGAAGACCTGCCGGACGCTTCTTTTGCCGGCCAGCAGGAGACCTTTCTGAATGTGGTGGGCATCGAAGATATCCTGCACAAGATCCGCGAGGTGTTCGCCTCGCTCTACAACGACCGCGCCATCAGCTACCGTGTGCACAAAGGTTTTGCGCATGATGTGGTGGCATTGAGTGCAGGCATTCAGCGCATGGTGCGCTCGGACTTGGGCGCTGCGGGCGTAATGTTCACCATCGATACCGAATCCGGCTTTTCTGATGTTGTGTTCATTACTTCAAGCTACGGCCTGGGCGAGACTGTGGTGCAAGGCGCGGTAAATCCCGACGAGTTTTATGTGCACAAACCTATGCTGAGGGCGGGCAAACGCGCTGTAATCCGGCGCAGCCTGGGCTCCAAGTTGCTGCAGATGGAATTCACCACGGCTGAAGAAAAGGCGGCTGGTGGTAAGTTGGTCAAGACCACCGATGTACCCACCGAAATGCGCAATCGTTATTCTTTGACTGATGCTGATGTGGAGCAATTGGCGCACTACGCACTGGTAATTGAAGAGCACTACGGTCGCCCCATGGACATCGAGTGGGGTAAGGATGGTACTGACGGACAACTCTATATCTTGCAGGCCCGGCCCGAAACGGTGAAGAGCCAAGCTGGCGACAAGGTGGAGCATCGCTACAAGCTCAAGGGCAGGGGAGCCGTATTGGTCGAAGGGCGTGCTATTGGCCAGAAGATTGGTACCGGACCGGTGCGGATTGTGCACAGCATTGCCGACATGGACCAGGTTCAGGCCGGTGATGTTCTGGTGACCGACATGACTGACCCGAACTGGGAACCCGTGATGAAGCGCGCCTCTGCCATCGTCACCAACCGGGGTGGTCGTACCTGTCACGCAGCCATCATTGCGCGGGAACTGGGTATCCCGGCTGTGGTCGGTTGTGGTGATGCCACAGAAAAACTCCGAGACAGCATGCTGGTCACGGTGAGTTGCGCCGAAGGTGATACCGGTTTCGTCTATGACGGACTGCTGGAGACTGAGGTGTCTGAGGTGCAGCGCGGTGTCATGCCCGAGATTGACGTAAAGATCATGATGAACGTGGGCAACCCGCAATTGGCCTTTGATTTTTGCCAATTGCCGAACCAGGGCGTTGGCTTGGCCCGACTGGAGTTCATTATCAATAACAACATCGGCGTGCACCCTAAAGCGATTTTGGACTACCCGAATGTGGATGCCGATTTGAAGAAGGCGGTGGAATCCGTCGCGCGCGGCCATGCGTCACCCAAGGCTTTTTACGTGGACCGCGTGGCCGAGGGTGTGGCAACCATTGCTGCGGCTTTCTGGCCCAAGCCGGTAATCGTTCGCTTGTCGGACTTCAAGAGCAATGAGTACCGCAAACTGATCGGCGGCAGCCGTTACGAGCCTGAAGAAGAGAACCCCATGCTGGGTTTCCGGGGTGCAGCGCGCTATGTTTCAGCCGAATTTGGCGAAGCCTTTGCCATGGAGTGTGAGGCATTGAAGCGCGTGCGCAACGACATGGGCCTGAACAATGTGCAAGTGATGGTGCCGTTTGTGCGCACGCTGGAGCAGGCACGCAAGGTCACCGAACTTTTGTCTAAACACGGACTGCGGCGCGGAGAAAACGAGCTCAAGCTGATCATGATGTGCGAGATTCCCAGCAATGCGATTCTGGCGGATCAGTTCTTGCAGTACTTTGACGGTTTTTCCATTGGCTCCAATGACCTGACGCAACTCACATTGGGTCTGGATCGTGACTCTGGTTTGGAGGTGTTGGCAGCAGATTTTGATGAACGCGATGAAGCAGTCAAGGCGCTCATAAGCATGGCCATTTCGGCTTGCCGGCGGCAGGGCAAGTACGTGGGCATTTGTGGTCAGGGCCCTAGCGATCATCCAGACTTTGCGCATTGGCTAAAGGACCAGGGCATTTCATCGATCTCTCTGAATCCCGACTCGGTGATTGCAACCTGGCAGCAACTTGCTATTTGACACCTATGGTGCAGACGCAACGCCATTGGCCTCTGCATGCAGGGCTCTTGACCATATGGTTTGTTGCGTCTTTTGGGCTGGTGTTCTATGCCCGCGATCTGCAGATGCTGGTTGCGGGCTGGCCGGTGGCCTTCTGGTTTGCGGCCCAAGGTGCTTTGCTGGTATTTGTGGCGATCGTGGTTTACTTTGCGTGGGCAGCTAACCGGCGAGAAGGCTCAGACGCCGACTTTGATCAGCGTACCTTTAAGTTGCAGACTCGGAAGTACCACCGGCGCTTTTTCGCTCTGGTGATCGGCATTTTGCTGCTCATTTTGGGCTTGGCTCTGGCGGAACGCTGGGGTTTGCACAAGGCCTGGATTGCAAGCATCTTTCTGACCGCTACTCTGGTTGTTTATTCCGTGATTGGGGTTTATGGTCGCACGTCGGATGCTGCCGAGTATTACGTTGCCGGACGCCGTATTCCTGGCCTCTACAACGGGATGGCGACTGCTGCCGACTGGATGAGTGCGGCGTCCTTTATTAGTTTGGCTGGTGGTCTTTATCTGCAGGGCTTTTCAGGTTCGGGTGGGCAACCCGGCGGTTTGGCCTACATCATGGGTTGGACTGGCGGGTTTTGCTTGGTGGCGTTGCTGGTTGCACCTTATTTGCGGCGCATGGACCTCTACACGATACCGGATTACTTTGCCCTACGTTATGGTGGACGCTGGCCGCGTTTGATCGCGTCACTTGCTGCAGTAGTGGTGTCCTTTACCTATGTGGTTGCACAAATTTATGGCGTGGGTTTGATTACTTCGCGCATAACGGGGGTGCACTTTGAGATCGGTATTCTTTTGGGGCTGGGTGGCGTGCTGGTGTGCTCGTTTTTGGGAGGCATGCGCGCAGTCACGTGGACCCAGGCGGTGCAGTATTGGGTCATGATTCTGGCCTTCCTGTTACCAGTATCCTGGCTGGCCTATAAACAAGTTGGCAATCCGCTAGCACCTTTGGCCTATGGACAGCAGTTGCAAAAAATCGCTGTTTTGGAAAAGTCTCTCGTCGACTCTCCTGTAGAAAAGGAGGTGATTGCTGAATTCGCCTTCCGCGCCGAAGTACTGGATCGCAAGCTCCTAAATGTCGAGCAATCTCTTCAAGTTGATCGACAGGAACTGCGCGCCAAACTAAATGCCTTGGGCGCCAAGGCAGACGATGAAGTGG
Organism: uncultured beta proteobacterium; assembly: GCA_903876045.1. GTDB lineage: Bacteria > Pseudomonadota > Gammaproteobacteria > Burkholderiales > Burkholderiaceae_C > Allorhodoferax. The sequence continues at coordinate 1,364 of CAIQYP010000199.1, read as the reverse complement.
CTAATCGGTTGCGCAGAGAGTTGGCAGCATTGCCACGCGACGTCGCGATTGCGCGTGAGCGCTGGTCACAAATGGCTGAGGAGTATCGTGAGCGAGCCAGGCCTCTGGGTGGTATGGCACCGCATACTCTGCCTTTTGAAGGTGACCCTTCAGGAAGCGCCGAAGAGAGACAGAAATTCCAGACTTCGCGATTGAATTTTCTGGCATTGATGTTTTGCCTGATGGTTGGAACGGCGGGTCTGCCGCATTTATTGACACGCTACTACACCACACCCACCGTCGCAGAAACACGTAGTTCTGTGGCTTGGTCGCTCGTGTTTATTGCGCTACTTTACGTTTCAGCGCCAGCACTTGCGGTTCTGGTGAAGTACGAAGTTATGGCGCATTTGGTGGGGCAACCCTTTGATGCACTTCCGGTCTGGATGGCCCAATGGTCGCATGATCCCACGCTACTAAGCTTTTCCGACGTGAATAACGATGGTATTTTACAGTTTGCGGAACTCAAAATAGGTCCCGACTTGGTCATGCTGGCTTCGCCCGAGATCAGTGGTTTGCCTTATGTGGTTTCTGTATTGGTGGCAGCTGGCGGGCTGGCGGCTGCCTTATCGACGGCCGATGGGCTGCTGCTAACGATTGGCAATGCGCTAGCTCACGACGTGTACTTTGAAGGCGACAACAGCAAGGCGCAATCGATGCGCCGCGTCATGTGGTCAAAATTTGCGCTTTTGGTAGTTGCTTTGATGGCTGCCTATGTCGCGGCGCAGCGACCGGCAGGCATTCTTTATCTGGTAGCCGCGTCCTTTTCGCTTGCCGGTGCAGCCTTCGTACCGGCTATGGTTTTGGGTATTTTCTGGCCAGGTACGACGCGCGTAGGCGCCATCGGGGGCATGCTCACGGGGTTGGCAGTCACTGTGTATTACCTATTGATAAATCAAGTCGGTGTACGCCAAGTTTTTGGATTGGTGGGTAACGGCTTGTGGTTGGGTATCCAGCCAGTATCCGCTGGCATTTTTGGCGTGACCGCTGGTCTTGCTGCCACCGCATTGCTCAGTTTGGTTTCTAATCCCGAGCCGCGCCAGTCATCAGGTTGAAGAAATAAGTTCTGGTTGCGCTATAATCATGGGCTTCGCCTTGCTGCACCCTGTTTAGACGCCGGGGGCAGCTTTTTCTTAACCCGGATTGAATCAAAAGAGTTCGGGTACATCCACAAGGAGTATCAATGCGTCATTATGAAATCATCCTCATGATCCACCCGGATCAGAGCGAACAAGTTCCAGCGATGCTGGAGCGTTACAAGGGCATGATCGTGGCCGGTGGCGGCAAAGTGCACCGGGAGGAAGCTTGGGGCCGCCGCCAGATGGTCG
>CAIQYP010000198.1 GCA_903876045.1 uncultured beta proteobacterium | reverse complement strand
CCCACTTCCACACTACCTTTGTCGCCGAGCTTGAGCACACTCATCAATGCCTGCGTCATGTGCTCCCTAAGGTTCCCGTCTTGGGCGTCATGTTTCCATTCTGAAGGTGGCATGAATCCCTTATACGCTTATCGATTTGAATAGATAGCACTATTCTGGACATTCGGCGAACCAATCTTGAATGCCAGCAACCTGTCATTGCGAAAGTCGGTTTCGCTGCATCGCGGGTCCAAGTACCGCTCCAGACCCGCCATTCACTTTTTAACGGCTGCTTGGGTGAAAGTGACTTGCTCCAGCAGGCGCTAAGCGGTCATCCTCAATGGTCAGCCTGCCCTACCAATCTATGCCAACGGCCCAATGCAGTCTGCTAAAGAAATAGACAAGTCGGAACTGACTCTCATGAGCCTTGAGCCAGCTTTGGGCCACCCGCAGATTGCCGGAGTGCCAGATCGCCATGAACCCGACTTGGGCGAGGTCCACTTCGACTACCTGCTCACCCTGCTGGATACGCTGGGCTACGCGGCAGGGTAGGGTGTGAGTGCCGGCCGGCACGTCCAGAAGCCGGCGGCACCAGCGCCGGCTTCTGGACTGGCTGCGAAAAGTTCGAGGCGGCGCCTAGCCAACCGCTTCGTCGCCGCCCGGATCCGCTGCCGAAGGGGCCTGCGGTAACCATAGGGTCACCTGGGTGCCAACGCCAACCTGGCTGCTGAGTTCCACCGTGCCGTGGTGGATTTCCACAATTTCCTTCACGATGCTCATCCCCAGGCCGGTGCCGGGAATCTTTCCCGAGTGGTCAGCGCGGTAGAAGCGCTCGAACACGCGGGCCTGCTGTTCGGCTGTCATGCCAATGCCGGGGTCCTGCACGCACACGCCCACCCGCTTTTCATCTGCGTGTTTCTCCCGCACAAATCGCACCTGCACCGTTCCGCCCGCCGGTGAAAACTTGAACGCATTGGCCATCAGGTTTAAAAACGCTTGCTGGATTTTGCTGGCATCTGCCACGATGGGCAGCGGCCCTTGGGCCGTTTCGCAGACTGCGGGCTCACGTCCATTGGGCGGCAGGTATTCGTGCAGAGTCCTGGCCACTACATCGACCAGGTCCAGCGTTTCCAGCACAAAGTCCTTGCCACGCCGGGCCTCGATGCGCGCCAGATCAAGCAGCTCATTGATGATGGAGGCCATCAATTCCGACTGGCGGTAGATGGTGCTCAGGAACTCGCGGCGGGTATCCGCATCGAATTCTTCGTGGATCAGCACTTCGGAATAGCCAAAGATGCTGGCCATGGGCGTGCGCAATTCGTGGGCTGCCGTAGAGAGGAATTCGCTCTTCATGCGGTCCACCTCAGTCTCGTAGGTGATGTCGCGGAAATACAGAATCTTGGAGACGGTCTGCGCATCACTTTTGCGCAATCCCACCTCCAGCACGCGCTCCAGCGGTTTGCCCAACTCGATGATTTCACGGCTCGCCCTGTCTGCCGCATCTGCCTGGGCGTTTTCCTTCAGGTTGGCCACCCCCCGAAAGCGCACGGTGGGAATGCACAGGTCGGCAATGCGCTGCGACAGCGCGTCTTCACTGGCGCCAATCACCCGATCTTCGGACAGGCAGGTCATACGAAAAAACGCCGGACTGGCGTATTGAACGCGCCCTTCCTGGTTGAAGGTCAGAAATCCATCCGGGCTGAGCTTGAAGATCGCATCGAGCTGCGCGTTGCGCTCGCTCAACACCATTTGGTTCACGCACAACTCTTCAATCGTGCGGGCCAGTTCTTGGCGCTGCGCATGGAGACGCAAGGAAGCATGGTGCAGGGCGGTTTGGAGGTCCTCAATTTCCACGGGGGCGGGCATGAGCGACAGGGGTTTCCCATCCGACTGATCCAACCGGATGGCAAATTGCCGCGCATGCTCCAGCGCTTGCATCGGGCGGCGCAAAGTCAGATAAATCAGAAAACTGCTGGCCGCAATGGCGATGGCTGCCGCAATCAGGGTGGTGCGCAGAATTTGGTCACGAATGGTGTCCAAGGCCGCCGTGCTGAAGTTGGCACGTACCCAGCCCAGCGTGCTGCCGGCCACCACGGGCTCCCAAACCAGCATGTGCTGGTCCACCGCGCTGAGCACCGAGCGCGCTTGCGCTGGCGGCTGCAGGCGCAGGCTGATGGAATCAATGATGATGTGCGCTGCACCGTCCGCCTTGCGGCCCACATGGCTCAGGACGCGGCCATCGGCATCACAGATCAGCAGGTCCTGCACATCGGGGAATTCAATGGAGCGCATCAGGTACAACTCCAGCTCGTCAAAACTTCCCAGCACCAGGGGCTTGCCCACCGTCACCGCCACGTTCTTAACCAGCGCGCGGGCCTGGTTCTCAATGCTGCTCTGGGCGGTGCCAATCTGCTGGCGCATAGTGAACGCGGAGTGCCCTAGGATGGCCATCAGCACGATGGCAGAGGTTAGCAGCAGCAAAAGCGGCTGCATGCGCCGTGGCAACCAGGCGTACTTCATGGTTTGGCAGGGCGCACCACGTAGCTATCCAGTCCGTATTTTTCCAGCGGCAGATAGTCACGGGTGTAATCGGCACGCACCAGCGACTCCATCTGCACACCAGCCATGAGGGCGCGGCCCTCGCCGTCTGAATCGATGCGCAGCAACGCTGCAGTCACCTTTTGGCGCGTCGATTCAGGTACACGCGGATTGGCACTCAAGGGGTGTGGAGCCACGCCTGGGGTTTCCATCAGGATGCGCAAATTCGCGCGTATCTCTTCGGGCTCTTCGGACAGCGTGTTGTTGATACCGCCGCCTGCTTGTGCACGACCCATGACCACATAGCGGTAAGTGTTGGAGTGAGTTTTGACGTACACCGGCGTGATGTGCACTTTTTCCTTTTCGGCCAGCAGGGCGCGAATCCACAGCGAGGCACCGAAAGCGTTGGGTGCGGGAAAGGCGACCTCCTTGCCATCGAGCTCCCTGACGGACTTGATCGGGTCATCTTTGCGCACCAGCAACACCCCGGTAAGTAGATTGCTGCCGCGCACAAGCGGGATATAGCCCTTTGCTTTCTTGGCCATTACCTGGTGGTAAGGATTCATGTAGGCAAAGTCGGGCTGCCCGGCCAAAAGCAGGTCTTCAAACTCCGGAATGCTGGCCGAGACCTGCAGAGTGAGACTCAGGCCGGTTTCCTTTTGCAGACGGACCAGGAGAGGTGTCCAGTCTCGGTGGATTTCCACCGCCGGAAATTGCGGCACTACCAATACGGAATAGGTCTGAGCCCGTACGGTGCCGGCGAAGGCCAGTACCAACGTAAGCAACATGGGGCCCAAGAAGCAAAGCCAGTGTTGTGTTTTTACATGTCGCATGGTTGTATTCCTGCGGAGGTCTGCCTCCCTGGCTGAGCATAGGTTCGATTACCAATCCGGACTTAACTTCTTGCCCATCATCGTCATCATTATTCCCCACATATCCCCGCTCCCGCGGCCCAAGAGCCGACGACCTCGCTGCCTGGTGTGACTGGAATGGGACGTACATCTGTCCTTGGAAAGTATTTGGCGAAGGTCTGCTCTATACATTTTCGTTTTTTGACGCTGGTGATTTGCCCAAATCACATGCCGTTGGCTCTGACGGGCTGGTTCCGGTTATTCACTCGGTACGTTTGTAAGTCAAGTACTCAGCGTATCCGAGCATTGGCGAATGGCGGCAATATGGAAGTCCAACTATTTTGCTTACCAAAATAGTTTCTGAACGTGCAGATTGCCATCAGACAACATCTATGTCGGAGTTATGAACTTCTGACGGCCAAGCGCCTTTTGAGCACGCTAGGGGTGCAGCCAAACCATCGCATACAGCTTCGGTTAAGGGTTGAGGTTTCGGTATAGCCCAACATCCCTGCAATCTGGGAAAAGGGGGGTGATACGGCCTGCTGGACAAGCTCTATGAATTGGTGCTTGCGAATTTCATCGACCATATCCTCGAAGTACAGCCCTTCAACCGCCAGACGGCGTTGCAGAGTGCGTGGGTTGATGGACAGTGCCTGCGAGATGGTGGCCTGATTGCCCATGCCGCTACTCAAAAAACGCTGCACCATGCTGCGGATGCGGGCCCCGAAATGCTGCTCCGGGTTACCGAATTGTCGATCCAGATAGTCTTGGGCAAATTGCTTCAACTGGGAGTTGTGGGCGGGCAATGCCTGTTGCAGACTCGCTGCCTCCAAGCGCACTGCCGTCACCGGCGCGTTGAACTCACAGGAGCAGCCCAAAGTGCTCTGGTAGCTGCTGTCGGGCCCCATCTGGGCATGCGGCAAGCGCGCCAGCAAGGGGTGCACTAGCCCCTGGCTGACGGTCACGATGCCGCTGACAATGAGACCCAGCGAGAGCTCCTGTGTCTGTGCCCGTTGTGGCAGCAAAGGAATGTCTAGTGCAAAGATCAGATCGACCAGTTGTGTTTTTCCGGCCACCGGCACCACCGCCAGCCTCACTGCCGGGCTGTGCACAAAGATGTAGTGCGATGCCAGTTGCAAGGCATCGCCCAATGTCTGTGCATGTTGAAACAGCATGGCCAGTTGGCCCAGAACACCTATACCCTGCTGCCGCGCCAAGCGCAGCCCGAAGTCTAGGCATCCGCTCTCAGCGGCTGTTTGCTCCAAAAGATTAATCAGGGCGGTGTACGGAATTAGGCTATCGACATCCTCCAGATTCCGCATGGACAGGCGCACCCGCCGCATCGCAGCCCGCGGGTCCACCCCACACTGTTGAGCCAACTCGGGATAGCCCTGTAGGCTGGCTGCGCGTACGAGTACCGTCATGAGATGTGGTCCTGTACAAAGTGAGGGCTTTCCCTCATGTCGCGAAATGTTAATGGATTTTGGGGGGGTTGGACGATACTTTACGGTTACTTTGGTGTGCAGGCGAGTTCATACAACAATGAAAGATGGAGATGTTATGCACGCACCACGTTTTGACATTCAATTGCCCCTGGCTCTGCGCAAGACCGCCACGAAAACAAGGCGCGATGGTGCCATGAAAGGAGTGTGATATGGGCACTCAACGGAGGGGGTAAGAACTTTTGTTTATACGGTCAACTGCCAGGAAACAATGACTCAAACTCTGCACGCGATAGATAGCCTCTCTCTACTTGATGCACTGCCAGAAGCCGTGTTCGTCTTGAATACCGATGGGAAAATTCTTCATGCGAATCGGACTGCTGTTGGGCGTTACGGTTACAGCAGTGACGAACTCTTACTGATGTCTGCCCACGAATTGGCACCGCCGGAATTGCAGTCAGAGGTCAAAGTCCATTTGGTGCATGCTTTGGAAAGTGGAGACAGGTTTGAGTGGCGACAAATAGCTAAATGCGGAAAGGTAATTCCGGTCGAGATTTTTGCAAAGCCAATTTATTTCGCCGGTACATCAGCGATTCTCTCTATCGTCAGGGATATATCAGCGCGCAAGCGAGCTGAAGAACGGCAGCAGATTGCCGCCAGCGTATTTGGACACACGCACGAAGGTATTGTCGTCACCGACGCTCAGGGCACTGTCACCGAAGTCAATGACGCGTTTACACGTATCACGGGCTATAGCCGAGCAGAAGTGCTGGGACGTAATATGCGCATCCTTCATTCAGACCGGCACGACAACGCCTTTTACGCGAGCATGTGGGATGAAGTGGCGCGCACTGGCGTTTGGCGCGGCGAAATTTGGAATCGGCGCAAGAACGGCGAGGTTTACCCAGAACTACTGGGTATAAACGGGCGATGTCCCGAACTCAGTTGCAGGTTTGGGTCGGTGGTCATGAATATTATGCGACCTTCCTGGATGTTTGGAGCTTGGGTCGAAGACCGTTTATCAGGGTTTTCAAGTCTGCATAACCTCTGACTTTCTTGAATGATT
>CAIQYP010000197.1 GCA_903876045.1 uncultured beta proteobacterium | reverse complement strand
TAGGGCCTGACGGCTTCAACCACCAACCTCAACCTTCAACTACGAGCGGGACATCGCCACCGATTGCCAAAAAACAGTCAGACGTTGAGTAAATTTTCGTCAGAATTTGATCAAGCTTGATTTCCAAAGTGTCGGCATATTGCAGTTCCATGTGGAATGCAAATATAGACAGTTGCGGAACGAAAGGAGAGCTTCATTGTAGGTACGGTTCACAGTTGACATTGTTTGGGTCGAATCGATGGACATCCAATTTTTTTTGCAGAGGCATGACACTTATCGAGTTATTGGTGGCAATGGCTATTGCAGCAAGCGTACTCTCAATTGGGGTTGCGCCATTGAGTGCCATTGTCAAATCGTTGCAGATCCGAGCGGTCGCCGATAGCTTTCTGGAAGCGCTGTATTTGGCTCGCAGCGAAGCCATTAAAAGGGGTTCTCGGGTTGTGGTCTGCAAGTCAACCGATGGGTTCACTTGCTCGTCACTTGGGGGTTGGGATCAAGGATGGATTATTTTTCACGATGTTAACAATGATGGAGTGCATCAGACTTCTGAAGAAGTGATGCTCAATTACAAAGCATCAGCTACTGCTGCTGTGCATGCATTTGGCAATGGAAATGTGAACAAATACATTTCGTATACACATTTGGGTACAGCGGAACTTACTTCAGGTGCATTCCAAGCGGGTACCGTGACCATTTGTCCACTGTTTGGGCAAACTGGCGACGCACGCCAAATTGTTATCAATGCGACTGGAAGAGCACGTTTTATCCGCGCCAATGCACAAGTGTGTTTCTAGCGCAATGTCCGCTTACTCGGTTTGTCCATTGGCGTACTGATCTCGTTGATATCAGCAAAATTGTGGAATGCGCGGGCAAAGAGGCTCTGTGCCAGACACGATTGCCAACCTGGCCGCGTCATTTGTTGTGCTCCGCGCTCCGCTTAGGCATTTCCGCAATAAGTTGCCGCACCAGTTGGTCGGTGGTCATTTCTTTCGGTGGCACAGGCATATCGCCGCGCGAGGCGCGAAGCGCCAGGTCGCAGGCGGCATAAAGACAGGAGGCGAGGGATTCGTTGTCCATGGTTTTCAGCAGTTGCGCAGTGGCGCTGGAGACGGTTCGGTTCATGTTGGGTCCTTTGTGCCACCTAATCATGGCAATAGAAATTGGAAAGACGTGGAATCATACTTATGAATACGCGCCTGGCCGAATGCATCCGCGTCGAAGAGACGGACGAAATTACGGACAAATTCCTCAACTTGCTGCAAAATCTGTCCGATAAGGGTAGTAGGGATGAAATGGCGCGTTTTCCCGGCTTGATTCAGAGTTTCTGAGTCGAGAAATGCCGCATAAAGAACAATGTCACATTTGACCGATCACGAATTGAAGCAGCAGGTTCAGCAGCACACGCCGCTGGTAGAAATGCTGGCGCGCAATCTGGCCAGAAAGTTGCCGGCCAGTGTCGATTGTGCTGATCTGATACAGGACGGTCATGTCGCCCTGATCAATTCGATAATTTCCACTTCCAAAAAGATTACCGAAGCCCATTTCAAGAATTACTTGGCTTTGAGGGTTCAGGGTGCCATGCTGGACGGCCTGCGCGTGCTCGACCATGGTTCGCGGCAGTTGCGCAAAGATATGCGCACCGTAGAGCGTGCGATGCAGCGCTTGGGCCATTTGCTCGGACGCGTCCCGCTCGAAAGTGAACTGGCCGTCGAGTTAGGCATGACATTGAAGAAATACCAGCGCATGCTTCAAGAGGCTTCGGACTACAACCTGATTTCTCTTGAAGACATCATGGAGTTGGACCAGCACTTGAACGTATTTTGTGCGGATAGCGATGCCGACCCGCTCGGAATGCTGGAAAGGTCCGCGCTCAAGGAATCACTGGCGACCGCGATACGGGGTCTGTCCAAGCAGAGCGGTACTGTGCTGTCTCATTACTATGTTGACGATCTGAAAATGCACCAGATCGGCAAGTTGATGCAGGTTACAGAAGCACGGGTGAGCCAGATACACGCGCAAGCGATAGCGGAATTGCGGGCCATGTTGTTGGATGAATCCGGTTCCATTGCGTCACTCAAGCCCAGGCGCTCGGCTCGCGCTACTCGAAACACGCGCGCTGCTCGTGCTGCGATTGCCGCTTAACCTGCGGCTGGGCAATCTGCATTGAAATAGCGCCTACCGGGCATCGCGCCTCACATCGTGCACAGCCGGTGCAAAGCTGACTGTCTTGCAATATCGCAGTTTTGCGCCAAGCCTGGGTTTCAAAACGGAACAAGGGCAGGTGGCAGGCCGCAATACAGCGACCGCACCCGGAGCATCTTGCGGTATCCACAAAAGCAATTTGTGAAATTTTTGCCATGTTGAAAGCGTGCTACTCGGTACGAAGCCCCGCTGCCCTGCTGTCCAACGGAGTCATAAATGAATTTTGCTCCCAGCCTTCTGTCATCGGGCCTTCGCTACCTGTTGGCGTTTTGTCTCCGGCAATGACGGTGGCAGAAGTACCTTTGCCGCTCCTCTGGCGTGAGACGACGGCCTGCAAATTATTCGCAACATCTTTGAGTTTTGAATCCATGAGGTCGCGCGGGTCAAGACTGGCTGCAGCCTTGCCCAGAAAGGCTGTTCGGATTTGGCTGCTGTGCGGCAGGTTTTCGGGCTCCACCACCCAATAGGGAATGTCGCATTGGGCCAGAAGGCCGTATTTAAGTGTTTGGTTACTCATGGATAAGCCCATGGGGCCCGGCACGTCTATACATCCCATGATCCGACCATCCGCGTTGCAGACCGTGAAGGTGCAATACACGCGATTGAGCAAGTTGTACCAATACTCGGCCTCTTCATGTTTGGCCGGGATGGTAAAGCGGGTAACCGGGAGTTTGATCATGACGTGTTGATCCGGCATCACTTTTTGCAACCAAGTCCAGACTTTGCGCTCTTTGCTGCTGACCAAAGTGCGCGAAAAAAGCGGCCAATCTTTTGGGATAAGGGTTCGCTTCGGTGGCTTGCTGCGCTGCTGCCAGACGTACAGTGCCACTGCGATCAAGCAAAGCAGAAAGCCTGCAATAAAAGAAACTGCCATCTTTCCCCCTCGTAGTGTGCACGTCGGCCCAATGCATGTTCAGGGCGCAGTTTACTGCGTTGAGTATGCACACTGGCAAGTAGATTGCGCACCGGTGTAGGCGTAGGTTATCTGCACTGCGATACTACGGGTATGCAATTGCAGGAAATACTTTATACCCAGGGTTTTGGTACCCGGCGGGTCTGTGCTGGCTTGATTCAGCAGGGCCATGTGCAGGTCTACGGCGGTGATGTGGAAAATGCCCCGTCACTTTGCGCGGATGCTTCGGCCGAATTTGACACGACCAATTTTCGGTTCAAGGTTCAAGGCGTCGATTGGCCTTACGCCGAAAGAGCGTATCTGGTGCTCAACAAGCCTACTGCCACTGAGTGCTCACAAAAGCCCTCCACTTATCCCAGCATCTACACCTTGCTGCCTTCGCCCCTGCGTACACGGCCACAAAAGGCCGCAGTGCAGGGCGTGCAAGCTGTGGGGCGCCTGGATCAGGACACCACCGGCATGCTTTTGCTGACCGATGATGGCAAGTTCATTCACCGCATGAGTTCAC
>CAIQYP010000196.1 GCA_903876045.1 uncultured beta proteobacterium | reverse complement strand
TCAACTGAAGTGCATTGGTGCAACCACCTTCACCGAATACCGTGGCATTTTTGAAAAAGACGCTGCCTTGTCACGCCGCTTCCAGAAGGTGGACGTGGTCGAGCCTACGGTCGAGCAAACAGTCGAAATTCTGAAGGGGCTCAAATCACGCTTTGAAGAGCACCACAACGTCAAGTACGCCGTGGCGGCTCTGCAGGCCGCCGCCGAGTTGAGCGCCAAGTACATCAACGACCGCCATTTGCCCGACAAGGCGATTGACGTGATTGATGAAGCCGGTGCGGCACAGCGCATCCTGCCAGCCAGCAAGCGCAAGAAGACGATCACCAAGACGGAAGTCGAGGAAATCGTGGCCAAGATTGCCCGCATTCCTGCGGCCAATGTTTCCAACGACGACCGCGGCAAACTGCGCACCTTGGAGCGTGATCTGCGCAATGTCGTTTTCGGCCAGGACAAAGCGATCGACGTGCTGACCTCGGCTGTCAAGATGGCTCGTTCCGGCCTGGGTAAGGGCGACAAGCCGATTGGTTCTTTCTTGTTCAGTGGCCCCACGGGGGTCGGCAAGACCGAAGCCGCCAAGCAGTTGGCCTACATCATGGGCATTGACCTGATTCGCTTTGACATGAGCGAATACATGGAGCGCCATGCCGTTAGCCGACTGATCGGTGCGCCTCCGGGCTATGTTGGTTTTGACCAAGGAGGGTTGCTGACCGAAGCCGTTACCAAGAAGCCACATTGCGTACTGCTGCTGGACGAGATCGAGAAGGCCCATCCCGACATCTTCAATGTGCTGCTGCAGGTGATGGACCACGGTACGCTGACGGATAACAACGGACGCAAGGCCGACTTCCGCAACGTCATCATCATCATGACGACCAATGCGGGCGCGGAGACGATGAACAAGGCCACCATCGGCTTCACCAACCCGCGTGAAGCAGGTGACGAGATGGCTGATATCAAGCGCTTGTTCACGCCGGAGTTCCGCAACCGTCTTGATGCGCTGGTCAGCTTCAAGGCACTCGACGAGAACGTGATTCTGCGCGTGGTGGACAAATTCTTGCTGCAACTCGAGACGCAATTGGCGGACAAGAAAGTTGATGTCACGTTCACCGACAAGTTGCGCAAACACCTTGCCAAAAAGGGTTTCGATCCACTCATGGGTGCGCGCCCAATGCAGCGTTTGATTCAGGACACGATCCGTCGTGCCCTGGCAGACGAGCTGCTATTCGGCCGCCTGGTCGATGGTGGTCGCCTGACGGTGGACCTGGATGAGACGGACGAAAGCAAGACCGAAGTCTTGCTCGACATTCAGCCATTGCCAAAGAAGGAAGGCAAGTCCAAGCCGGAAGAAGCTACCACCCGCTAGGCATTTGCTGCTAAACGCAAGGGCTCAGTTCTGTGACAGGAACTGGGCCCTTAGTTTTTCAATTCGGGCTCGGTTGGCACCCAAGTCACCATGTCCCATGCGACTGGCTGAGCGAAGTTGGATGACGCCGGCAGTGCGGTCGAGCCAAAATTCGACATCGTCGGTAAAGTGCAGCAGTGGCGTGCTGCATTGGGCATAAAGATAGTCCGGTTGTTGCGTTACCAGCACCGTGCGTTCGTTGGTTTTGAGTATGTGGACCAATTTTTGCATCGCCTGGTCGGGGTCGCCAGTGAATTGGATGGGCGCAATGCTGGCATAGCTGCGCTGCGGATGGTCAGGGTACAGGTCTGCCTGGCTTGACACGCTATTGGGCGTGGCGGAAGGTGGCTTGAGGTGTCCATTACGAACGCCAAGGTCTGCGGGGGGCTGGCCGCTAAGGAAGCCGAGCTGACCCGCCAGCAGCAAAGTGGCAGCCAGGGCCAAAATAACCATAAGAAGAATTGCCAGAATTTTCATGAGCGATACACCAAAAAAATTGACCTCACGCGGCCGAACAGCCATTTGCTTTGACACAGAATACCGGACTCGGCCCTTCGCCGGCTTTGAACCCTATGACACTACTTCGCTCCTGCATTCTTCCTTGCCTGCTTGCCCTGCTGATTACAGGCTGCACTACGCCGCCCCCAATTAATCCGACCCTGCCAGTGCAACCGCCTTCTGCCACCAAGGTGCCACCTCGCATCGGGCTTGCGCTGGGCGGCGGCGCAGCACGTGGTTTTGCGCATGTAGGGGTGATACAGGTTCTCGAAGAGGCCGGCATTCGCCCCAACCTGGTGGCAGGTACCTCCGCGGGCAGCTTGGTGGCTGCCATCTATGCCAGTGGCAAAACGGGAGCACAGCTGCAACAGGTGGCGGAAACCATGGAGGAGGCGGCCATTGCTGATTGGAGCCTCCAAATCTTTAGCCGAGGTGCCTTGCGAGGCGAGGCGTTGGCGCGCTACGTCAATGCCCAAGTCAATTCGCGCTTGATTGAGAACATGCCCATGCCCTTGGGCATTGTGGCCACGGACCTGAACACCGGTGTGGACACCGTTTTCCAACGTGGCGATACCGGTACTGCGGTGCGGGCGTCCAGCGCTGTGCCGGCTGTGTTCCAACCAGTCAAGATATCTGGTCGTGACTATGTGGATGGCGGGTTGGTGTCGCCGGTGCCGGTGCGCGCCGCCCACAAAATGGGTGCCGAACTGGTCATCGCTGTCGACATTTCAAGTCCACCCGAGGGCAATCTCACGGGTGGTACCTTGGATATCTTGCTACAGACTTTTTCGATCATGGGCAAGAGCATCAATACCTTCGAACTCCGGGATGCCGATGTGGTGGTACGTCCCGTTTTGAATGGTATTTCCAGTGCTGACTTTGGCGCGCGCAAGCGTTCTATTGAAGCCGGACGCCAGGCCATGCTGCTCGCCCTGCCGCAGTTGCGGGCCGCAATCGCCGCCAAAACGCGCTGAGGATTGGTCAGACCCCATGACATGCTCAGTCTCATGAGGTTGAATTTTCAACCCGTTTGAAAGCGAAGCGTGAACAACTGCTTTCAATTTGGGACGATTAACTTCACATCCCATTAACAAATGGGATGGAGGATGGCTACGTTCAACTCACCAGAAGGGAAACATGCAAACACTTCCATTATTTCGTTTGGCCTTTGTCACCCTTGCCATGGCTGCTGGCGCAGCCCAGGCTCAGACCACAACTCCGAGCACCACCAGTACGTTGCCGCCTGAAGTCACGACTGCTCAGAATCAAGTCATCAGCGACCTCCAGGTGCTGAAAGCGGCGCTGACACAGTACGAGACCGACAAGGCTGCAAATGTGTCTACAACGGCAGACTTAAGCGTAGTGCAGGCCGCTCGCCAGACGCTGCAAAAAGACCAAATGGCACTTGACGCTGCGGCCAAAGCCTTTTTAAGTGCGGACCGCCTGGCAGTCAAAGCCGATCAGGCTCAACTCAAGGCAGATGTGGTGGCCGCGCTGGGTAGTGCCACCATCACGGCTGATCGTGCAGCGGTGGACAAGGCCGAAGCGGCATTGAAGGCCGACACGCTGGCGGGAGACCCCTCCACTATTGCCGCCGCCAAAGCGGTACTTGCGGCAGCACGAACTCAGTTAGCCACTGACAAGGCCGCTGCACTGTTAGCCTCCAGCGCCGTGGCGGCAGACAAAGCAGCTTTGGCCGCCGCGATTGCTGCGCTGAAGACCGATCGACAGGCTGTCATGTCCCCGGTGGTGGCCGCTGCACAAGCCGATGGGCTGAGCCGTGCCGTAAAGCATGACGGCGAAGCCTCCGAGACGCATGAGAACCACCTCAGCGTAGCTAGCGTAGGTAGTGCTACGTCCAATGCGGCACACAGTGAAAATCATGCGTCATCCTCCGGCAATGGTGGTGGCGGTGGTACTGGCAATGGTGGAGGTGGTGCTGGCCTCAGTGGCTCGCACCATTAGGGAGCACTGGCACCGCTCACACGACTCTCTTGGAGTCGAGTGGGCGGGTAACTCGGACGAAGTCTGCTGTGCGCAGCTCGCTAAGTTTGCAGATGGCGAAGTGAGCTAGCAAACGCTGAAGGTCAGAGCCGGTCTCGACCACAAGTTTCATGAACTTGGCCTGTTTAGGTCTGGTAATTATTGGCCCTAAGGTGCCTAGCAACGCCGCTTCTTTTTGCTGCCCACGTATAGGTTACGTGCCACACCCAGGTGATACAAATCCAGGACTTAACAACGAGTTTCAGTCGTAACGCTTTGTCAGCAAAAGGATTTCAAAAATGAGGTTGACGAGCCTTACCTCGGCACTGGCTCCACAGTTAGGGCTGCTTGGTTCCCCACCTGACCCGGTTGGCCGCTTTACCATGCGAGGGGGCCCGTCAATCCGTATTGTAGTCTGAGCCGATTGACTCAAGATGGGCGAAGTGCAAGCCCGTAGAATCAGCGCATGTCTTATCTCGTGCTCGCCCGCAAGTACCGTCCTCGCAATTTCACCGAAATGGTGGGGCAGGACCATGTGGTGCAGGCTCTCAGCAATGCGCTCACCACACAGCGCCTCCATCACGCCTATTTGTTCACCGGCACGCGGGGCGTAGGCAAGACCACGGTTTCGCGTATTTTGGCCAAGTCGCTGAATTGCCAGGGCGTTGACGGCACGGGCGGAATTACGGCCACACCCTGCGGAGTTTGCCAAGCGTGTACCGATATCGACAGTGGCCGATTTGTCGATTACACCGAGTTGGATGCCGCGTCGAATCGCGGTGTGGATGAGGTGCAAGCCCTGCTGGAGCAAGCGGTCTATAAACCAGTGCAAGGGCGCTTCAAGGTATTCATGATCGATGAGGTGCACATGCTCACCAACACGGCTTTCAACGCCATGTTGAAAACCCTGGAAGAACCACCTGAGTATCTCAAGTTTGTATTGGCCACAACCGATCCGCAAAAAGTGCCCGTGACGGTGCTGTCGCGTTGCTTGCAGTTCAATCTGCGGCCGATGGCGCCGGAGACGATTCGTGAGCATCTGGTACAGGTATTGCGACTTGAAAACGTCAATGCAGAAGTGCAGGCTTTGCGTCTGTTGGCGCGTGCCGCTCGCGGTTCCATGCGCGACGCGCTCAGCCTGACCGACCAGGCAATTGCCTTTGGCTCTGGTCAGTTGCAGGAAGTAGCCGTGCGACAGATGCTGGGTAGTGTAGACCGCAGTTATGTATTCCGGTTGATTGAAGCCCTTGCCAACGGCGACGGTAAACAAGTGGTTGAAACATCAGAGACCTTGCGCCTCAATGGCCTGAGTGCTGCATCCACGCTAGAAGAAATGTCCACTGTTTTGCAACGCATGGCCGTGTTGCAAGCCGCTGGCCCAGTGTCTGGAGACGAGTCAGACCCGGAGGCGGCAGATATTGCGCGCCTGGCCGAACTAATGCCGGTAGATGAAACGCAGTTGCTGTACAGCATTTGTCTGCATGGCCGCGCCGATCTGGGGCTGGCACCCGATGAGTACGCCGCACTCACCATGGTGTTGCTGCGTCTGCTGGCCTTCAAACCATCGGCTGAAAAAAAAACTCTAACGCGCGCTGAGCCGCGGATTGCACCTGTTGATGCGGCGCCTACGGCCAGGGCAGTTGCGCCCATGACTGCACCGCCTGTTGCGGTTGCGGTGCAGCCTAAACCACGCACTGTGCAGCCCTGGGAAGATGGTCCTGGACCGGATGTGCCACTTGCCGCGTCTTTGGTACCGCGTGCCATAGCACCAACCCCCGTACCGGTAGAACCATCCGACGAATTGCCTGCTGGACAGATGCTGGGCGTGCTGGATACCACCCCTCATTCCGAGCAGTCGCTGGATGAAAGTGAGATCCCTGCGCTGGAGCCGTTGCGACTAGCCCCCTCCGTTACAAGGGTGTTGGCGATGCCGGTGCGTCAACAGGCTGAATCGCGCGTTGACATGGCGCTTAGTCCCGTGGCACCAATCTTGATTCCGGATGAAGAGGGCGACTTCTGGTTTGCCACGGTACAGCAACTGGTGGCTGCTGAAACCATTGGCGCCATCGTGCGTGAGTTGGCACTGCAGTCGCAGTTGGTGGCGCGCGATACAGACCAATGGTTGTTGCGGGTGGAGCGCGAAACGTTGAACCAACCTAGCTCGCGTGAGCGCCTGACAACTGCTTTGCGAAATGCTGGTTTCGACATCACGTTGGCGGTTGAGATTGGCCGGGTTACCGACTGTCCCGCGCGGCGCAATTCGGCAGCTTCCGAAGAGAAGCAGCGCGCCGCTGAAAAGATAATTCTGGACGACCCATTTGTGCAGACGATGATGCGGGACTTTGGCGCGAAAATCGTTCCTGGCTCGCTCAAACCGCTCTAATTTTTTTGAAACCCTTGAAGGATAAACATGTTCAATAAAGGACAACTCGCCGGCCTCATGAAACAAGCGCAGGTGATGCAGGAAAACATGAAAAAGGCCCAGGACGAACTGGGCAATATTGAAGTGAGCGCCGAGTCCGGTGCGGGTCTGGTCAAGGTCACCATGACCTGTAAACACGAAGTCAAACGCGTGGTGATTGACCCCAGCCTGCTGGCCGAAGACAAGGACATGCTGGAAGATTTGGTAGCCGCTGCCTTTAACGCAGCCGTGCGCAAAGCCGAAGAAACTTCCACTGAAAAAATGGGCAAGATTACTGCCGGCATGCCAGGTCTGCCGGGTGGCATGAAGTTCCCGTTCTGATTGAGATCTACTGCGCTGCATGTCCGACGCCCATTCGCTAGATGCGCTGATCCAGGCCTTGAAACGCCTGCCCGGCGTGGGCATAAAGTCGGCCCAGCGCATGGCGTTTCATCTGCTGCAGCATGACCGTGCCGCCGCGCAATTCCTCTCGCGCGCCCTGCAGGATGCCTGCAATCTGACCCAGCATTGTGAACTTTGTCACACCTTTACCGAACATTCCGTCTGCGCCACTTGCCTGGATGAGAAGCGCGACCACACCAAGCTATGTGTAGTGGAAACTCCCGCCGATCAGTCTGCTATGGAGCGCACGGGAGCTTATAAAGGTCTGTACTTTGTGCTTATGGGAAAGCTCAGTCCCCTGGATGGCATAGGTCCCAATGAGTTGGGCTTGAAGAAGCTGTTTGAGCGGGCTTGTGACAGGGTGGTTCAGGAGGTCATCCTCGCTACCAACTTCACCGCTGAGGGAGAGGCCACCGCCCATGTGATCAGTGAAGGTCTGAAGGCCCGTGGTTTGAAGTCCACGCGCTTGGCGCGCGGGGTGCCAGTGGGCAGTGAACTGGAATATGTAGATCTTGGCACCATAGCCCACGCGCTGGTAGATCGGCGCTAGGCGCCTTTGTTCCAGGTCGTTTTACTTGTGCTTTTTTGTGGCAGGAACCGCTGCTCGTTTGGGCTTTGCAGCGCGCGCAGTTGTTGCCTTTGCAATGGCAGGTGTCGAAGCCGCAGCGGCCTTTCGGGCATGGCTCTGCGGCAGAAACAAGATCACTGCCTGCTTGTTCTTGAACCCTGCAGAGGTGCTGACGCCATTCCACTGCGCGACGCTGGCTGCAGCCACTTTGTACTTCAGTGCGATGCTGCTCACCGTCGCACCCTTGCCCGCGCGTACGAGGGTCTTGATAAGCACGATTTCCGGTGATAGCGACACCTGCCCGGTGTCGGCCACATGGCTGGTTACATCCTGTTCGGTGTGTGTGCCACGTGGTACCAGCAGTGCCGAGCCGGGGCGAATCATCATGCGCGGCGGAATGCTGTTGATATTGCGAAATTCTGCTTCGCCCATACCGAATTTTTTTGCGGCATCTGCCGCACGCATGTTGCTAGGTGCGACCCATACGGTCCAACTGGCAAGGCGTTGGCCGCCATAGGCGTCCAGATTGGTCTGGAATACCTTGGCGTTGTCCCAGGGCAGAAGGATTTGAGGGGTGCCTGCCGCCATGATCACCGGTTTGTTGACCGAGGGGTTGAGAGCCTTGAAGTCCTCCATGGACACTTCGGCAAGTTTTGCCGCAACCGTCACGTCCATGTCGCGGTGTATGGTGACGCTATCAAAGTAAGGGTGATTTCCAATTTGTGGCAGGTGCGAGTTGAAGCTTTCGGGCTGGGCCACGATGTTTTTGATGGCTTGGAGCTTGGGCACATACATGCGTGTTTCCATTGGCATGGTCAGGTCGGGGTAGCCAGTATTCAATCCGGCACGTTGATTTTTGCCAATTGCCTTGCCTACGCTGCCTTCGCCCCAGTTGTAGGCGGCCAATGCCAGATGCCAGTCGCCAAACATGTTGTAGAGCTTCTGAAGGTAGTCCAATGCAGCTCGGGTCGAGGCCAGCACGTCACGACGATCATCCCGGAAGACGTTTTGCTTTAGCTCGAAGGTGCGGCCAGTGGCCGGCATGAATTGCCACATGCCCGCCGCCTTGGCACCAGACACAGCCTGTGGATTGAACGCACTTTCCACGAATGGCAGCAAGGCCAGTTCTGTGGGCATATTGCGCAATTCCAGTTCCTCGACGATGTGGAACAGGTATTTCTTGGAGCGCTCCGTCATGCGGAAGATGTAGTCCGGTCGCGTGGCATACCACTGCTCGCGGTCATGCACCAGACCATTGTCTAAATCCGGCATGGCGTATCCGCGACGTATGCGTTCCCACAAGTCCTTGGGCGGTGTTAAGGAGACGATGGCACGAGAGCTAGCGCGTTGATCTGCTTCCTGATCGACAGCAGAATTTACATCCATTTGTGGCACGGACCCTGCGTCAGCCGGAGGCAACTTTTGCGTGGCGGGTGCATTTGGTGCAACCAACTTGGGTTGTATGCTGAGCGTTGTGCTGGCGATTAGCGTAATTTTTTCTGGGTCGCTGGTCGCGTCCAGAGGCGTGCGGTTCACTGTGGTCGCGCAGCCGGTGAGCCAAACCAAGGCGCACAAGCCTAGCGATTGCAATAACTTCATCGGTATTCGTTCTTCCACTGGCGCAGCGTTGCAAATGCGCCATCTCGATGAACCATAGCTGCGTCGTGTTGGGTAGCCGCTGCAATCAAAGCGGGTAGTCGGCTACGCAGGAAGGGGTTGATCTTGCGCTCCAGTGCCATGTTGGATGGCAGCGTCGGCAGGTCCTGGGCCCTCAATTGTTGGCACTGTGCAAGGTATTGCTGTAGGTCGGCATTGTCAGGCTCCACCGCGCAGGCAAACTTTAGATTGCTCAAGGTGTATTCATGGGTGCAGCAGATGCGCGTGGTGTCCGGTAGGGCGGACAGACTTTCCAGCGACGCCAGCATTTGAGCCGGTGTTCCTTCAAACAGGCGACCGCAGCCACCACTGAACAAGGTGTCTCCGCAAAAGAGAAGGGGGGCACTGTCCATTGCTTCGCAGTAAAACGCGATATGGCCTGCGGTATGACCCGGCACATCGAGCACCTGAAAACGCAATCCAACGCTGGTGCAGCCTTCGCCACCAGATAAACGTGTCAGTGGTTCGGGCATTTCTTCGCCGGCCGGTCCAAAGACTTGGGCTCCGGTCGCATCGCGCAGTTCGGCAACGCCGCCAGTGTGGTCCACATGGTGATGCGTGACTAAAATAGATTCCAGCAGCAGACCTTCGCGCCGTAACGCATCCCGCACAGGTTGGGCGTCGCCTGGGTCTACGACGAGGGCTTTTTGCCCGTCATGCAACATCCAGATGTAGTTGTCAGAAAAAGCGGGTAGCGGTATTAACTTCATGAGCGACTCGATTATAAGTTTTGTTGATTGGCTACAGACCCCGGCGGGGCAGTACCTTCTTGCATGGGAACGTGCGCAGTTGGACAAGACCGTGTCCGACATTTTTGGCTACCACGCATTGCAATTGGGGCTGGCACAACTCGATGGCCTGCATACTAACCGCATGTCGCATCAGTGGTTGGCGCTGGACCAGGCCGGATTGGTCGGGTCATCGACTGCGCGGGAGCCAACACTGTTTTCTGATTACACCGCCTTGCCCTTTCCTTCCAGTTGCCTGGATCTGGTGGTATTGCCGCATACCCTGGAGTTCAGCTCCGATCCGCACGCCACGCTGCGGGAAGTCGAGCGCGTACTCGTGCCCGAGGGGCGTGTGGTCATTTGCGGCATGAATCCGACCAGCCTGTGGGGCTTCAATCAAAGCCGGGGTCACTTGTATCACCGCCTTGGTTACGACAGGTTGTTTCTGCCTAAGGATGGGGAATTTATCGGCTACTTACGTCTGCGCGATTGGCTGGGTCTGCTCAGCTTTGAAGTAGAAAAAGGTGAATTCGGTTGTTACCGCCCGGCCTTGCGCAGCGAAAAGTGGCTGCATCGCTTTGAATGGATGGACCGAATTGGCGCGCGCTGGTGGCCCATTTTTGGTGCGGCGTATTTTTTAGTGGCGGTCAAGCGCGTTCGTGGCATGCGATTGCTGGAAACTGCTTGGAAGCCTAAACAGCCGCTTGTGGGTAAGTCGGTGTCTGTGGCCAACAAGGCGCAAGGACACTATTCGAATTTGGAGAAAAGTCTTGAATGAAGTGGTGATTTATACCGATGGCGCCTGCAAAGGCAACCCCGGTCCGGGCGGCTGGGGCGTGCTCTTGCGTTCGGCCGACGGGTCAGTAAAAGAACTTTGCGGTGGCGAGCTAGGCACCACGAATAACCGCATGGAAATGACGGCGGTGATTGAGGCTTTGGCTGCACTCAAGCGTCCCTGCGACGTGGTCTTGCACCTGGACAGCCAGTATGTGCTCAAGGGCATCACTGAGTGGCTGGTTGGCTGGAAGGCCAAGGGCTGGAAGACCGCAGCCAAACAACCCGTGAAGAATGTGGATCTCTGGCAACGCCTTGATGCGCTGGTGGCTGGTGCCGGTCACTCTATCGATTGGCGTTGGGTAAAAGGCCACGCCGGCGACCCGGGTAACGAGCGCGCTGATGCATTGGCCAATGCAGGTGTGGAAAAGGTGTTGGGGCGGGGCTGACGCTGTGCCTTCGCAAATGGCACACGCAACCTGCTAAATAGCGCCGTCAAACATCAAGACATCGACCTCTTGATCTACGGCTACGTTGCCCTGCTCATGGTGCAAGACCAGTAAACCATTGGCGACCGCCATGGAACTCAGGACGCCTGAGCCCTGTTGGCCTGTTGTGCGTACCTGCAATTTACCGTCATCTGTGGTTGTCACGACTGCGCGCTGGTACTCGGTGCGGCCCGGTTTTTTGCGGATGGCTTCCTGGCTGCGTGCCTTCAGCATTGGAACCTCCTTAGTTGCACGCCCCATCATCTGCAACAGGGCTGGACGTACAAAGGCCAGGAAGGTCACCATCACCGCCACCGGATTGCCGGGCAGTCCGAATAACATGGCTGAACCAATTCGGCCCACAGCCATCGGTCGCCCGGGGCGCATCGCAATCTTCCAGAATGCAACGCCGCTTTCGCCACCTGCTAGCTTGCGCATCACGGCTTTGGTGTGGTCGGCCTCGCCGACGCTGACACCGCCGCTCGTGATGATGGCGTCTGCCTGCGCGGATGCTGCGCCGAAGGCTTGTTCCAGTGCCAGCGGGTCATCGGGCACCACGCCCATGTCCAGCACCTCAACGCCCATGCGCGTTAGCAGTCCGAACAAGGTGTAGCGATTGCTGTCGTACACCGCGCCTTCGCGCGGGCTTTCGCCCAGGCTAAGAATTTCATCCCCCGTAGAAAAGAAGGCTACCCGCAGTTTGCGCTGAACTTCAATTTGAGCAATGTTCAGGCTGGCCAGTAGTCCGAGTGCTGCAGGTCCCACGGCGTCACCAGCAACCAGCGCCGGTTTACCTTTGCAAAGGTCTTCGCCCTTGAAGCGTCGATTGTCACCACGCCTCAAGGCATCTGCGGGAATAGTGATGCGATTGCCATCGGTCTGCACTAGCTCTTGCGGTACCACAGTGTCCAGTCCAGCGGGCATGACGGCACCGGTCATGATCTTCAGGCACTGCGTGCTGCTTATAGTGCCGCTCCAGGCTTTGCCGGCCAACGCGGTACCTACTACCTCCAGGTTCAGTGATTGCGCTGTTTTAAGCAGAGAGCCGTCAAATGCAAACCCATCCATGGCGGAGTTGTCATGTGCCGGCACATCGATGGGAGAGACCACATCGTGAGCCAGAACCCGGCCCAATGCGGCTTTGAGTCCCAC
>CAIQYP010000195.1 GCA_903876045.1 uncultured beta proteobacterium | reverse complement strand
TTCGGGCTGGTATGGAATGTAGCTAGTGCTCATTCCCAGTTAACGCTCCACCTCACATTACGTCGTTAGTGACAACCCTAGTTTCTGCCGCCCACGCTCCTAGGCGAAATGCGCCCCCTCGGGGGGCAGCGCAGCACGCGCAGCGGCAAGCGTGGGGGTCATGTTCTGCGTTTGGCGCTGGCGTACTGGGCCTTGGGCAGGTGGCCTTGAAACAATTCGGTGAGTGTGTTGAGTTTTTTCGCGGCTAAAGTTTCGCCACAGTGACCACATAGCATGTGCATCACATCGCTTCGCAGATACCAAAGAGTTTGGATGTCGTCGGCTTCAAGCACCTTGGCCCAAACCGGTGGGCGCACGGCCCGGCCTTCCAGAAAACGGCCCATGCAGTCGAGCATTTCCTCGCGGATGTGCTCCACCTGCGACTGTGTTCCAGCGTTTTGATTAGGGTCGCGTTCACGCAACAGTCCCATCAGACTGGAAGAAAGGTGCGATATTTTCCAACTCATAGGCTTCTTGATCTCCATTGCAGACGAGCTTAGTGCCTGCGCCGGTGTCGGGTCTATCGCACCTTGTAACAGAGTGTTTGGCTGGCGTCGATTTACAACAGGCCCAAACCGTTTGCACTAAGGTGCAAAACCCGATCGGCCAGCTCGGTTGCCAGCACGGAATGGGTGACCAGAACCAAAGAAGCATGCTGTGCCCGGCACTGCTGCACCAAGGCATTCATGACGAGGGCGGCCGTGGTCGGATCCAGGTTGCCGGTGGGCTCGTCAGCTAGGAGAAGGCGCGGCTTATGTACCAGGGCGCGCGCAATGGCCACACGCTGCAATTGGCCGCCACTGAGTTGTTGCGGCAGTCTGTGCCCCAAGCTGCCAAGCCCCACAGCTTCCAGCATGGCTTGCACACGCGCGTCGTCAGGCTGACCCAACAGCAGCAGCGGCAAGGCTACGTTTTGAAACACATCGAGGTGCGGCAGCACGTGGAAGGCTTGAAAAACAAAGCCCACCTTTTCGCGCCGCAGCAGGGCACGTGCGTCTTCATTCAGGACGCCGATGTCCACACCTTCGATCTGCACCGTGCCATTGTCCCAGTGGTCCAGTCCGGCCATGCAGTTCAACAAGGTCGACTTGCCCACGCCTGATTCGCCCACGATGGCGACGAATTCGCCCGGTGCCACATCCAGAGTGACGTTGGCAAACACCGGTGTTTCACCGTAGTGTTTGTTCAAATCACGAATGCGCAGGGTCATGCGGTGTTGTTGTAACAGAGGTCTGTGATCAACCGCCACTCAGGGGCTTGTTCTGCACGGCCACATGCACCTTGCTTAGAACCTGGCTGAGTGCGTTGTCTGCATCGCAGGCCACGATGTGGCGCTGCGGCATGGAGCGCAACCAGGTGATCTGGCGTTTGGCAAGTTGGCGCGTGGCAAATACGCCCTTGTCGCGCAGTTCTCTCATGGGCCAGAGCCCGTCCAGTGCTTCCCAAGCCTGACGGTAACCTACGCAACGCATGGAGGGTAGGTCGATGTGCAGATCGCCGCGCGCGCGCAAAGTCTTGACTTCGTCCAGAAAACCGCCGGCCAACATGGCATCAAAGCGCTGAGCGATGCGCCCATGCAGCCAGGCGCGCTCGGACGGTTCGAGGGATATCAGCACGCCGTTGGAAGGTGTTGCAGCGGCGGCATCTGCCTTGGCTGCGTGAAAGTGCGAGAGCGGTAAACCACTGATGCGATAAACCTCCAGCGCGCGCTGGATGCGCTGGCTATCAGCCGGGGCCAGGCGTTGGGCCGTTATCGGGTCCACCGTCATCAGTTGCGCATGCATGGCGGGCCAACCCTTTTCGGCGGCCTCTACCGATAAGGCCTCACGCACCGCGGCATCGGCTGGTGGCATGTCGTCCAAGCCATCGGCTAGCGCCTTGAAATACAACATCGTGCCGCCCACCAGCAGGGGCAGTTTGCCTCGGGTGCTGATGTCCTGAATAAGGGCGCTGGCATCGCGCACAAACTCGGCCGCACTGTAGGCTTGCAAGGGATCGCGGATATCAATCAGGTGGTGCACCACAGAAGCTTGTTCCATTGCCGTGGGCTTAGCCGTGCCGATATCCATGCCGCGGTAAACCAGGGCCGAATCCACGCTGATGATTTCCACGGCATAGTGCCGGGCGATCTCTAGTGCCGCCGCCGTTTTGCCTGAGGCGGTGGGGCCAGCCAGGGCAAGGTGAAAGGGGAGTGGCCTGATCTCAGACCCGGCCATAGCGGTGTACCAGGGTCCAGGCACTCAGAGCCAGCAGCACACTCCAAAAGCATATGCTGAGGGTCAGCGGTAGCACGGTGCCATCCATGTGCACACCCAGCCACCGCCCGGTGAAAAAGGCCGCCACCATCATCAAAAATCCGTTCATGGCTGAGGCGGCACCGGCAGCCTGCGGAAAAGGCCCCACCGCACCGCTTTGGCCGCAGGGCTGGTGAATGCCATGGGCAAAAATGAAGAAGCACATGGGCAGCATGATGGCCCAGCCCGCAACCACGCCCGCCAGCGCCAGCAAGGCCATGCTGCTGCCGCCCACCAGTGAAAACACGCCAGCTATCGCGACGCTGCGCCGCACGCCAAAACGCGCCACCAAGCGGCGGCAGGCAAAGGTGCCCAGCAGATAAACGAAGGAGTTGAGAAACATGGTCAAACCGTATTGCGTCGCGCTAAAACCCAGTACCCGGATATAGACAAAAGACGATGCCGCCAGATAGGTAAACAGGCCGCCGTAAGAAGCCATGGACAGCGCCGAGAACGCCACAAACTGCGGCGTGCGCAGAATCTGCCACCAGGTTCCCAGCATGCGTTTCCACTGCAAGGCGTGCGGGTTCTTCTGCACCAAAGTCTCTTCAAAACGTAAGGCGATAAGCACCAGCGTGCAGGCACCAAACACCGCCAGCGTCATCAACGCGGCATGCCAACCCCAAAGCGATGTCAGCGCGCCGCCGACGGGTGCGCTCAGGCAGGCAATGACACCCAGACCACTCAACGCCTTGGACATGACGGTGGCGCCCTGCAGCGGCGCATAGAGGTCGCGCACTACGGCGCGCGCACCCATAACCCCCGCGCCCATGGCAACGCCTTGCAGTGTGCGCCAAACGATTAGCGTCTCCATGCTCGATGACAGGGCACTGCCGACTGACGCCAGCAAATACGCCAGCATCCCCGCCAGCAAAACCGGCTTGCGTCCGAAGCGGTCCGACACTGGCCCCCACACCAGTTGGGAGGCGCCAAAGGCCAGCAACAGGGCTGTCAGAGTGAGCTGAGCCTGTGCCATGGTGGCAGCCAGGTCTTGCGTCAGACCCGGTAGGGCGGGCAAGTACAGGTCGGTGGTGACGGGTTGAATTCCCATGAGCAGCGAGAGCATCAGCACCACTTGTGCAGCGGACATTCGGGTGTGACTGGGGGTGCTGGACATGGGCGTTGTTATGGTTTTGGGTGCGCTGCTTCAGGCCAGCAAAATGCGATTGCGCGCGACCGTGCGCAGCATGAGGACCAGACCAACGGCGGCCACCGTCAGACCGACTATCAGCGCGATCCAGAAGCCCTGCGCCGCCATCGGCACAGTTGGTGCGAAGGGCAGCCATTGCGGCGCCAGACCCAAAAAGTAGCCCAGTGGCAACGAGAAGCCCCAGAAGGCTGTCAGGTGCAGCACCATGGGTGCGCGCGTGACTTTGTAGCCGCGGATGGCGCAACTTGTCACGACCTGGGTGCAATCGGACAGTTGGAACAGCGCCGCAAAGATCAGCAAATGCGCGGCCAATGCGGCCACCGCTACGTCACTGGTGTAGGCCGATGCAATTTCATGACGGAATACGGCCATGCCGGTTGCCGACACCACAGCAAAAACCAAAGTCAGGCCGACGCCGACCCAGGCTCTGAAGCGCGCCGCCACCGGGTCTTCCGCTCCCAGGCTTTGGCCCACCCGAGTCAGCAATGCCAGGCCGAGGCTTAAGGGGACCATAAAAGTCAGCGAAGTGAAGTTCAGTGCAATCGCATGGGCACCTACTTGCGCGCTACCGAATTTTGCAATCAAGAGCGCGATCAGGCCAAAGGCACTGGTCTCCGCAAAGTAGGTGATGCCAATCGGAATGCCCAACTTGAGCAGGCTGCGCAACATCGGCCATTGCGGGCCTTCCCAGTGGGCAAACGGCCAAGTGCGTCGGTAGGCCGGAGCCAAGCGCATCCACCACAGCAAGGCCACCGGGTGGAACCAGACACAGACCATGGTCGACCACGCGCAGCCCACGCCCCCCAGTTTGGGGAAACCCCAGTTGCCAAACACCAGCAGCCAATTGGTCAGGGCGTTGAGCAGCAGCGCGATCAGGGCAATCACCATCATCGGCTTGGTTTGGTTGATGCTGGTGCTGTAGCCGTAGAGCACGCGGTAGCAGGTGAAGGCCGGCAAACCGAAGCTGGCCACCAGCACAAAGTTTTTGGCCACATTGCGCACGGCCGGTTCGATGGCCATCACGTCAAACACCTGGGCGGCTAAATTGGCGAGCGCAAAAGCCAGCAGGCCCACGCCCACGGCCTTCCACAAACCCTGACGCACGACATGCGGCACGGCATCGAATTCACCGGCACCCACATGGTGGGACACCATGGGACTGACCGACATCAGCAACCCCATCAACGTGAGGATGGTTATGTTCCAGATCGAGACGCCCAAGGACACGCCAGCCAGGTCTGCTGCCGACGCGTGGCCGGCCATGGCGACGTCGGTCACAGACATGCCGACGGTAGCAAGTTGGCCAATCAGAATAGGCCAGGCCAGATGCCACAAAGAGCGGGTTTCCAACAGAACGCGTCGGCTGCGGGATAGGGTGGCGGGAGCCAGCGTTGTGGAGTCAGGGAGAAGATTCATCAGCCGGATGATTCTACGGGGTATAGGCCCCGCCCCACGCTTTGCACTCCGTGTGCTGCATTACCGCAAAACCTTATGGAATATATGAACTGGTTGTGGCCGTGGGCTATTCAGCCGTCTTCTTTTTACCAGGCACCTGTCACAGCGGTGACATGGGTTAACCCTTATGTATTTTGACGATTAATTTTTTTTAGGTTGACGCTGAAAATTCTTCATTGCGTTTAGCCCCTTTTAGCTGACAGCAAGCTGAATGGAGCCCCTCAATGTGGGGCAAACGCGTATGGATTTCAGTCAATCTCGGGCATAGACTCGTGAACACTCGTAGCAGCAATCTACAAAATTTTTGCGAAGCGCGTCGTGGGACTTATTTTTTAAATATGGAGACAACACAAATGACTTTTCAATTCACTAAACGTGCATCCCTTATCGCCATCTCGGCAGCTGTCTTCGGTCTGACCGGTCTGGCACACGCCGCAGACCCCATCAAGATCGGTGTGTCGGGCCCCTTCACAGGCGGTTCTTCTTCCATGGGAGTGAGCATGCGCGATGGCGTCAAGCTGGCAGTGGATGAAATCAACAAGGCTGGCGGCGTTATCGGCCGCCAACTGCAAATTGTCGAGCGCGATGACGAAGCCAAGAACGAACGCGGCGTGCAGATTGCCCAGGAACTGAT
The DNA here is from genome assembly GCA_903876045.1 of uncultured beta proteobacterium. Taxonomy (GTDB): domain Bacteria; phylum Pseudomonadota; class Gammaproteobacteria; order Burkholderiales; family Burkholderiaceae_C; genus Allorhodoferax. The sequence continues at coordinate 1,456 of CAIQYP010000195.1, read as the reverse complement.
CAACAAGGAAAAAGTCGCCGTCACCGTCGGCTTTATCAACACCGGCGTGGCCCTGGCCTCGCAGCGCTTCTACCAGGAAGCCAAGATCCCGGTCATGAACAACGTGGCTACCGGCTCGCTCATCACCCACCAGTTTGACGACCAGCCCGAGAACTACATCTTCCGCAACGCAGCGCACGACAGCATCCAGGCTCCCATGATTGTGGAAGAGGCCATTACACGCCGCGGCTACAAAAAGGTTGCCATCCTGTCCGACTCCACCAACTACGGCCAACTTGGTCGTGCCGACCTGGAAAAAGCACTGGAAATTAAAGGCGTGAAAGCAGTTGCCGTTGAGAAGTTCAACATCAAGGATGTGGACATGACTGCCCAATTGCTGAAGGCCAAGGAAGCTGGCGCCGAAGCCATCCTGACCTACGCTATCGGACCTGAGCTGGCACAGATTGCCAATGGCATGACCAAGCTCGGTTGGAAGGTGCCCATGGTCGGAAGCTGGACCTTGTCCATGGCCAACTTCATTGACAACGCCGGCCCTGGCGGTGAAGGCGCGCGCATGCCGCAAACCTTTATTCAGGAGCCTACGACTCCTAAGCGTCAGTCCTTCATCATCAACTACCTGAAGACTTTCAGCCCCAAGAACGCGCGTATTGATTCGCCCGTGTCTGCGGCGCAAGGGTATGACTCGATCTACCTGCTGGCGGCTGCCATCAAGCAGGCAAATTCCACCGACGGCCCCAAGATCAAGGCCGCTCTGGAAGACCTGAAGACCCCGGTCGAAGGCGTGGTCACCACCTACACCAAGCCCTTTACCGCCAAGGACCATGACGCAATTACCGCCAATATCCCGGTGTTCGGTGAAGTCAAAGGCCAGCGCGTGGTGTATGCCTACGAAGCCGACTTCAAGAAAGCATCTGAAGTGCGCGTGAAAGATGCCAACGCCAAAGGCGCTTTGATCATCAAGAAGTAAGCGGCAACCCAAGTTGCAAAGCACAGGCATCGCCCCGGTCACAGTGGCTGGCGCGGTGCCTTTTTTCGACCGCGGTGCGGTTGCGGTTTACTGATTTATTTGCACAGGACCATCCCATGGAAATCCTCTTACAACTTGTCTACAGCGGTATCGCGATGGGCATGATTTACGCTGTCATCGCCTTTGGCTACCAGTTGACCTTCCAGACCTCCGACACGCTGAACTTCGGCCAGGGCGACGCCCTGATGCTGGGCGCCATGGTCGGCCTGACCCTGGTGAATAAGGGCATGAACTACTGGGTCATGCTACCCATCGTGATCGCCTTCGGCCTGGTGCAGGGCGCGGTGGTGGAGCGCATCGGTGTGGCCCCGGCCATCAAAATCAAGAGCGAATTCGGCTGGATCATGTCCACTATTGCACTGGGCATTATTTTCAAAAACGTGGCCGAGAACGTCTGGGGCCGCGATGACCTGAAGTTCCCCTCGCCTC
>CAIQYP010000194.1 GCA_903876045.1 uncultured beta proteobacterium | reverse complement strand
TCTACGCGAGATGCATCAAAGAAAGGGTAAAAACCGCGAAAATCACCCGCATTGAGACCAGTAGAACCTGCTGGAACCGTAGCTACAGGCAAGGCAATACCGTTGGTACTGACAAACGCCGCTCTTGCATTCACATCAGAATTGGTTTGTCGATCAGCGTAACTGTAGCCAACCTTGAAGTCCACATCTTCACTCAACTTCAACTTGTAGTTCGTATCGAGCTTGTCTTCCAGACTGGATTTAGCCACAACGCAATTAGTGCCGGCCACATAAATTGTACTTACCGCATAGTTATTACACCAACGGTTGACTTCTTCGTGGTTCAACTCCAAGCGAAAGTTTTGGCCTTGCTTGATGCGATAGTCACCCGCCACTTGATAAAGGGTCTTTTTTGTACTCAAAGGCGTGTTGGGATAAAGTTCACCGTGTGCACTACCATCAACGGCATTGAACAAGTAGATATTTGAAGGCGACTGATTGTCACGTTCATCAAACTTTACTGCTCCTGACAAGACCAAGTTTTTCAAGGTCTGATTAGTGACCTTTAAATCAAGATGTGTATTGACCACAACACCGCCCATGGATGGCAAAGGAGACGTTGCGGATCCTTGAAACATTAATGGGTCAATAACAAATGCGCTGTCTTGAGTATTCCGTGCATACGACAAATTTCCAACTAACTTTGTAGCATCTGAAATTTCATAGCCACCGCCCAAGTTCAATTGATGGAATTGATTGCTTGGAGGCGTTGGCATATGCTGCGTGGCAACGGCACCCATGAACGTTGAGAAGGCCATCGAAGAGTTGGCATCGCTGAAGATGGATCCGTAATAAGAGGCATTAAAACGAGCCTTTTCGCCAATCCAAGTCGTACCCAAGGTAACGGAGTCGGTGCTGTAATTTGTGGGCATTGGCAATATTGCGATCGACTCACCGGTAACACCGCCGCCCCCCATACCAGCTACACCTAGCAGCTTTGAACCAGTTTGATCAAGATGGTTGAAATCCAGATCTAGGCTCCAACGCGAATCCAAGGCGACACCAGCGCGCAAGGTCGTGTTTTTCCTGGTTGTTGAAATGTCAACTTGGTGCAAAGCAGCAATTTGCGCCGGAGTCAAGGTCGTTGCGAGAGTAACCAATGACGTCGTGTAGCTCGTTGGAAGTGTAAAACTATTGCCGCCTGCACTACCCAAATAAGGAGTCTTGTAAGTATCCGTCAAGAAATGGGTGAGTTCATCATAGTCGACACTTACGTTCCAACGCCCTTGTTCACTGACCGATGCCCCCAAGCTGCGGGAAGTAAGCCCGATATCCTTCACGATGACGGACCAACGCCCGACTCCGCCATTTTCGAGATTGTCATACGCACTACCTCCGCGCATATTCAAATTCCCGACGAGGTTCGCCTCGGCTTTATTCAATCCAGTGTACTCACCGAATTTTGCAGAACCCTTATCAGAGCCGATCACACCTAATTCCAACACATTCGTTGGTTTCTTGAGGGCCGCAACATCTTCTTCTTGTGCGTATGCAGACATGCCAACAAGGACACCGGAAATAGCCAAGGCAAGCGCACTCAATTCAAATTTTTTAGTACTTACGTTCATCACATGCTCCAATTCTTGAAATTAGCGTTGTAAGTAGCCGCCAGCCGGGCTATTCGATCCATGAACTTGACTGTGGCAATTCATGCATGACCGCCCACCAACGTTTTGGCTAGGGTAGGCAGCTGAATTTGCAGCAGTTTTATTGCTCAAGCCGCCTTGATAACCAGCCGCGTTAGGGCCTGCTGCAGTTCCGCTTGCGTGTGTACCGTCATGGCATTCCTGGCACAGAAACGGAGCGCGAGATTTCAGCAACGGCGTGATATTTGAACCGTGAGGCGAGTGGCAATTTGCACAATCTTCTACAACAGGTTGGTGCTCGAACAGGAACGGACCACGCTTTTCAGCATGGCACTGATAGCAAGTCTCTGTAACCGTGTTCTTCTTCATCAGTTTGGGGCCGGTTGATCCGTGCGGGTTATGGCAATCTGAGCAAACAACCTTTCCTTCTTCAATCGGGTGATGTGAAATCTTCTTGCTGTCGGCACGCTGCTCTTTGTGGCAGGCGAAGCAAACTTGTGGCTGTGTCGTTTTGCTCAGCACATTGTCCTTTGGACGGTGCACCACGTGGCAATCGTTACAAGCCACACCATTGTTCTGGTGTGCTGCGCCATCCCAGTTGTTGCGCATGCCGCCTTTGTGGCAGGCCAAGCACTGTGTCGCGCGCTCTTTGTCACCTGTAGCGGCGTAGACGCCTTTTTTGAACACGAAATCGGGTGCCGGTCGAGTTTTGGCACCATCAGAGGCGCCCTTCAAGTGAGTGGCACTGTCGCCGTGGCAAGACTGGCAGGTGGGGGTGCGGGCATCGCCGCGTACACCGTGCTTGGTCTGGTACAGCGAAAGGATAGGTGCAGTTTCGGTTTCGTCGTGGCACTTGGTGCACAGCGCATCTTTGGCCAATGCTTCGGTGGCAACAGCCTTGGCTGATTGCTCACCCATTGCAGGCAGGGTGGCATCGGCAGCCCATGAATGGCCCGATGCAAATACGCTACCCAGCAAGAAGCAGGTAGCGAGCAGTTTTCTAAGATGTTTCATTTAATACCTCGTCTTGGTAATTTGGATTGATTTGCGCCTGGCGCTTATTGCGCAAGAATCCACTGCACCAGGTTCTTGATCTGGTCTTTGTCATTCGGGGGAGTGGTCTTCACAATCTTGTGCTCTTCTTCATGACCGTCCGGGAACTTGGCTTTTTCACCGGAGACAATGTGGTTCATCAACTTGGCTTCGGCTTCTGCCTTGCCCTTGTACTTGGCGGCAACCTTGTTATAGGCGGGGCCGTCTTTATCTTTGTCAATACCGTGGCACTTCAGGCAGTTGTTCTGGCGGGCCAGGGCTTTTGCGGCCTCCGCGTCCACCGCCAGAGCGGAAGTAGAGACCAAAACCAAGGCGGCGCCAGCAACAACGCTGGCCAATTTGATACGTGACAAGTAGTTCATGGATTTCCTCTTTGTTTCAACTTACGCAAAATAGACTGAGCACACACTCAGTTCAGACCGGTGAATTTTGCGTGTCGGAGATGTAAAGAGATATAGGAGGGGGATGAAACGAGGCATAGGAAAACTCCTATACCGCTCCCCTGAAATCCAAAAAACCGTGGCTGGCTGACCTAGGAATCCAGCAAATTGTGCTCAATGGCGTAGCGCACCAGATCGACCTGGGTAGACATATCCATTTTTGCCATGATGTGGGATTTGTGGGTACTGACTGTTTTGATGCTGAGTGAAAATTCCTCGGCAATGGAGGTCAAACTGGCACCGCGCACGATGCGGCTAAACACCTCAAACTCGCGGTTGCTCAACAAGGTGTGCGACGGGTTGTTAGTCTGCGGTGAAACCTCGGTGGCCAGCAATTCGGCCACCCTTGGGCTGATGTATACGCCACCAGCAACTACTTTGCGCATGGCGGGCAGCAGCATGTCGGTGTCACCTTCCTTGGAGATGTATCCCGACGCACCGGCCCGTATGGCGCGCACGGCATATTGTTCTTCCGGGTGCATGCTGAAAATCAAAATTGGTAGTTTGGGTCGCTCCGCTTTGACTAGCTTGATCAGCTCCAAACCATTGCGCCCAGGCATGGAGATGTCCAGCACCAATAGATTCCAGTCTCTTGCACGCACCTGCTCCATCACCGCCGTGCCATTTGCGGCTTCCCCCGCAACCAACAGGTCGTCGGTGTCAGCCAGTATCTTTTTCAGGCCGTCCCGAATAATGGCATGGTCATCAGCTATCAATACTTCCGCTTTCATTCTTCAACCTCGCCACTTTCATCTTCTTTGACCGGGACAGACACTTCAACCCGGGTGCCCGCACCCGGACTGCTGGTGATCAGAAACGAGGCTCCGATGGCACTGCAACGTTCGCGCATGCTCACCACACCCACACCACCCAACACAACGCGGGGATCAAAGCCACGCCCAGTATCGCTGATGACCAGGTTTAATAGTCCATCCACAAGGTGCAGGCTCACCAAGACTTTTCCGGCATCGGCATGGCGTACTACGTTGGTCAATGCTTCCTGCACTACACGAAACAGCGTGGTGGCAATGGCATCATCCTTGACATGACCTGCATCGCGCAGATCGAGTTCGATCTGGATACCACTGTGTTTAAAGAACTCCTGCATCTGCCAGCTTAGGGCTTCAGAAAAATCCAGATCGTCCAGCACGCGCGGGCGCAATTCCGCTGCAATGCGGCGCACCGAACCTATAGCGGTGTCCATTTGGCGACGCATTTCATCAACATCATCGACTGTTGCGGTCTTGCCTTCCTTGAGTCTGCTGCCCAACCAGGACAAGCTCAATTTGAGACCTGTAAGTTGCTGTCCAAGGTCGTCATGCAACTCACGAGAAAATCGTTTACGTTCTTCCTCACGCACACTTTGCAGGGATGCCGAAAGTTCTCGCAACTGGCTGTTCGCCATGCGCAACTCCGTTTCGGCTTTGCGGCGCTCCGTCACATCGCGCAATACGGCGGTCATCTGCAACTTTCCACCGATCGTGGTGTGCGAAATGGTGGACTCCAGCGGGAACTCGGTGCCATTGGTTCGCATACCAAAAATTTCCAGTTGCGGAGCCATCGAACGGGAGGCAGTCTGACTGGAGGAGAAGGCCTTCGTATGCACTTTGTGCACCGCTCGAAGCCGTTCAGGCATGAGTATTTCCAATGGTTGGCCCATGGCTTGCGACGCGTCAAGGCCAAACATGGCCTCAGCTGACGGATTGAACATCGTGATGTTCATTTGCTCATCCACCGCGACAATTGCGTCCATCACTGAATTGACCGTGTGCTGATAACGTTCGTCTGCAGCATTCAGGGCAATAGTAAGTTCCTGCTTGTTCTGCAGTTTGCCGATCAGGTAAGTGGCCATCATCATAGTAAACACACTCAGCAACACGGCACCCAAGGCAATCGGAATGGCGGTTTCGCGCCATGCAGCCAGGCTTGAATTTTCATCGTCGGTAACGCTGACCATCAATGGATATCCGGCCAAGCGCCCAAGTGCAAATACCTCACGGTCGCCATTGCCACTTACGTGGCGAATAGTGCGCACTTCGTTGGGTCGGGTCGGTAGCTTTTCATGGTTGAGTTCCAAAGCACGTTCACCAATCAAATTTTCGCGGTGCGGCAAACTAGCAATAAGGGTTCCGTCGGCGGTGTAGAAACCAATGGGGCGGACATAGTCCAATTGCACAATGCCGTAAATTTGCTCGAATTCAGGGATGTTGATGGTCGCTACCACAACGCCTCGGAATTCTCCATTTTTGTCATGCAAGGAACGAGAGAGATTAAATGTCCAGTTCGAGTCCAACCGACTCCGCACTGGCTTGCCGATAAAAGTGGAATTCGACCTAACATGGGCAAATTCCTGAAAGTAGTCGCGGTCGGCAAACGTTGGAGCGGGTAAAACGATTTCACGCGTTGAATTGACCAACTTGCCATCAGCGTTCAAAACATTCAAAGACCGAACGTGGCGAAGCCCCGAAACTCTGGAGGTAAGAAGCAGATGCACAGCATCGCTATCGAGTCCAAGTTTGATGCCAAATGGAGTTTGCAGACGCTCTTGCACCGCTTGCAACAACATGTCCACGCCTTCAATGTTTTGTTCTGTCTGCTCCATTAGCATCTGCGTCAGGCTGACCGTTTCCATGCGGGCATGATTCATTTCACGATCACGCAAACCCCAGAGCAGAAAGCTCACGGAAAAAATAACGCCCGCTACGATCAGCAGTGCCAGCAGTCGGACGTATCTGACGGATACTATTTCCATGCGAATGGGTAACTATTTGTTTGAGTGAAGCGCAGCATCAATCCACTTCGCTGCGTCGGCATTGTCCCACTCACGGGCACCGTAATAGCGGGCAAGCACCCGGCCATTGGCATCCACCAGCAGGGTCAGCGGCAGGCGCTCCGCACCCAGCATGTTTTCCAACTCCAGCGCGTGATCGATGTAGTGATTGATTGTGGCGTTAGCGTTTTGCAAATAGCGCTTGGCGGCGGGTTCGCTATCGTCAGTAGAAATGCCGATCATGGCAAAACGTTTGCCTTGATCCTGCCAGGCCAGGCGCTCCAGAGAGCCCATCTCCTGACGGCAAGGGCCGCACCAACTGGCCCAAACATTAATCAGCAGTGGCTTGCCCCGGTACTGCGAAAGCAGGCGATCCGGGCCGTTGAGCCCGTGCATGCGGGCCTCGCGCAGTGTTTCGCCCACCTCTACCAGGCCCGGAGTTTTGGCAGCCACTAAGCCAGAAAAGAACAAGGCGGCCAGGCACAGTGTGCGTGCCAGCCCCCGAAAACCATGTATTTGCATAGACGCTGAACATAGCAGAAGTTCGGCATCCAGAAAAAAACCCTGGTCGCGTTGCGCCAGGGCTTTGTTTGGGCACTGCCAAGGCAGCACGTTCAGATCAGCTTCACCCCGGTTTTGCTTTGCAACAGTTCCAGCGTCACATCGGGTGCCATCTCCACGACTTTCAGACCCTCGGGCGTGACGTCCATCACAGCCAAATCCGTAATGATGCGGTCCACCACGCCCACGCCGGTCAGCGGCAGGGTGCAATGGGGCAGGATCTTCAGGTCTTCGGTGCCGTCTTTTTTCTTGGCAACGTGTTCCATCAGGATGATGACGCGTTTCACGCCTGCCACCAGGTCCATGGCGCCGCCCATGCCTTTAACCATCTTGCCGGGAATCATCCAGTTGGCCAGATCCCCCTTCTCGCTCACCTGCATGGCGCCGAGGATGCTCAGGTTGATCTTGCCGCCACGGATCATGGCAAAACTGTCGTGGCTGCCAAAGATGCTGGAGCCTTTCATGGTGGTAACGGTCTGCTTGCCTGCGTTGATCAGGTCGGCATCCACCTCGTCTTCATAAGGAAAGGGGCCGATGCCCAGCATGCCGTTCTCGCTTTGCAGCCAGACTTCCACATGGTCGGGTACGAAATTGGCCACCAGTGTCGGGATACCGATACCGAGGTTCACATAAAAACCGTCTTGCAGTTCGGCAGCCGCACGGGCGGCCATTTGGTCTTGGGTCCAAGGCATATTTTTCTCCTTACTTGCGTGCGCGGGTGGTGCGCTTTTCGATGCGCTTCTCGGGTGTGGCGTTCAACACAATGCGGTGCACATAGATGCCCGCCAGGTGCACGTCATCCGGTGCAATTTCGCCGGTTTCCACAATGCGCTCCACTTCCACCACACAAATCTTGCCGGCCATGGCCGCTGCGGGGTTGAAGTTGCGCGCTGTCAAATTGAAGCGCAGGTTGCCGGAACGGTCAGCCACATCGGCCTTAACCAGGGCAACCTCAGGGGTCAGGCTGCGCTCCATGACGTAGGTCTCGCCGTCAAAGTCGCGCAGCTCTTTGCCTTCGGCCACCAGCGTACCGACACCGGTCTTTGTGAAGAAGGCGGGAATGCCGGCACCGCCGGCGCGCAGCTTTTCGGCCAGCGTGCCTTGGGGAGTGAATTCCAACTCCAACTCACCGGCCAGGTATTGGCGCTCAAATTCCTTGTTTTCGCCCACGTAGGAAGAAACCATCTTCTTGATCTGGCGGGTATCGAGCAGCTTGCCCAAACCAAAGCCGTCCACACCGGCGTTGTTGGAAATCACGGTCAAGTCCTTTACGCCGGTATCGCGCAGCGCATCAATCAGCGCCTCGGGGATACCGCACAGACCAAAACCGCCGACCGCCAGGGTCTGGCCGTCGCGCACGATGCCTTCAAGCGCTGCAGCAGCGCTGGGATAAACCTTATTCACCACACTCTTCTCCTGTATTTTGCCGATAGACATACGATACTACGTAATGACATACGTAGTTTTTCGTAGAGTCCAACCCTTGGTTTGTTGTCACGTTCCTTTTGGCCCACCGCATGGATACCGATTACCGCCTCGCTTTCGATCTGGCCCCCGTGGGCCTGGCGCTCTCCAGCAACCGCAACATCGTGGACTGTAACCAGCATCTGTGCGATATGTTTGGTGCCCAACGCACACAACTAATAGGCCAATCCTTTCAGTTGCTGTACCCCAGTGCAGATGAGTACGAGCGCACCGGCGCACGCATTGCGCCCATCCTGAACCGCAGTGGCACCTACGCCGACAACCGCATCATGAAACGCCTGGGTGGCCGCACCGCAGGCGAGCCATTCTGGTGCCATGTGACCGGACGGGCCTTGAACCAGATGGCACCGCACGAGGCCGGCATCTGGTGCTTTGAAGATTTGAGCGCCAGCCGCCCGGTTAAGGCCGAGTTGACGGCGCGCGAGCGGGAGGTTGCTGCCTACCTGATGCAGGGGTTAACCAGCAAATTGATTGGCAAAGCGCTGGACATCAGCCACCGCACCGTAGAGATTTATCGAGCGCGGTTGATGCGCAAATACCAGGCAAGCACCACAGCGGATTTGGTGCACAAACTGACGGCGGGGTGACTCGCAAGTAGCCTGGTAGCCGCAAACATCCCTGACCCAAAAACCCTGCTTTGGCAACGGATTTACGATAGTTAAATCAAACGATTGATCTAACTTACTAAAATCCGCCGCATGTCCGCATCGACGCCTACCGAAACACCCGCCAAGTCATTGCGCAGCGATGGTCTGGAAGCGCGCAACCGCCTGCTGGATGCCGCGCTGTCCCTGTTTGCTGAAAAGGGTTTTGCCAAAACCTCCACGCGCGAGATTGCACTGGCGGCCCACGCCAACATAGCCTCCATTAGTTACTACTTCGGCGACAAAGCGGGCCTGTATCGCGCTGTGTTTGAAGACCCACGCAACAACCCGCAGATTGACCCCAACCAGGTTGCGTTTAGCGATTCCCAGGGCATTCGCAGCGTGATTGAATTCATGCTGCGTGGTTTTGTCGAGCCGTTGAAGGCCGGTGAATCGGCGCGCCAATGCATGAAGCTGCACTTCCGTGAAATGGTGGAGCCCACCGGTATGTGGCAAGCCGAGATCGACAACAACATCAAACCCGCGCATGCGGCATTGACGCAGGCCCTGGCCTTGCACTTGGGCGTGGCCGAAGTCGATGACGATATCCACCGCCTCGCATTCCAGATTGCAGGCCTGGGCATCATGTTGCACGTCGGGCTGGACGTGGTGCAGTCCATTCGCCCGGCGCTGATTGCCACCGGGGATGCGCTGGATACTTACCATGCGCGTCTGGTGGACAGCAGCATGGCGCTGGTGGACGCCGAAGCGGTACGCAGAACGCACCTGAAGAAGCCAAAAAACCAACCCCGATTGAAGGGCAACACCGCACCATGAAATTGCGCACGTCTTATTACTTTGCAGCCTCTGCATTGCTGGCACTGTCGGCCTGTTCCAGCACCTCCCTGCTACCACCGTCCAGCGTGAGCGCTTCGATGGCTGAAAGTTGGCAGGCCCCTTTGCCGCACCAAGGCAATTTAGGTACTTTGAGCCAATGGTGGCAACAACAAGGCGACCCGTTTTTGGTGGAGCTGATTGAGGCTGCACAAGCCCTAAGCCCCACGGTGGCCAATGCGCTATCCCGCATTGAAGATGCACGGGCCAAGCAAGCCACCGCCTACTCTTCACTGGTGCCCAACCTCAGCGCGCAAGCCAGTGCCACCCGAGGCGTGACCCAACCCCAGGTGCCGGCAGCCACGACACTGCAAGGTGGGCTACAGGCGTCCTGGGAACTAGACCTGGTGGGCGCCAACCGCGCTGTCAACAACGCGGCTACTGCGCAAGTCGAAGGCAGCCGGGCACAGTGGCACGACGCCCGCGTGTCGGTCGCGGCAGAGGTGGCCAATCTGTATTACGCCCAGTCCAGCTGCTTGCAACTGATGGAGATTGCCAAACAGGACACGGCGTCACAGCGCGAGACCGCCCGTCTCGTTGACATCAATACCAAGGCGGGCTTCACCGGGGCATCGGTGGCCGCCCTGGCGCGTGCCAGCGCTGCTGACAGCAACAGCCAGTTGTTGCAGCAATCCACCCAATGCGACATCAATACCAAGGCGCTGGTGGCGCTGACGGGCATCGCCGAACCGGAACTGCGCAAGAAACAAGCAGTTGCTTTCGCGCAGCCCATCAAAGCCACGCCCCTGGCGGTTGCCAGCGTACCGGCACAAACCATTGCACAACGGCCGGACATCTTTACCGCCGAACGCGACGTGGTGGTGGCAGCAGCCACCGTGGGCAACGCACGGGCCCAGCGCTATCCGCGTCTGAGCCTGAACGGCTCTATTGGTGCCATGCGCGTCAGCGGCGGCGGCATGGAACAAAACGAAACCACCTGGTCTTTCGGACCCCTTGCCATAAGCGTGCCCATTTACGACGGAGGCCAGCGCGTGGCCGCAGTGAAGTCGTCCGAGGCCGCCTACCAGGCCAGCCTTGCAAGCTATCAGGCCAAGGTGCGCCAGGCCGTGCGCGAAGTGGAAGAAGCGTTGATCACCTTGTACAGCACTGAGGCGCGCGAATCCGATGCCCAAACTGCCACCCAGGGCTATACCGCGTCACGGGATGCCACGCAGGCCCGCTATGACCAGGGTCTGGCCAGCTTGATTGAGCTCGAAGAAGCACGGCGACTGGCGCTGTCGGCACAGTCGGCCCAGGTGACATTGCAACTGCAGCGCAACCAGGCCTGGGTGGCGCTGTACCGCGCATCAGGCGGTGGCTTCGAGCCGGCGCAGGCGACTGAGCCCGTCACGGCCCGCGCCGACTAGTCGCCAATGAAGCGCTGCGCCACTGCAACTTTTGCGCCGAATGGCGCTCCCCCATTTTTAGATTTTTGTTGATAAGTGAGAACCCGTCATGAACCGTTTTCAGATGAAGCCCTTAAACATCGCCCTGCTGCTGGCCAGCCTGACCGTTGTCACTGCCATAAGCCTGTTTGCCACGCGCAGCCAGGCCGCTGACGAAGCCAAACCCCTGGCTGCTGCCAAGGCGGCACTCACGGTGTCACTGGTGCAAGCCAAGAGCACGCAATTGCCCATTAAGCTGGCAGCCAACGGCGGTGTGGCGGCCTGGCAAGAGGCCAGTGTGGGTGCCGAGAGCAACGGCCTGCGGATTGCCGAACTCAAGGCGGGTATAGGAGACGTCGTGCAGCGCGGGCAGGTGCTTGCCACCTTTGCCACCGAGTCTATTCAGGCCGACGTGGCGCTGGCCCGCGCCGCGCTGGCCGAGGCGCAGGCCAACGCTGCTGATGCGGCTGCTAACGCCGACCGTGCTCGCGCCGTACAGGGCAGCGGCGCAGTCAGCGCGCAACAGGTCAACCAATACCTGACACAAGAGCAAACCGCCAAAGCCCGCGTGGATTCGGCCAAGGCACAGCTTGACGCACAGTTGCTGCGTCTGAAGCAAACCCAGGTGCTGGCTCCGGATAGCGGCACGATCTCGGCACGCAATGCTACGGTGGGTGCTGTGGTGGGCGCTGGCACCGAGTTGTTTAAGTTGATCCGCCAGGGCCGGTTGGAGTGGCGTGCAGAAGTCACCTCGTCCGAACTGAGCCGCATAGCAGCGGGCACCAATGTGGTCGTGACCGCACCGGGCGGTGCCAAGCGCCAGGGCAAGGTGCGCATATTGGCCCCTACCGTAGATGCCGCCACTCGCAACGGGCTGGTGTATGTGGACCTTGTTGGCGCCGTAGAGGGTGTCGGCAACACAGCAGGCGCCTTCAAGCCGGGCATGTTTGCGCGCGGCGAGTTTGAGTTGGGCAACTCCGGCGCTTTGACCGTGCCGCAAACTGCCGTAGTAGTGCGTGACGGCTTCAGCTATGTGTACCGCGTGGGTGACGACAGGCGCGTGAGCCAGCTCAAGGTGCAGACCGGCCGGGTAGTGGGCGAGCAGGTGGAAATCCAGAGTGGCGTGAAACCCGAAGACAAACTGGTAGCCAGCGGTGGCAGCTTTTTAAGCGACGGTGATCTGGTCAAGGTGGTGGCTGCCGCTACGCCCGCTGCCGCAGCACCTGCAGTCAAGTAAGGAGCACTTGATGAACGTCTCCGCCTGGTCCATCAAAAACCCCATTCCGGCGGTCATGCTCTTTGTGATGCTGACCTTTGCCGGCATGCTGGCCTTCAATTCGATGAAGGTGCAGCAGTTCCCCGATCTGGAACTGCCCACCGTTATGGTGTCTGCATCGTTGCCCGGTGCCGCCCCGGCGCAACTGGAAACCGAAGTTGCGCGCAAACTTGAAAATGCGATTGCGCCGCTACAGGGCATCAAAAACATCTACACCAAAGTGCAGGACGGTGGGGTCACCCTGACGGCCGAGTTCCGTCTGGAAAAGCCGACGCAGGAAGCCGTGGACGATGTGCGCAGTGCCGTGCAAGGCGTGCGCAGTGACCTGCCATCGGACGTGCGCGACCCGGTGATCAGCAAGATGAACCTGTCGGGTGCGCCTATCCTGGCCTTTACCGTGCATGCCGCCAGCATGGACGACGAGGCCCTGAGTTGGTTCGTCGACAACACGGTGGCGCGCCGCCTGTTGGGCGTCAAAGGCGTGGGCTCGGTGGTGCGCGTCGGCGGGGTGACCCGCCAGGTCGATGTGGCGCTGGACCCGATGAAGTTGCAAAGCCTGGGAGCCACCGCTGCCGACATTTCACGCCAACTCAAGCAAGTGCAAACCGAGAGTGCAGGAGGCCGGGCTGACCTGGGCGGTAGCGAGCAACCCATGCGCACGCTGGCCACGGTCAAGACTGCCGACGAACTGTCCCACCTGGAACTGGTGCTGAGCAACGGCCAGCGTCTGCGCTTGTCGGACGTGGCCACCATCACAGACACCATTGCCGAGCCGCGTGCGCTGGCTCTGCTCAATGGCAAGCCGGTGGTCGGGTTTGAGATCACCCGCAGCAAAGGGGCCAGCGAGGTCGAGGTGGGTGCCGCCGTGCAAGCCGCCCTGAAAGAACTCAAGGAACAACACCCCGATTTGGAGCTGACCGAGGCCTTCAACTTTGTGCAACCAGTGGCGGAAGAATACGAGGCCTCGCTGACCATGCTGGCTGAAGGTGCCGTGCTGGCGGTGCTGGTGGTGTGGCTGTTTTTGCGCAACGTGCGGGCCACTTTTGTATCCGCGGTGGCGCTGCCGCTGTCGGCTATTCCCGCCTTCATCGGCATGGCTTATCTGGGCTTTACCGTCAACACCGTGACCCTCCTGGCCTTGTCCCTGGTGGTCGGCGTCTTGGTGGACGATGCCATCGTAGAGGTGGAGAATATCGAGCGCCACCTGAACATGGGCAAGACGCCCTACCGGGCGGCGATGGAAGCGGCCGACGAAATCGGCCTGGCGGTGATAGCCACCACGTTCACACTGATTGCGGTGTTTTTACCCACTGCATTTATGGCGGGCATACCGGGCAAGTTCTTCAAACAGTTCGGCTGGACCGCGGCATTGGCCGTGTTTGCCTCACTGGTGGTGGCCCGTGCGCTCACACCCATGATGGCCGCTTACCTCATGAAGCGCAGTCCGCGCCCGCACAAAGACCCCTTCTGGATGGCGACCTACATCCGCGCCAGCCGCTGGGCTCTAGGCCACCGCTGGATCACGCTGGGCGCCGCAGGTGCCTTCTTTATCGGCTCCTGCCTGCTGATTCCGCTATTGCCCAAAGGCTTTATCCCACCGGACGACAACTCGCAAACCCAGGTCTACATTGAGCTGGCACCCGGCTCCACGCTGGCGCAAACCCGTGACGCGGCCGAAGCCGCGCGCCAACTGCTGACCAAGGTTGACCACATTCACAGCGTCTACACCACCATTGGTGGCGGCGCTGCCGGATCGGACCCGTTTGCACCCTCAGGCACCAGCGAGGTACGCAAGGCCACGCTGACCATTTTGCTGACCGAGCGGGGCAAGCGCCCGCGCAAGCAAGGCATTGAAAGCAATATGCGCACGGCTCTTGCCGAATTGCCCGGCGTGCGCAGCAAGGTCGGCCTGGGTGGCTCGGGCGAGAAATACCTGCTGGTACTAACCGGCGAAGACCCGCAAGCGTTGGCCACCGCTGCCGCGGCCGTTGAGAAAGACCTGCGCACCATTCCCGGCTTGGGCAGCATCACCTCGAGTGCCAGCTTGATCCGTTCCGAGATTGCCGTGCGCCCCGACTTTGCACGTGCCGCCGACCTGGGCGTAACCAGCAGTGCCATTGGCGAGACCTTGCGCATTGCCACGGTGGGCGATTACGACACCTCGGTTGCCAAGCTCAACCTGAGCCAACGCCAGGTGCCCATCGTGGTCAAACTAGATAGCACCGCCCGCCAGGATTTGGAAGTGCTGGGCAGGCTTTCGGTGCCCGGCGTTAGAGGGCCGGTCATGTTGAGCCAGGTGGCCACACTGGAAATGACCGGTGGCCCAGCCGTGATCGACCGCCTCAACCGCAGCCGCAACATCACCTTTGAGGTGGAACTATCCGGCGCGCCCCTGGGTGACGTAACCACTGCAGTCGACAAACTGCCCAGCATCAAGAACCTGCCTCCCGGCGTGAAGCAACTGGCCCTGGGTGACGCCGAAGTCATGGGCGAACTATTTGCCAGCTTCGGCCTGGCCATGCTGACCGGCGTGCTGTGCATCTACATCGTGCTGGTGCTGCTTTTCAAAGACTTTTTGCATCCCTTCACCATCCTCACCGCCCTGCCCTTGTCACTGGGTGGCGCGTTTGTGGGGCTGCTGATTGCCGACAAGAGCTTCTCTATGCCGTCGCTCATCGGCCTGATCATGCTGATGGGTATTGCCACCAAAAATTCCATTCTGCTGGTCGAGTACGCCATCCTCGCGCGCCGTGGCAGTGACGGCAGTGATGGCCATCCGGTGGCAGCCCCCATGAACCGCTTTGATGCGCTGATTGACGCATGCCATAAGCGCGCCCGCCCGATTGTGATGACGACCATTGCCATGGGTGCCGGCATGATGCCGCTGGCGGTGGGCTGGGGCAGCGCCGACAGCAGCTTCAGAAGTCCGATGGCTGTGGCCGTGATTGGTGGGCTAATTACTTCGACCTTGCTCAGCCTGTTGGTGATTCCATCAGTGTTTACGGTGATGGACGACTTTGAAAAACTAATGGGCAGGTTGTTGGGTCGCCACAAAAAGT
>CAIQYP010000193.1 GCA_903876045.1 uncultured beta proteobacterium | reverse complement strand
TGTTCGGCCACCCCCCTTTTTTTGGCCCAAAAAATACCATGCGTTACCTCATCCTTCCTTTCTTGTTGTTGTCCGGTCTTGCGCAAGCTGCGGATATGACTGAAGCCGAACAGGCTTCTGCCAAGGAGTTGGCTCAGGCTAGCGGATGCTTGAGCTGCCACGCACTGACCGAAAAAATCGTCGGCCCTGCCTATTCAAGCGTTGCTGAAAAATACCAAGCCGATGCGGACGCTGCGTCTTCATTGGCGCAATCTATTCAATATGGCTCCAAGGGTAAGTGGGGCCGTATACCGATGCCTCCCCACGCATCCTTGAGCGTGGATGACATCAAGACCCTCGCGACTTGGGTTATGACTGTCAAGAAATGAGCTTGAAGCCCGACCTGCGACTCGGGGTTCTGGCCTTCCTGCTGATCTGCAGTTGCACACTAACCCTGGCACAGGACAGCGAGCGTGCCGACTGGCTGCGCAACCCGGCCATGGGAAATTACAAGGCCTATGCCGAATTCAAGATGGCGCATTACGACTTTGCGCGCGAAGTCTGGCAAACGCTCGCTGAAGTGGGCAACGGTGATGCCCTGTTTAACCTGGGAGTTTTGGCTGAAGATGGTCTGGGCGAGCCCAAGAACATGCCCAAAGCTGAAGCGTTGTATACGGGCGCTGCAAACGCCGAAAATTTCAAGGCCCGGTACCGTCTGGGCCTTTTGTATTTTGCAGGCACCTTGTTGCCCCGCAACGTTGACAAGGCGCGCCTGTATTTGACCCAGGCGGCTGAGCACGGCGACAAGGACGCAAAGGACATGCTGGCCCAACTCGGGCAGTCTGCCGCTGAGCAAACGCCTTTGCAACAAGCTGAATTGATGGGGGCCAGCGGTCTGCACGAACAGGCTGCCGCGCTCTATCGCACGCTGGCTGATGCTGGCAATGCAACGGCGCAGACCCGATTGGCCTGGGCCTATGAGGCGGGTCGCGGCGTGACGCCCGATTTACAAGAGGCCGCGCGGCGCTTCGAGTTGGCCGCGCAATCGGGCAATGCCGAGGCGCAATACGCGCTGGCAGTGATGCTGCGCACTGGCCGTGGCCGCGCTACGGATTTGGAACAGAGTGCGCAGTGGCTGGACCGTGCCGCTGCCCAAAACTACCCCGCTGCCCTGGCCGCCAAAGCCTCCATCCATAAGCAGTGAAGGCAGACGCGGCGAACCACACGAAGTGGGCGAGCGTGGGGACGATACTCACCCCCACACGTCGGCAGGCAACTGGGCTTTTTTGCGGTAAATCGTATTGCGTGAAACACCCAGCATCTTGGCGGCCACTGAGACATTGCCACCGGTAGAGCGCAAGGCCTGCGCCATCGCGTCCAACGCCACGTTTTCCAGTTTGGTCGATTCAAAGCGCAATGGTGTACCGGTGCGTAGTGCCTCTTTCACCGGCTCGGGGGCGGTTTGTGTCATGTCAACCTGGGAAACCGAGACACGTGGCAGCACCAGGTCAGCCATTTGGACCTCGTCCAGAAAATCGTCGGGCAGATGTTGCAACTGGATATCTTCGGCGCAACCGGCCATGACGACCGCAGTGCGCAACAGATTGAACAATTGACGGAAGTTGCCTGGCCAAGGGAACTGGTGGAACAGCGACATCACTTCTGCAGAGATGCCCATGGGTGTGGCAGAGTGGCACACGCTGGCAAGAATCTTGCGGGTGACTACATCCAGGTCCTGGCGTTCGCGCAACGCAGGCAGGCGCACCACCAAGCCATTCAGCCGGTAATACAGGTCCTCGCGGAACTCGCCGCGAGCGATCATTTCCTTGAGGTTTTTGTTGGTAGCGCAAATAACCGCCACATCCACCTCAACCTCTTTGCCTGCCCCCAGGGGGCTGACCTTTCGCTCCTGCAACACGCGCAACAAGCGGGCTTGCAAATGCTTGGGCATGTCGCCAATTTCGTCCAGGAACAGCGTGCCGCCGTTGGCAAATAACACCTTGCCGACCGAGCCCTTGCGTTTGGCGCCGGTAAACGCACCTTCCTCGTAGCCGAAAAGCTCTGACTCGATCAGTGTTTCAGGAATCGAGGCGCAGTTGACGGAGACAAAGTTGTGGCCGGCACGTGGCGAATCGTTGTGAATAGCTTGCGCCAACAAATCCTTGCCGGTTCCGGTCTCTCCCAGGATCATGACAGGGATGTCACGGCCACGAATCTTGTACAACTTTTGAATCACGGCGGAAATTTGCGGGTCCCCGGTATCAAGATAGCGCAGGCTGGACAAGGACTCCTTCTGTGTCACGGCCTTGGTGCTTTGCTGCGCCCGAGACTCGACCATTGCAGCATTGGGCACGGTAGCGCATTGTTGCGGCGTGAAGTCCATGGCCTCGAAGGTGCGACGTGCTTTCACATCACTCAGGCAACACACCGTCACGCCGTTGTGCAGGCACAGTGTCACAGGTCGGCCGACGGCGCCGCGCGCACGGTCGAGAAATTGCGAAATAGCTAAACCAAACAGCGATGAAAAAGTGTGTGCGCCCAGCGCGTTAACCGACAAGCCCAATTGAAACTGCGCGCTGCGGTTGGCTGTGAGAAAGCGCCCTTCCGGATTGAAAACGGCAATGCCTTCCATAAGCGTGCCCAGAAACTCTGTGCGCGTGTGAAAGCGAACGATCACTTCCTTGGTGAACACGTCGGCAAACATGCGGTTCTCAATCATCTGCGCCGACATGCGAGCCAAAGCCATGGTGTGCTGGTGGTAGCTGCGGTGGTCGCCAGTGACGTCGAGCGCGCCAATGACCTTTCCATAGGGATCAAAAATCGGGGTGCATGAGCAGGTCAGAAAACGGTTTGCCGTCAAAAAGTGTTGTTCACCATGCACCACCACCGGATGCTCTTCGGCCAGAGCCGTGCCAATGGCGTTGGTGCCCTTGTTCTTTTCTGACCAATCCACACCGGGCGCCAGGGCAACTTGAGAGGCTTTTTCCAGAAAATCATCGTCGCCCAATGAATGCAGAATCATGCCGCTGCGGGCGGTCAGCAGCACCATGCTTTGGGTATTGGCGATCTGTTGGTACAGCGTCTCCATGATGGGTGCTGCATGCTGGTAAAGGAAGCGGTTTTCTTCCAGGGCCTGAACCATCTGGCCCCGCGCCGCGACGGAATAATCCGGTGTGTCCACCTCGCGCAGGCCAAAGGCTTGGGAACGCTCCCGGGAAGTCCCGATCAGCATCTTGTGCTCTGGACTATTCAATGGAGGCGAGTTCAAGGGGCCATAAGGCTTCCCGCCCGCTCCAACGGGGCTTTGCTGGGTCATTGTGTCTCCGGCCGTCACTACCATCCAATCGGCACCGCCTCCCACCAAATGCCCCGCGTCACCAAAGGCAAAGGCTTCAACGATCTGGTCGGTGTGACTTCTTGTTTCTAAATTGTTCCCCATTCATTTTGCTCCGTTTTGTAACAACCTTCAATCAGGTGCAATATGTGGGCCGACTGGTGGGCGGCAGGTGCGTCAATTTGTGACAACGGGCGTTATGAAGACGTCATTTTCCTGGCCCGATATTTGCAGCCACACAAGTATTCGCAACTAAAAGGTCGAGGTAGACAACACCATGAAATTTTTCTCCAACAAACGCAGTCTCTGGATTACGGCTGGTCTGGCCGCCTGCCTGTCTCTGGGAAGCATGCTTGCCATGGCCCATGGCGACGTGGTGCCGCAGTCCGTGGACACCCACACGCTGCCGCAATTGGGCGACAAATGGCTGGAAAACAATCCCTACTCCAAGGGCGAAGCACATACGGAGGCACTACGCATTGGCAGTTCAGCCTACAACCAGAACTGCGCGCGATGCCATGGTCTGGAGGCAATTTCCGGCGGTATCTCGCCTGATTTGCGCAAATTGGACAACGACTGCATGAGCCTGGGTGGCGATGACAAGAAGCTGGCCTGCTTCCAGGAAATCAACGACTACTTTGTCTCGACCGTGCGCCGCGGCCGCACCCGTGATGGCCGTGTTTATATGCCTCCGTTTGAAGGCATACTGACGCAAGAAGCCATGTGGTCCATCAAAACCTATTTGGAAACCCGCCGCGAACCCTAAGCTTCGCAGGGCACTTTGGCGTAAAAAAATCAATCAGGAGACTTAATGAATCGTCGTTCCAACCCGCCTAGAGCGGGCCTTCTGCAGCGCAGAGCCTTTGTTGCTGCTGCTTTGCCACTGGCACTGGGCTTTTCTTCCATGGCGATGGCGCAGGAAAAAAGCGCGATGGAGAAAATCCGCGCCAGCGGTGTGCTGAAGGTTGCGCTCTATAAGGAGAATGACCCCTACTCCGACGGCAATATGGCCAAGATGACTGGTTTGGACGTGAGTCTGGGCAAGGCTCTGGCTGAGGCACTGCAACTCAGTCCTTCGTATCTGCCGTTTGATGCGGGTGAGAACATGGGCGACGACTTGCGTAATATGGTCTGGAAAGGCCACTACCTGGGCTACGGTCCGGCTGACGTGATGCTCCACGTGCCGGTGGACAAATACTTCATGGAGCAAAATCGCCAAGCCTTTATCTTTGCACCGTATGCCCGCGAACATCTGGTCGTACTGTCCAATGCAAAGACGCTTGAGCTAGTTCGCAGCCCCGAAGACTTGAAGGGCAAGCGGGTCACGGTGGAACAAGGTACGGGCGCCGCCAGTGCCATGATGGGATATGGCGGCGGCTTACTCAGCAACACCGTGTCGCTCTACAAAAATGGCGTTGATGCGGCCAAGACAGTGCTTGAGGGCAAGGCTGATGCGGCTTTTGTTTCCCTTGCGCAGGCGGAAGCAGCCATCTTTGCACTGAAGCTCGATCGCAATGACTGGGCTTTTTCCAAACTCACCATGCCCGGAGTGCCACCCAATGGCTGGCCCCTCGGAATGGCTGTTAAGGCAGACAACAAGGAACTTGCCGGCCTGCTGGACGCCGCGTTGGACAACCTACGAGCCAGCGGCGAATTGCTGAAAATATTCCAGTCGCACGGCCTGACTTTGGCCGCCCCTTGAACAGCTAAAACTTCGCTTGAATGCCCGCGTACAGTGTGCGCGGCGCTCCCAAGCTGCGGAACTGCTCACTGGCTCCACTGGTGATGTTGTTGGTGGCCAAGGCACCGTAACCGGCGTACTTCGCATCCAGCAGATTGTTGATTCCGGCATACAGGTTAAAGGTCTTGTCCACGCTGTGGTTGATGTCCAGTTTGACGGTGGTGAATCCCGGCACCTGGCCGTTGATGTCAGCGTTGTTTTCATCACCGCGCGCAAAGGTCGGCCCCTGCGCCTGCAGCGCCAGGCCCAGACGCGTTTTGCCATCGAGCGCGTAGGCCACCCGGCCCTTAAATACCCACTGCGGAATGCCCGGGATAAAGTCACCCGCTTTGACGGGCACAGTGGAC
>CAIQYP010000192.1 GCA_903876045.1 uncultured beta proteobacterium | reverse complement strand
GCGCAAGTCACAAGCAACACCAGGCGCCGCAAGCCAAAAAGCACGGTCACGGCTTGAATATTTCAACGCCGCCGATAGAATACAAAAAACTGGGTATTTATCCAGTATTTTTGACTCACTGGAGCTAAGTGGATACCCCTTACAAATGAACAGTATTAATCGAGGCACCTACGCGACGCCGTTTGCCACCATGACGCCCATCCCGGCCAGCGAGGCACCTTCGCTGGTCAAGCTGATCCGCAATAAGGTTGAGGCCGGATTTCCCTCACCGGCCGAAGACTTGGGCGTGGTGCGGCTGGACCTGTCCAAGCTGATCGGCGCCGACGCGGAGGATGCGTACTTCATGTGGGTCAGTGGGGACTCGATGATTCAGTTTGGCATTTTCAATGGTGATTTGGTGCTGATCCGTAAGCGTAAGCGTCCGCGCCACGGGCAGATTGTCATTGCGTGCCTGGATCGAGATTTTCTGGTCAAGAAGCTCTACAAAAAACCGGATGGCACCAAGCTGCAGGCCGGTAACCCTGAAGTGCCCGACATCGTGCTCAAGGACGGCCAGACCCTGGAAATCTGGGGTGTCGTGACCAACACCGTGCGTATGTTCAAAGCCTGACGGAAACGCTCAGCACATCATGTACGCCCTGGTCGATGGCAACAACTTCTATGTGAGCTGCGAGCGCGTGTTCCAGCCCGCGCTCAACTCCGTGCCGGTGGTGGTGCTGAGCAATAACGACGGCTGCGCCATAGCCCGCTCAAACGAAGCCAAGGCTCTCGGCATTGCCATGGGCGCGCCCTGGTTCCAGATCAAGCACCTGGAGGCCTCTGCCGGCCTTGTGGCCCTGTCCGCCAACTTCGGTCTCTACGGCGATATGTCGGACCGCATGATGCGATTGGCTGCGGCCTTGGGACCACGGCAGGAGATTTACTCGATTGACGAATCCTTTATCGATCTTGCCGGTGTGCGGGGTGACTTGGTGGAGCGCTCCCACGCCATCCGCTCGCGCATTTTGCAAGGCACCGGCATCCCTTGCGGTATTGGCATAGGCCGCACCAAGACGCTGGCCAAGTTGGCGAACCACATTGCCAAGACAGCGGAGCGCAAGCCGGGCAGCTACCCGGAGCAGCTGGCCCAGGTGTGCAATCTGGAGTCGCTATCCGTGCCAGAGCGGGATGCCGTGTTTGCCGCCACGCCGGTGGGCGAAGTCTGGGGCGTGGGGCGCCAGATCAGCAAGAAGCTCCTTACCGGCGGCGTCAACACAGTGCAGGACTTGCTGCGACTGGACCTTGCCACGGTCCGGCGCCAGTTCTCCGTGGTACTGGAGCGCACGGTTCTGGAACTGCGCGGCACACCCTGCATCGAGCTGGAGCACATGGCTCAGGCCAAGAAGGAAATCGCCTGCACCCGCTCTTTTGGCCGACCCATCACCGAACTGCATCACCTCAATGAGGCGGTAACCGAATTTGCCTCGCGCGCAGCGGAGAAGGTGCGCAAACAGCAGGGCATGGCCGCTCAGGTGCTGGTCTACATCCGCACTAGCCCGTTTCGCAAGGACGACCGGCAATACAGCCGCTCAGTCACCGTACCACTGCGCCGACCCAGTGCCGACACCGCCGTGCTGGTGCAATCTGCCTTGCGGGGCTTGAGCAGCATTTTTGTGGAAGGTTTCCGCTATGCCAAGGCCGGGGTGATGCTGCTGGACCTGCAATCCGACCGTGTTCAGCAAGGTGAGTTGGATCTGGAGAACGACCAGACTGAAGACCGCAGCCGACTGATGCTAGCGATGGACACACTGAATCGGCGCTTTGGCAAAGGCAAGGTACACCTCGCCAGCGCCGGGCTTGCCGGTAACCAACGCACTTGGTCGATGCGGCAGGAGCGCCGGACACCAGGCTACACCACCTGCTGGGCGGATATTCCTATTGCGAGGGCTTAACGATGGACAGCAACCTGAATGGCATCACCTTAAAGAAGATCCATGCACGCCGCCTTCGCGAAATCTATCGATCAGCCGGATGGCCCTGTCTGGACATTGTCGAGATTGAGCTGCTGGCGGCTGGCCTACTGGAGCGTGTGCCGGAACCCGGTGGGCATGAGCGGGTGCGAGTCACGGACAGCGGCATCCACTATCTGGCTGGCGCGGCACAGTCCAACCGTAAGGTGCTCAACGCCCACAACGGTCTGGTGGAGCGGATTGCACAAACCATGTTGCGTGACGGGCGGTTGGTGTGGACCAACCTCAGCCTGCGCGCCAAGGTTAAAGGTGCGGACGCGGACGCGGATGGACAGGGTAAATGGAAGTTCTGCATGCCCGATGTCTTCTCTATCCGCAATTCATCGGTGCAAGCTTATCTGGAGCCGGTGGTGCATGAAATCAAAGTCAGCCGGGCTGATCTGCTGGGCGACTTGAAGCGACCGGAGAAGCGGCAGGCTTATTTGGAACTGGGCGGGCAATGCTGGTATGTGCTGGCGCGCGATGCCAAGGACCGACCGATTGCCGATCCCGACGAGGTGCCTGCGGAATGCGGTGTGATGCAAGTGGCGGGCGGCGCCGTTGAAGTTTTGCGGGTGGCGCCGAGACGCCAGTTCAATCATTTGCCGTTTGGGGTGTGGATGGCATTGGCGAAGGCTGTGCCGATTGCATTTGATGTGGCGGCGGCAGAGTCGACGTCATTGATTGATGGACAAGCCCCTTGACTTTTTATCCAACGATATCAAGCACTCATGCTCATCTTTTGCCGGACTCCGTTACGCGCACCATGGATTGATGACCGTAACGCGAGCGGCCTCATAGGAAGCCGTATCGCGTGACGCCTGTTGGCGCGCGATCAACTTTCCCCAGTTTGACTGAGTAGCGCGCGCTGGAAATTACTCAGGGTGATTAACCTTCCTGCTCTTTTTTTAAGCAGGACAGAAGGAGATGATCACCATGAAAGATTTGGGCATTGT
>CAIQYP010000191.1 GCA_903876045.1 uncultured beta proteobacterium | reverse complement strand
TCACGCAAAACGCCTTTTTCGGTCGGATTGCGGAAAAACTGGTCGAGTGCGTTTTCTACTTCACCCAGGCTGGAGCGCAATTCATCGACTACGCTGCCCATGGTCTGGCGATCGCTCACGCGCCGGTAAAGCTCTTCCATCCAGCTTTCGAGCGGCTCTGGCTCGGCACCTGCGCGAACCAGTTCCAGGCACTGGGCCAGCCGGGTGCAGCGCTCGACCATCTGGTCATCGGTCGGGTCCAGGTCGTCGTAGGCGGCCTCAAGGTACAGGATGGAGGTGGCCACTTCCATGGCCACGGCCGGAACGGGTGCCGTATTTGAACGCACGCTGGAGTCGACAACATTCGTCAACGCTTGCGCCAGGGCACTGCTTTTTGGATGCAACTTGAGGATCGAATCGGACACCGAAGCAAACTGCTCACCGGCGAGCTTGAGCCGGTTGGTGTCGCCACCAGCCAGTGCCGACCAGGTTTCGGCAGCTGCCGCAATGCGCTTGCGCGCCAGCACCAGCTGCGCCGGATCAAAGCGTCCGAATTGTTCGGTTTCGTAGTCCACGGGCGCACTGTCGGACAAACCATAGGCAGCACGCACCGCAGCCAAGGCGGGGGCAGTCACGTTGGCCGCCGCTTGCGCCTGGGAGCAGAAAAATACCAGGTCCTGCGCCAGTCGTTCACTGGGTTCGGACTCGCCTTTGGCGAGTGCTGCGTACTGTTGAAGAATGCGCGAAGCCGTGCGTTTGGTATAGATGTCTGCGCTGAGCAGTGACTTGGCAACGGCCTCAAAGTAGCCGGCGGCAATAGCCCAGAAACTACGCGGCTTCAGCTTGCCTTGTGCCGCGGCAAGGCCGCTACACACCAGCGACAGCTTGGCCGCTGCACGTTTGTCTGCCGACTTCACAATTTTGAGTACTGTCTGGTCCAGAATCGCACGCACTTTGGGCACATAGGGCAGTGCTGTCATATCGTCTTTGAGCGCCACCGGCAGCCAGCGCCATTCCTGTTGCCACAGGTCAGCCGGGTGGATGCGCTGGGCTGACCCCAATTCCATCACGGCACGGTATTGCGGGAACAGCGCTACGCTGGACGCTCTCTTGCCCTTGAGCACGCCCTCCAGGTATTCCGCCAGCGCGAAACTGGCGCGCTCAATGCGCACGGCGGCGTCATTGCTGCAAAGTTCGGGGCGCTGCAGAAACTTCTGCACGGCAGACTCCATGGCGTGCAGCAGCTTGGCGGGTGCCGGCATGCCTACCATTTCCAGTGCGCCTACGGCCTGGTGCAGTTGTTGGCGCGCTACCCGCAGATGGCTGGTGTCGAGCTCACTGAGTTCGGCGCCGCGTGCCATTTCGGCATCGCGCACAAAGCGGTGCATGGCCTTGGTGGCGCCATCGAGCGACTTCCGAAGTTCGTCCAGCACCCAGGCCAACGGCCCCAGATCGTTCAGATCCGGTTCGTTTTCAGCCACAGTGGAAGGTGTCGATGACATGGTTTGCACTTGGTTGGATTGCATGCATCAAACAATTTTGAACCGCGACACCGACTGGCGCAATTCCTCGGCCATGCGTGAAAGTTCACGAACCTGGCCCGCCGTCACCCGCGTGCCTTCGCCAGTTTGCTCGGTCACGGCAAAGATGTGCTGGATGTTGTCAGCCACATCATTGGCCAGACCGGCCTCGCGCGAGGCTGAGTTGGAAATCTGCTCGATCAGGTCCGCCACGCGGCGGGATACGCGGTCAATTTCCGTTAACGCGGTACCTGCGTTGTCTGACAGTTTGGCCCCTTCCACCACGCCCTGTGTGGAGCGTTCCATGGCGCCTATGGCGTCCTGGGTGTCGGTTTGAATGGCTTTCACCAGCGCCGCGATCTGGCGTGTGGCATCGGCCGAGCGCTCGGCCAGGCGCTGCACTTCTTCCGCCACGACCGAGAAGCCGCGACCGGCCTCACCAGCGGATGCGGCCTGAATGGCGGCGTTAAGGGCCAGCACATTGGTTTGTTCGGTAATGTCGGAGATCAGTTCGGTGATTTCACCAATCTCCTGCGAGGACTCGCCCAGCCGCTTGATACGTTTGGAAGTTTCCTGGATCTGGTCGCGGATGGCGTTCATACCGCCGATGGCGTTTTGCACCGCGGTCAGGCCAGTCTCTGCGGCCAGCAGGGACTGGCGCGCCACGCGGGCCGACTCTTGGGCCTGGGCCGACACGTCATTGATACGCCCGGCCATTTCAAGCACGCTTTGACCGGTCTCACGGATTTCATGCAGTTGCTCTTTGGAGGCTGCCAGCAGTTCGGTGGAGGTTGTGTCCACTTCGGAGGTCGTCTGCGCCACTTGTGCGGCAGTTTTTTGAACGTTACTCACCAGTGAACGCAACTCTTCCACGGTGTAGTTGACCGAGTCGGCGATAGCGCCGGTGATGTCTTCGGTCACCGTGGCTTCCTGTGTCAGATCACCCTCGGCCACCGTTTGCAATTCGTTCATCAGCCGCAAAATGGCCGCCTGATTGGCATCGTTGACACGCTTGGCATCCTGCTCCTGGCGCTCGGCTTCGATGCGTTGCTCATCGGCCGCACCCTGGTTTCTGCGACTATCCTGCAATTGCACGTAGGACAGGCCAGCGGCAGACACAAGGGCCAGTATGGCTGCCAGAGTGAGCAGCACCAAGGCACCGCCACCCACACCGGTTTTCCCGGAGAGTTTGTGCTGCAACGCATCCAGCGCGCGGCGTAGGGGTTCGCTATCCGCCACGATGGCCGTCTGGGCTTCCCGCGCGGCCACCAGAGCTTGCAGATTGCCCAAAATGGCACCCCCTTGAACGCGCATATCTTCAAACTGCTTGATCAGCAATTCGGCCTGTTGGCGGGTTGCGCCATCCCTGGCTGCGCTCAGGTGCAAATCGCCATTCCCGTTCAGCAAGCCCTGGGAAATTTCCTTGAAATTGTTGAGATCCTTGCCCAACAATTGAACCGCCTCGGGCTTGACACCTTCGGTGGTCAGAAATTCATTCGAAGACTTGGCGATGCGCTGGGTCAACATGATCAACTGGCCCATGGTCGCGATCTCTGCAGCGGAGGCGCCTTGTTGCACCTTCAAGTTGGAAATGCTTTGCGCAATCTCCAGCAGTTCGTTGGATTGACGGCTGATCTGGCGCAATGCGGCGCCTATGAGAGTCAGAGTCTTTTGCTGCTGCATCACCAACTTGGCATTTTTCTCGGCCCGGTCTACCAGGGGGCTGATCTGGTCTAGCTCGGCCTGATAACTGTCGGGCAACGCGCTCAGGTTCAAGTCACTGTCGCCATCGCGCAAGCCGCGGGTGGTGTTGACCAGAATGGTGACGCTATCCTGCACATCGGCGAAGGCTGTCGGGCTGCCCACCAGTGCCTGCGTTGTAGACGAGGTCAAGCGCTGCGACTGCGCCATCGACTGCGCCGTCACACCGAGTTGCTGATCTATCCGTTCTATTTGGCTGAACGCATAAATAGTGACCCCAACAAGCATCAGCAGTGACGTGCCCAACAGGAGGCCTAGCAAACGCTTATGCGCAGTCGCTGAACGCGCACCCAGAAAGGGCACCACAACCAAGTTCTTATCCAACACCGCTGTATCGGGCGCATCGCTTTGGCCGGTTTGAGATTCGGTGCGCAAAGGTGCCGGACGGGTTGGGTCACCCCGCCGTGGCACCAGAACCGTTTCCGGTGGCTCCAGTTCGGCTTCCTGGTCGGGCATGGCAAGGCTCAGACTTGCGTCCTTCTGCGAGTCCTGCGGTTTCTTGGAAAACAGATTTTTGATTTGGTCAGTGACGGACATAATTGACACCCGATGTGAGACTTAGTGTTGGCACAGGCCTTAGGCACCGATGCTTAAGAACGAAGGGAATTGGGTCAGCGCGCGCAGGTTGATTTCCTGCCAACTGCCGCCCTCGGAATCAATAAAACAGTTGCCGAAATATGCCGGAACGTCGGCCGCTGCAGGCGCGGTGGAGCGAAATGCATCACTGCCGCGCAACCCCGCCAGACTGTCGACCTTCAGCGCGCAATTGACTTCAAGCAGTGCGTTAAGCGTGACCACACTCGCCTCAGTGGTCAAAGGTGCCGAAACCGGCGCTGCACCCCCGTGGGACTCTATGAATCCAGCTAGATCCACTACGCCGTACAGTCCACCACGGATATTGACAACGCCTTTGAACCAGCCTTTGGAATAGGGAACGGGCTGTAAATTGGACAAGGGCACGATCTCGCCACTTTGCCCCAGTGGCAGCAAGTAGTTGTGCCCTCCTGCCTTCACTGCCAGCCAGGACACTGACATGCCCTCAGTTTGGGCCGCCTGCAAGCGTTTGGCTAGTCGGGCTTGAAGTTCTCGAAGTGCTTCGCGGTTGGCCATCGTCGTGGGTCAGCCCAGTGCCTTGATTTTTGCGAACAACTCGGTGGAATCCACCGGTTTGGTAATGTAGTCGCGCGCACCCTGGCGCATGCCCCAGACACGGTCAGTCTCCAGACTCTTGCTGGTGCACATGATGATCGGAATGCTGGTGAACTCTGGCGTACGGTTGATCGAGCGCGTGAGCTGGTAACCATTTTGGCCCGGCATGACGACGTCCATCAAAATCAGGTCGGGCTTGTCTTCAGCCAGACGGGCAAAAGCTTCGGTTGCATTCTCTGCGGAACGCACGGCATAACCGTTGCGTTGCAACAGGTCTGTCATGAACATGGTTTCGGTCTTGGAGTCATCCACGATCAACACTTTTTGAATGGTCATCAAACAGTCCCTTGCGTTGTGGCTGTAAATTGCAGCACTGCGTTCAGCAACTGCTCCTTGGAAAATGGTTTGGTCAGGTAATCCTGGGCGCCTGCCATACGGCCACGGGCTTTGTCGAAGACGCCGTCTTTGGAAGACAGCATGACCACCGGTACGCCTGCGAATTTGGCATTGCGCTTGATGATGGCGCAAGTCTGGTATCCGTCCAGACGGGGCATCAGAATGTCGCAAAAAATGAGATTGGGTTGGTAGTCGTTGACCTTGGCAAGAGCGTCAAAACCGTCTTCGGCCAGCAAGACCTCGTGACCGCCCTGTTTGAGGAAAATTTCCGCACTACGCCGAATGGTGTTGCTATCGTCCACCACCAGTACTTTCAACGCTGTATCTTGGGTACTCACAAGGTTCCTCTCCTGTCCTGATCACATCGCGCCAGCCGACTGTTTCGTCGGGCCAAGCGCGCTGCGTTAAATTTGAACCATCTCGAAATCTTCCTTGCGCGCTGCGCACTCGGGGCACACCCAGTTCATCGGCACATCAGCCCAGCGCGTACCAGGGGCTATTCCTTCGTCCGGGGCACCTAGTGCCTCGTCATATATCCAACCGCAAATCAGACACATCCAAGTTTTGGTATCAGTCACAGCTTAAGGGGCCTTCGAATAGAATGCAATGATTGTATAGAGGCAAGGCGCATCAAAATGATGCATCCGCCGAAACAACGCCATTCTGCCTGATGGCATCTAGAAGGACAGGCTACTCAATGACCGCTACGACCACCCACGATCCCGAAGCCGGTGCCCATGATGACGGACCCGCAGCATGTGTGATGGTGTTCAACGCCAACGACCCCAGCGGCGCTGCCGGACTGACCGCCGACCTGATGGCTATTGCCTCGGTTGGAGCACACGCGTTACCCATCATGACCGGTGCTTACGTGCGCGATACCTCTGAGGTGTTTGACCACTTTTCCATGGACGATGAGGCTGTCACCGATCAAGCCCGTGCGATTCTGGAAGACGTGCCGATCCAGGCCATCAAGGTCGGTTTCGTCGGCAGTCCGGAAAACCTCAGCGCGATTGCTGAGTTGGCTTCGGACTATGCCGATGTGCCGCTGCTGACCTATATGCCCGATCTTTCATGGTGGACTGAAGATCAGATTGACATGTACCAGGACGCTTGTAGTGAACTGTTGTTGCCGCAAACCACGGTGTTGGTTGGAAACCACAGCACCTTGTCGCGTTGGCTCTTGCCCGAGTGGAGTGCGGAGAAAAGTCCCACCGCCCGTGACATCGCGCGCGCAGCCAATGAGTTCGGCGTGGCCTTCACGCTGGTCACCGGAATTCCTCTGCCCGACCAGTTCATTGAAAACTCGCTTTGTTCACCCACCGCGGTACTGTGCACACATAAGTTCGAGCGTTTCGAGGCCGTGTTTACCGGTGCCGGCGAGACCTTGTCTGCCGCGATCACCGCGCTGATTGCCAGTGAGACCGAGCTGACCGAAGCCGTCGCCGAAGCCTTGAGTTATCTGGACCGCTGCCTGGACGGCGGCTTCCGGCCCGGCATGGGGAATGTGATCCCCGACCGGCTGTTCTGGGCCCAGCCCGAGGACGACGAGGAAGAAGAAGCCCAGGAATCCAATTTTGAGATTTCCCCAAACGACACCCGCCACTGATTGATCTGAACGCCATGACCGCTGACCGTAACCAAACCCTTTTTGACCGTGCCCGCCAGGTAATCCCTGGTGGCGTTAATTCCCCCGTGCGCGCCTTCAAGGCGGTGGGCGGTACGCCGCGCTTTGTGCAGCGCGCCCAAGGCGCGTACTTCTGGGACGCCAACGACAAGAAGTACATCGACTACATCGGTTCCTGGGGCCCCATGATTCTGGGCCATGGCCACCCGGCGGTGGTCGAAGCCGTGCAAAAAGCGCTGCTGGATGGCTTCTCTTTTGGTGCACCAACTGAGCGCGAAGTGGAACTGGCCGAAGCCATTCTGGCGCGCGTGCCCAGTATGGACATGGTGCGCCTGGTGAGTTCAGGCACCGAAGCCGGCATGAGCGCCATCCGCGTGGCACGCGGCGCCACCGGTCGCAGCAAGTTCATCAAGTTTGAGGGCTGCTACCACGGCCATGCCGATGCGCTGCTGGTCAAGGCCGGCTCCGGCCTTGCGACCTTTGGAAACCCCACCAGCGCCGGTGTGCCACCCGAGGTGGTGCAGCACACGATCGTGCTGGAGTACAACAACATCCTGCAACTCGAGGAAGCCTTTGTCACCCATGGCAAGGAGTTGGCTTGCATCATCATCGAGCCGATTGCCGGCAATATGAATTTTGTGCGCGCCTCGGTGCCCTTCATGAAGCGTTGCCGCGAACTTTGCACGCAATACGGCGCGCTGCTGGTATTTGACGAAGTGATGACCGGCCTGCGCGTTGCCTTTGGCAGCGCCCAAAGCGTCTACGCCCGTGACATTCCCGGTTTCGAGCCCGACATGACGGTGCTGGGCAAGGTGATTGGCGGCGGCATGCCGTTGGCAGCCTTTGGCGGCAAGCGCCATTTGATGGAACAACTCGCGCCCATCGGTCCGGTGTACCAGGCAGGCACTCTCTCGGGCAACCCGGTGGCCACGGCCTGTGGCCTTGCCACGTTGGCCGAAATTGGCAAGCCCGGTTTTTACGAAGACCTGAGCCGCAAGACCCAACTGCTGGTCAGCGGTTTGACTGCTGCGGCTACCAAGGCCGGTATTCCGTTTTGTGGCGATAGCGAAGGCGGCATGTTCGGCTTCTTTCTGTTTCCCGAGTTGCCGCAGAACTACGCCAAAGTGATGACCACTGACAACAAGCAATTCAACACTTTGTTCCACGGTCTGCTCGATCGCGGTGTGTATATTGCGCCAGCGCTTTATGAGGCCGGTTTCATGAGCGCGGCACACACCGATGCCGACATTGCCGAGACAGTGGCCGCCGCTGCGGAGATTTTCAGCGCCTTGTAAGGCTGTGTAGTGCTTAGACTGTAGGCTCGCAGCGCCTTTCGGGAGGTGCTGGAAACAACAGGCTCAGGGAGGGTTTGTGCGCGTACTGTTTACGAGGTTGATGCTGTTCGCATTGGCGCTGCTGCTCTTTATAGGCAGCGCAAGCGGAGCTGATACTGTCGTGAAGGTTGGCGTTCTTTCTTTTGAAAGCAAGCCGGACACAGCATCCCGTTGGCAACCCACGGCCAATTATCTGAACGCAAGCCTGCCGCAGCAGCGCTTTGAATTTGTCCCGCTGAACTACGATGAACTCAATGCAGCGGTGAAAGCGGATGACGTCGATTTTGTATTGACCAACCCCGAGCACTATGTGGTGCTGCGCAATGTGTTCCGACTCAGCCCTGTGCTGACCTTGAACGCCTTGATTAATAAAAAGGCCAGTAGCACTTTTGGTGGCGTGATTTTTACCCGCAAAGAATCTACCGACATTTTGCAATTGGGGGACGTTAAGGGCAGGCGCGTCGCCGCTGTGGGGCTCTACTCACTGGGCGGATTTCTGGCCGCCGCCGACGTCTTGCGGCAGCAGCATGTCGATTTGCGGTCCTCGGATGTGCGCTCTCTGACTTTTACGGGCACGCCGCATAGCAAGGTGGTTCTGGAAGTCATGGCGGGAAATTCCGATGTCGGTATTGTGCGCACCGGCGTGCTGGAACAAATGGCCGAACAGGGAAAGTTGGATCTCAGCAAAGTGCGGGTCCTTAATGAGCAGCCGCAGTCGCTTTACCCCCAGCGGTTGTCTACCGACCTTTTTGCAGAGTGGCCTGTTGCCGCCATGCCCAAGACGCCGCCAGAACTGATCAAGGCCGTTGCACTGGCATTGCTGAATATTCCGCATGACTCATCGTACGCACACGCGGGCAACTACTACGGCTTCTACCCACCCGCCAATTACGCACCGGTTGAGGAGTTGATGCGACGACTCAAGGTCTATCCCAATGTGGAAAGCCTGCCACTCTGGAAGGAGTTGTGGTTGACTTACTCGGAGGAAATTGAATTTCTTATATTCATTCTTTTCCTGGCTGGCGCGGGCGCCAGCATTTACTTGTGGATAGGTAACCGCAGATTGCGCAACTTGAGCCTGCTGTACCAGGAGGCGCAGTCCGGGCTCAAGGTGACTGCGGCAGCGTTTGAGAGTCAGGTTGGCATCATCGTGACGGATGACCAGACGCGCATCGTGCGGGCCAACGCCGCCTTTACAGAAATGTTCGGTTACGCCGAACCCCAGTTGCTGGGGCACAGCACCTCGATGTTGCGCTCAGGCGTTATTCCTGAAGGCACATTGCGACAACTCTGGCCTGTGCTATTGGCCGAAGGACACTGGCAGGGGGAGTTGGCTTGCCGCCATCAAAGCGGCAAGGTACTGCCCTGCGTGGTCGCCATCACGGCGCTACGCCAGGACTCCAATGCAGCCACCGGATTCGTGGGATCTTTTCTGGATATTTCGATACAGAAGCAAGCAGAAAACGAGGCCCGGCAACTGGCGTTTTATGACCAGCTCACCGAGCTCCCCAACCGCCGTCTGTTTATTGACCGTCTGCAAACTGAACTCACCCGGGCGGTGCAAAGCAGCCAGTTAGGTGCGCTGATGTTTATCGACCTGGACGACTTCAAGGTCTTGAACGACACCTATGGCCACACGGTAGGGGACCAATTGTTGCGGCTGATCGCAGCGCGACTCAAACGGCTGGCGGGGAGCAGTGCCCTGGCGGCACGTCTTGGCGGCGACGAGTTTGTCGTCATGTTGCCTGGCCTGGGGGCGGATGCAGAAGCGGCACAGGAAAAGGCCACAACCTTTGCGTGGCAAGTCCGGCGGTCCATTTTGGATCCCTACGAACTCAGCACCTTTAGGAAAGACCCTTTGGAGGGGCAATTCCTGCACTACAACATCAGTGGCAGCATCGGAGTGGCGTTGTTCGGCGAGAAGGACGAACCCGTTGTCGAAGTGCTAAAGCGCGCCGATGTTGCGATGTACCAGTCCAAAGAAGCGGGCAAAGACACCATTCGCATGTATGACCCCCGTGTGCAAAACGCCTTGAATGAACGCGTCGCTCTCAGCACGGACTTGAACGCTGCGCTGGCAAAAGGTGAACTGCTGTTGCAATACCAGCTGCAAGCCTTCGCTCACGGTAAGGTATTCGGGGCCGAGTGCTTGCTGCGTTGGCGGCACCCGGTACGCGGCATGGTTTCGCCTGTGGAGTTCATTGCCCTGGCCGAAGACTCGGGCGCCATTATTGGTATCGGTGAATGGGTTACCCGCCAGGCCTGCGAGACATTGGCCCGCTGGGCTACGGATGAACACATGGAGCCCCTGACACTGAGCGTCAACGTCAGTCCGCGGCAGTTTACCGATGTCGATTTCGTATTGCGCGTGGAAAAGATATTGCGCGAAACCGGCGCCAATCCCCAGCGACTTTGCCTGGAAATCACCGAAGGCATTGTGTTGCAGGACGCAGATCAGGTGATTGAAAAGATGCGACGGCTGCGCTCTAACGGGCTGAGCTTCTCGATCGATGACTTCGGCACCGGCTACTCGTCCCTGTCGTACCTGCAGCGACTGCCCTTGCGTGAGTTGAAGATCGACAAAACCTTTGTTAATGACTTGGCTTCCAATACGACGTCCGAGTCCATCGTGCGCGCCATCGTCGCCCTCGGGTTGGGTATGAAGATTGACGTGCTGGCCGAAGGTGTGGAAACCGACGTTCAGAAAGACCGGCTGACGGCATTGGGCTGCGATCGCCTGCAAGGCTATCTGTTTGCTCGCCCCATGAATCTGGATGCGATGGAACGCAAGCTCACACCATAAGTTTGTAGGTCCGTTCTCAAGGTTCTGCTGCTGATTTTGCGGCACTGCCACATTCAAACCTTGTATCAAGTCATGTGCCGATTCAATTGGACGGCTATGAAGCGCGCTTGCATACTGCCCCCACTCCGCGCAGGCGTCACATGAACGCTGCGAGAGCGTCGCAAGTGCAAAACATAAACGTAGGAGACGACATGACAACAGCTTCCCCTGGATGGTTGGATAAGGAACGCATCATTGCCGGCCCCGGTTTTAACCGATGGCTGGTACCCCCCGCAGCTTTGGCTATTCACCTGTGCATCGGCATGGCCTATGGCTTTTCCGTGTTCTGGCTGCCTTTGAGCAAGGCACTGGGCATTAAGGAGGCCATCAAGTGCGGCCCGGATGTGGGCTTTTTTGGCCAACTGTTTACGACGACCTGCGACTGGCAGATTTCCACCCTGGGTTGGATGTACACACTTTTCTTTGTGTTGCTGGGTTCTAGTGCCGCTACGTGGGGCGGATGGCTGGAACGCGCCGGTCCGCGCAAGGCCGGTGTGGTGTCGGCGCTCTGCTGGTGCGGCGGCATGCTGTTCTCGGCTCTGGGCGTGTATATGCACCAGTTCTGGATGATGATTCTGGGCTCGGGTGTGATTGGCGGTATTGGACTCGGGCTGGGCTATATCTCGCCGGTGTCCACGCTGATCAAGTGGTTCCCGGACCGTCGTGGTATGGCCACCGGCATGGCCATCATGGGCTTTGGCGGCGGTGCCATGATCGGCTCGCCTCTGGCGGCCGACTTGATGAAGTACTTTGCCAGCCCCACCGGTGTGGGCGTGATGCAGACCTTTGTGGTGATGGCACTGATCTATTTTGTATTCATGATGGCCGGGGCCCTCGGCTACCGCGTGCCAGAGACCGGCTGGCTGCCCAAGGGCTGGACGGCGCCCACCAGCCACATCAGCAACGTCATGATCACCAAGCACCATGTGCATGTGAATAAAGTCTGGGGCATTCCCCAGTTCTGGCTGATCTGGATGGTGCTGTGCATGAACGTGAGCGCCGGTATTGGCGTGATTGGCATGGCCTCGCCCATGTTGCAGGAAGTGTTTGGTGGCTCGCTGATTGGCGTGGCCAAAAAGTTCGGTGAACTCGACAAGGCGCAGTTGGCCTCGATTGCAACCGTGGCCGCTGGCTTTACCGCACTGCTCAGCCTGTTCAATATTGGTGGTCGCTTCTTCTGGGCCAGCCTGTCAGACCGGCTGGGTCGCAAGCTGACCTACATCGTGTTCTTCGTTCTGGGTGGCGCCATGTATTTCAGCGTACCTGGCAGCGCAGCCGCGGGCAGCACCTTGCTATTTGTATCTGCCTTCTGCGTGATCCTGAGTATGTATGGCGGCGGCTTTGCCACGGTGCCAGCTTATCTGGCTGACATTTTCGGCACGCAAATGGTCGGCGCCATCCATGGTCGCCTGCTTACCGCTTGGGCCACGGCCGGCGTGTTGGGCCCGGTGGTGGTGAACTACATGCGCGAATACCAGCTTAGCTTAGGCATCCCGCGTGAGCAGGTTTACAACCAGACCATGTACATCCTGGTGGGCATGCTGGTGGTTGGTCTCATTTGCAACCTTCTGGTTCGCCCCTTGGACGATAAATGGTTCATGAATGCAGAAGAATTGGCAGAAGAAAAACGCCTGGCCCACGATAAGGCTGTGTCTAACGAACTGCACCGCGCCGAGGGTGGCAGTGCTGACACCGTGCCTACTGTGGTCGTGTATCTGGCCTGGGCCGCGGTAGGTCTGCCTCTGTGCTGGGGCATTTACCGCACCACACTCAGCGTGGCCAAGTTTTTTGCCTGATTGAACCCAATCGTCGTTGGTAACTGTGAGTGAATATGCATTCTTCTGTAGCCCCTGTTCCTGAAGTAAAAACCGTGTCCCTGGGCACGGTAGACGACATGCGGGAACGCATTCGTCGCAAAAGCAAGCTCAAGGGGCGACAGGCGGATGATGTTTCAGTCGCGGAGGTGCGGGCGCTGGTGGGACTGGCGCCGCATCGCCGTGATCTGCTGATCGAACACCTGCACAAAATCAACGACGCCTACCGCTGCCTGTTTGATCGGCATCTGGTGGCCCTGGCCCGGGAGATGAACATCCCCATGGCCGAGGTGTTTGAGGTGGCCACCTTCTATCACCACTTTGAGGTGGTGAAGGGGGATGCTGCCGCGCCTGGAATCACGGTGCGTGTTTGCGACGGTTTGAGTTGCGAGATGGCGGGTGCACAGGATTTGCTGAAGCGCTTGCCAGCGCTACTGGGCAACGCTGACGTGCGCGTGATCCCGGCCCCTTGTCTGGGTCGCTGCGAGCAGGCGCCGGTGGCGGTGGTGCATCAGCACCCGGTGCCTCGTGCCACGTTGGAGAGCGTGGCAGCGCGCGTGAAATCGGCGGCGGGGCATCACCCCGAGGCCGCAGTGGATCAGGTGTTTGTAGCCGCAGAACAAGCCGAGCGCAGCGTCTCACCCGTGCCGCATGAAATTGAAGTGGCGCCCGGTTACGCCGGCTACGAGGCCTACCGTGCGCAAGGCGGTTACGGCTTGGCTGCCGCGCTGGTGAATGGCGAGCACGAGGTCGAATCCGTCATCAAAGCCATGGAAGATTCGGGCCTGCGTGGTCTGGGTGGCGCTGGCTTTCCAGCCGGGCGCAAGTGGCGCATCGTGCGCGACCAGCCTGCTCCCAAGCTTATGGCCGTCAACATTGACGAAGGCGAGCCCGGCACCTTCAAGGACCGCACCTACCTGGAACGCGATCCGCACCGTTTTCTGGAAGGTTTGCTGATTGCAGCCCAAGTCGTCGGCATAGATCAGTGCTACATCTACCTGCGTGACGAATACCACGGCTGCCGTGCCATTCTGGAGACTGAGTTGGCTAAGCTGTACGCCAATCCTCCATGCCCTCTGCCACAGATCGAGTTGCGGCGAGGTGCTGGCGCCTACATCTGCGGCGAAGAGTCGGCCATGATCGAAAGCATCGAAGGCAAACGCGGCGAGCCACGCATGCGTCCACCCTACATTGCGCAAGTCGGTCTGTTTGGCAGACCCACCCTGGAGCACAACTTCGAAACCCTGTATTGGGTGCGCGACATTGTGGAGCGCGGCCCTGGTTGGTTCAGCAGTTTTGGCCGCAATGGCCGCAAGGGCCTGCGCAGCTTTAGCGTAAGCGGGCGCGTCAAGCACCCCGGCGTCAAACTGGCCCCTGCCGGTATCACGCTGCGCGAACTGATTAACGAATATTGCGGCGGCATGCTGGATGGCCACACGCTCTACGCCTACCTGCCGGGTGGCGCATCGGGCGGCATCTTCCCCGAGAGTCTGGCCGATGTGCCGCTCGACTTCGACACCATTCAACCGCACGGTGGCTTTATCGGTTCTGCGGCAGTCATCGTGCTGAGCCAGTTTGATAGTGCACGCGATGCCGCTTTGAACATGATGCGATTCTTTGCCCATGAAAGCTGCGGTCAGTGCACACCGTGTCGCGTCGGCACTGCCAAGTCGGCCAAGTTGTTGGAAGCCCCTGTCTGGGACATCGAAACCCTGGAAGACCTGAATATCGTGATGACCGATGCCTCGATTTGCGGCCTGGGTCAGGCAGCGCCCAATCCGGTGCGCTGCGTGGTGAAATATTTTGCGCATGAGGTGAATGGCGCAGGAGTAACAGCATGAACGCGCCCGCCAAACTGTCCGAAGTGCTTCCCGCATTGGTGGAGTTCAAGCTCGACCAGCAGACCGTGGTGGCCTTTGAGGGCGAGAGCATTCTCAATGCCGCCAAGCGACACGGCATCGATATTCCGCACCTTTGCTACAAAGATGGCTTGCGCGCCGATGGCAATTGCCGCGCTTGTGTGGTGGAGATAAAAGGCGAGCGCACGCTAGCGCCAAGCTGCTGCCGCAACGCCACTGCCGGCATGGAAGTGCTGCTGAAAACTCCAAGGGTGGAGAAGAGCCAGAAGATGGTTTTGGAGATGCTGCTCTCGGACATGCCGGATGTGGGCTACAAG
>CAIQYP010000190.1 GCA_903876045.1 uncultured beta proteobacterium | reverse complement strand
TGAGAGGTCGAAAATTTTGCGTCTCGTTCCAAAAGTTTCTGCCGCCCAGACTCCTAGGGCCTGACGCAATCCATTCTGTGACGAATCCTATCCCGCGCCTGACCGGCGCAATTCACGTATACCTTGGCCCATTTTTGACGGTCCATCGTAGCGAATGGAATCCAGAAACGCTGATTGAGGGCACCCTCGACAGGGAGAAGAACATGCGGCTATTTGAAGAAGCCAATACGCGCTGGGCAATCTTATAGCTCATCCCTCAGAAAGCATTTTCCCCTTGAACGGTGTGAATGTTACGAAAAAGAAGAAGCGATCAATGACCTCCAGGAAACAGGAACGCCGGCGAGCGGTATTGGCCGTCAACTGACATGTGTCCACTGTCCTTGGGCGGCAGCTTTGGGCAGTTCCCGAATTCCATGAACTACCTATGTGGCTATGAATAGAACAATCCGAAAACAGTCATTCCGAATGTCAAAGGCCAGTCCGAAGGACCCAGCGATGGTCGCCTCCCATCTGCAACATTTCAACCTGCATCCCCGTCTTCGCTCAGAGCCTTGCCGGCCCGACGCTGAATCGCGTCTTGCTTTACAGTTCGTTTAAACAATGTCCACTGCTTGGGGCATGGGCTGATTTGTCCTAAATGGAGGGGAGTATGAAATTTGCCGCAAACCTTGGCTCTCGCCCAAAGTGGCTCACGTTTGACTGCTACGGCACATTAATTCAGTGGGATGAAGGGCTAATTGCATCGGTCGAAAAAATTCTCAGGCAAAAAGGTGCCGCCGCCGACCGCGTAAGCGCGCACGAACTGGTCCGCGTCTACGACGCGCATGAGCACGCACTGGAAGGCCAAAAGCCGCATCGCAGCTTTCGTGATGTCGCGGGCACAGCGCTGGCGATGGCAATGAAAGATCTTGGGCTTCCGTCCAGCGATGGAGACATTGAGGTGCTAACTTCAAGCATCTCAATGATGCCGCCGTTTCAGGAGGTCGTGCCAGCATTAGCTCAACTCCAAAAAATGGGTTTTCGCCTATGCGTCGTCTCGAACACAGACGACGACATCATCGCCGGGAACGTGCAGCAGATGGGCGGCTACATCGACAAAGTGGTTACTGCCCAGCAAGCGCAATCGTATAAGCCAACGCGAGAGATCTTTGCACACGCGCACCAAACGCTCGGCGTGCAGAAAGAGGAAGTGGTGCACATCTGCGCGAGTCCGCACCTTGATCTTCAGGCAGCAAGGGACATCGGATTCCGCTGCATATGGATTGACCGATCGACGGCGCGGTGTCCGCTGCCGGACTACACGCCGGACGCCATTCTCGACAAGCTCGATCGTGTACCGGTACTTTTTAAGCAACTTGGCTGGCAGTAAGCAATTAGATCTAGAAATTTTCACATCTATTTGTTTGAACGAAAAACGTCTATTGAATAAGGAATTCACCAAATTCAATAGGGATGACGCTTTCTAGATTCGGCGATTGAAAACCGTTGAAATTGGACCTGCGCCGGCAAAGTCGGCTAGGGAGAAAACAGACCAGTGTTTAGCCTGGCCGCGAACGGCAGCAAACGATGCAACAGTCACTTTCATTTACGCCTGCTGCCCATACGCGCCAATCCAATTTCACCGGTTGACAAAGCGGTTTCACGATGATCCAGTCAATCCTCTGAAATCAGAGTTTGAGGATATCGATCTCAAGCCGCTGACCGGCGTCGCTATGCAGCGCTGAGCAAATCCAGCAGCGAGCGTGCAATCACTTTGGTGGCGCGACGCAGATCATTCAAGTCCAGGTTTTCGTCGGCGCGCTTGGCATTCGATTCCAGCACTGTGCGCGGCCCGGCGCCGTAAATCACGCCGGGAATTCCGGCCTCGCAGAAGATGCGCACGTCGGTGTAGAGCGGTGTGCCCAGCGCGGGGATAGCCTCGCCAAATACGTCACTGGCATGCTTCTGCAATGCATCAACTAACGGCTTGTTGCCGGGCAGGGGTTTGAGGGCATTGGCCAGCAGAATGCGCTTGATGTCCACCGTGACTCCGGCAGTTTCAGCTGCGGCGTCGGTGATCACCTTGCGGATGTTGGCTTCCACTTCTGCCGGGTTCTCTTCCGGGATCATGCGGCGGTCCAGCTTGAGCGTGACGCGCCCGGGAACCACATTGGTATTCGT
>CAIQYP010000189.1 GCA_903876045.1 uncultured beta proteobacterium | reverse complement strand
GGCTGCCGTGAACCAGAACCTGTTCTTCAATGAGGGGATTGCTGGGGTTACCACGAGAAATGGAATTCTCGTGCTTGCGTTATGGTCGGCCCGTCATAAGGTTGAAATATCGGTTTGTGTAGTATCTTTCCGCTTGTGCAAGCAGTCTGCCAGACCGCTTCCTGCAGATCAATTCAATCATAAACTGCGCCTATGAATCTCACCGAATCCCTGCTCCACGCCCTCAAGGCGCATGGTGCGCGCCAGATCTTTGGCATACCCGGCGACTTCGCTTTGCCCTACTTTCGCATCATCGAAGAGTCGCAAATTTTGCCTCTGTATACACTCTCGCACGAACCCGGTGTCGGCTTTGCAGCGGACGCGGCGGCGCGCATCAGCGGCGGGTTGGGCGTGGCGGCTGTGACCTACGGGGCGGGCGCGCTCAACATGGTGAATTCTGTCGCCGCTGCCTTTGCCGAGAAATCACCGGTGGTGGTGCTCTCCGGAGGCCCTGGGCAAGGTGAGTCGCACTCGGGCCTGCTGCTGCACCACCAGGCCAAGACGCTGGATTCGCAGTTTCAGATCTACAAGGAGATCACTTGCGATCAGACGCGGCTCGATGATGCGAAGACGGCGCCGGCCGAGATCGCGCGCGTACTGGCTAGCTGCCTGCGTTTGTCGCAACCGGTCTACATCGAGATTCCGCGCGACATGGTGGCCGTGCCTTGCGCACCAGTCGTAGCGCAGGCCGCAATGGCGGTGGACGCAGACGCGCTCGACGCCTGCGTCAGTGAAATCCTGGAACGTCTGCAGCAGGCCAAGGCGCCAGTGCTAATGGCCGGTGTGGAGGTGCGCCGGTTCGGTCTTGAAGACAAGGTGGCCGAGCTCTCTCGCCGCCTGAGCCTGCCTGTGGTCACAAGCCTGATGGGGCGCGGCCTGCTCACGCAAACCGACACGCTGCTGGGCACCTACATGGGCGTGGCCGGTCTTCCTGAAATCACTGCGCGCGTGGAAAACTCGGACGGCCTTTTTCTTTTGGGCGTCATCGTGTGTGACACCAATTTCGGCGTGTCGGCGCAGAAGATCGACCTGCGCAAGACGATACAGGCGCTCAATGGCCAGGTGACCATGGGCTACCACAGTTATGCGCAGATGCCGCTGGCTGCACTGGTGGACAGACTCTTAGCGCGCGTGCCCGCCAGCAGCCAGACCTTCAGCGTGCCGCGGCAGGAGTTCCCTCACGGGATGGTGGCCGACGAAGCCAGCATCACGCCCACCGACATCGCCACCGCCGTGAACGATCTGATGGCGGTGCACGGCACGATGCCGATTGCAAGCGACATGGGCGACTGTTTTTTCACCGCCATGGATATGAGCCAGACCGCGTTGGTGGCACCCGGCTATTACGCGACCATGGGCTTTGGAGTGCCCGCGGGTCTGGGATTGCAGGCGGCCACGGGCGAGCGGCCATTGATCCTGGTGGGCGACGGGGCCTTCCAGATGACCGGCTGGGAGCTGGGCAACTGCCGGCGCTACGGCTGGGATCCGATCGTGCTGGTATTCAACAACGCCAGCTGGGAGATGCTGCGCACTTTTCAGAGCGAGTCGTCTTTCAACAACCTTGACCGCTGGGGTTTTGCCGAAATGGCCGCCGGTATGAACGGCGACGGCGTGCGCGTGAACACGCGCGCGGAGTTGCAGGCGGCGCTGGCCAATGCGTTTGCCACGCGCGGACGCTT
The DNA here is from genome assembly GCA_903876045.1 of uncultured beta proteobacterium. Lineage (GTDB taxonomy): Bacteria > Pseudomonadota > Gammaproteobacteria > Burkholderiales > Burkholderiaceae_C > Allorhodoferax. The sequence continues at coordinate 16,026 of CAIQYP010000189.1, read as the reverse complement.
CCAGCTGATCGACATCACGATCCCGCGCGGGGTGCTGTCGCAAACCCTGTCGCGCTTTGTCGCGGGCGTGAAGCGCATCAACGCGCCGAGCTAACCTCGCGCTCAGTCAGCCTGAACGCGCCCCGCAAGGTGACGGAGGTGCAGGCGGGCGGGCAAGAATACGCTGTGGAGCACCATTGCACAGCCAACATTGGCGTAATACTATTCATCAATCATGAAACTGGCCAGACTGACCTGATGAAGTGGACCGACGTGGCCATGTTGCAGGCAATGGAATCGGGGCGAAACGGGGGACGTTTTATCAGGGCAAATAGTTTGTAGCCCCCGCCAAATGGACGCAAGCGGCTATCAAAATGGCAGTAACGTTAGGCACACGATGATCCCGAAGCTCTCTCACTGGCACTCGCTTAAGACCCGCGCCACGGTTTTCACGCTGGTCATTTTTGTGCTGGGCATCTCGGCACTCTCAATCTTGGTCAGCCGCAACCTGCAAGCCGATATGGAGCAATTGCTGGGTGAGCAGCAGTTCTCGGTGGTCACCTCTGTTGCCAAGAACATTAACGACGATCTGACCGAACGCCTGCAGGCGCTACAAACTGTTGCAATGGCGGATGCCGCCTTACTGGCCCGCCCGGCTGCCTTGCAGGCTCGCTTGGAGCAGCGTCCCCTGATGCAACTATTGTTCAACGGAGGGGTCTGGGTGGCGGGGCTCGACGGTACTGCCATTGCCGACGTACCGCTCGCAGCACAGCGCATCGGTGTTAATTATTTGGACCGCGATTTCATTGCTAACGTCCTGAAGGAGGGCAAGCCGATCATTGGACGCCCAATCATGGGTAAAAAACTGCAATCCCCGATTTTCAGTATCGCCGTGCCGGTGAGGGACTCTCGGGGGCAGGTAGCGGGTGTGCTGGTCGGCGTGACTGACTTGGGCAAGCCCAACTTTCTGGACAAGATTGCCCAGAGCGCATATGGAAAGAGCGGGGGGTATGTTTTGATTTCGGCGCAGAGCCGCCTTGTGATTACCGCCACTGACCGCGGACGCATCATGGAGCCGCTACCCGCCGAGGGTGTCAACGCGTGGGTTGATCGATTCGCCAATGGTTACGAGGGTTGGGCCGTTTCGCCCAATCCAAAGGGCGTAAATGTGCTGGTTTCGGGTAAAGGCATTCCGGCAGCCGGGTGGTATGTACTGGCCTCGCTACCCACCACAGAAGCCTTTGCCCCGCTACAACACCGGCAGCAGCGCTTGGTCTGGGCCACACTGCTGCTTACAACGCTGACAGGCGCGCTGACCTGGTGGGTTTTGCGGCGCCAACTCGCCCCGCTGGTGGCCACGGCCGATGCCATGACGATGCTCGCCAATTCGGAGCAAATGCCGCAGCCTCTGCCAGAAATACAGCAGGGCGAAATCGGGCAACTGGTTGCAGGCTTCAACCGCATCCTGAAACAGAATGTTGCCCGTGAAAGCGCACTCGCAGCCAGCAAATCTTTCAATGAAACGGTGCTGGATTCTCTGGATGCCGAAATTGCGGTGGTAGATCGAAACGGTGTGATTCAGGCGGTGAACGCCCGATGGCAGCAATTTGCTTTGGAGAATAGTCCGCAGCCTGGTAGAGAGGCAATACGCATAGGCGTTGGTGCGAGCTATATTGCGGCCTGCGAAGGAAGTTCTGACGCAAACGCCGAGAACACCTCAGAGGTCCGTGCGGGCCTTCAGTCTGTTCTGGATGGTCACTCGCCCCGGTTTAGCCACGAATACCGATGCGATTCGCCGCAGCAGCAGCGCTGGTTTTCTATGGTCATCATGCCTTTGGGCAGGGGTGGCGCGGTTGTTTCCCACACGGACATCACGCCGCGCAAGCAGGCCGAGGCGGCGCTCATTGCCAGTGAAGAACGCTGGAAATTTGCCATAGAAGGGGCGGGCGACGGCCTGTGGGACTGGGATATACATACCGGAAAGGCGTTCTACTCCGTGCGCTACAAGACCATGCTGGGCTTCGCCGAAGATGAAATTGGCGACACTGCAGACGAGTGGAGCAAACGTATTCATCCGGAGGATGCACCGGGCGTTTACGCTGGATTGCAGCCGTATATCGAAGGCAAACCGGGCAGTGCTGCTGTCGAGTTCCGAATGTTGTGCAAAGACGGCCACTGGATGTGGACCCTGGGCCGTGGCATGGTGGTGCAACGCGATGCCAATGGTAAAGCGACGCGCATGATTGGCACCAATAGCGACATCACCGAACGCAGACGGGTGGAAAAAGACCGAAGCGAGCAGAACCAGTTTTTGCAAAACATTTTGGCAACCGCTCTCGATGGCTACTGGCTGGTTGATATGCAGGGAAAGCTGCTGGATGTGAACAATGCCGCCTGTTCCATGCTGGGTTATACCCAACAAGAGGCGCTATGTCTGAAAGTGTCCGACATTGATGTGGAGGACAGTCAGCAGGTCATTGACAGTCGCATTCGGCACATGCAGGTTCATGGCGGGGATCTGTTTGAATCCCGACATCGCCGCAAAGATGGCTCCATCATCAATGTTGAGGTGTCAATTCGCTATCTAGCCTTGAAAAGTGCTTTTTCTGTTTTCATTCGGGACATCACGCAGCGCAAACTGGCCGAAGCCAAACTACATCTCGCCGCTAGCGTGTTTGGCCACGCCCGCGAAGGAATCACCATCACCGACGCCCATGGCACCATCATAGATATCAATGAAACATTTACCCGTATCACAGGCTATAGCCGCGAGGATGCTGTGGGCCGGAACCCTCGTATTCTGAGCTCTGGCCGACAGGATAAAGCGTTCTATAAAGCCATGTGGAATGCATTGATCGTGCAGGGTCACTGGGCTGGCGAAATCTGGAATCGGCACAAGAATGGCGAGTTGTACGCCGCACTGCTCACCATCAGCGTGGTTCACGACGAGCAAGGCAACACGCAGCAGTATGTTGCCTTGTTCTCCGATATCACCGGCATCAAGGAACACCAAAGGCAGCTTGAGCACATTGCCCACTTTGACGCGCTAACCAACTTGCCCAACCGCTTGCTGCTGGCCGACCGGCTGCAACAGGCCATGATGCAGGCACAGCGACGCGGTAACCAGGTCGCTGTGGCCTACCTTGACCTCGATGGATTCAAGAACGTCAACGACCGCCATGGGCACGATGTGGGTGACAAGTTGCTCATTCATCTGGCGTCAGCCATGAAAGACACCTTGAGGGAAGGCGACACGCTGGCCCGACTTGGTGGTGACGAGTTTGTGGCGGTGCTGATTGATTTGGATGGAATCGAAAGTTGTGTCCCGATGCTGACCCGACTCTTGGAAGCCGCTGCCATGCCTGCTCAAATCGGCGATTTTGTGCTCACTGGCTCGGCCAGCATTGGAGTCACTTTCTATCCTCAGGCCTTTGACATAGAGGCCGATCAACTGTTACGCCAGGCCGACCAGGCCATGTACCAGGCAAAGCTCTCAGGCAAGAACCGCTTCCACGTCTTCGATTCCGCGCACGACAGCAGCCTACGGGTGCACCACGAGAGTTTGGAGCGTATCCGAATAGCCCTGGAAAATCGCGAGTTCGTGTTGCACTACCAGCCCAAAGTAAATATGCAAAGTGGCATGGTGATTGGTGTGGAGGCACTAATCCGCTGGCAGCACCCTGAGAAAGAATTGTTGGCGCCAGCGAAGTTTTTGCCGGTGATAGAAGACCACCCGCTGGCAGTGGAGTTAGGCGAGTGGGTCATTGATACAGCACTGACCCAAATAGAGGATTGGCATGCCACCGGACTAGACCTGGCCGTCAGCGTCAACATTGGGGCGCGTCAGTTGCAACAAGGAGACTTTGTTCAGCGTCTGTTAGCGATCTTGGCAAAGCACCCTCAAGTCAACCCATCCAGCCTGGAACTGGAAGTATTGGAGACCAGTGCGCTGGCGGATATGGCTCAAGTATCAAAGGTGATCGAGACCTGCCACCAAATGGGGGTGAGGTTTGCGCTGGATGATTTTGGAACCGGCTACTCTTCACTCACCTACCTCAAACGTCTGCGCGTTGCGGTGCTCAAGATCGATCAGAGTTTTGTACATGACATGCTTGACGACCCCGACGACTTGGCCATCCTCGAGGGGGTTATCGGGCTGGCCGCCGCGTTCAAACGTGAGGTGGTTGCCGAAGGGGTGGAAACGGTGGAACACGGTGCTGCTCTGTTGCGCCTTGGCTGTGGGCTGGCCCAGGGTTATGGTATTGCCAGGCCGATGCCGGCGGACCAGTTGCCCTCGTGGGTGGCGTCCTGGAAACCGGACGCCACTTGGTCTGAGTTGCCGTGGCTTGGCGTCAATCCCCTATTGATGGATGAATAGTCTCCCGGGAGGTGCAGTCACTTTGCCGTCCTGTACCGATCATGTCAGGACGCTTTCGCTTAGACGGTCCCCAATCCACCGGAAAATTTGGGTACCCAAAATTTCAAACCCAAGAGCCTGGTTTGCTCAGGTGCAGCCGAAGGGATCGAGAGCCTTACCAAGTGGGCGAACGTGGCGGCCTATTCAACCAAACACCGCCGCCCACAAGGCCAAACCGGCTTCGCGCTCAAACTTGGCTTGCTCCATATCTACCTGCGTCGGCTCCTCGTTGAGGCGTGCGCGGTGCTGGATCTGGCGTAGCGCGCGGTAGGCCAGGGCTGCGTTGTCACCGGTCTGACCCGGCAACAGCCCGCAGGCCTGGGCGCGTTGCAGCAGCGCGATATTGCCGGCATTGCCGCGCAATTCCGGATGCTGTGCGCTATGCGCCAGTACCAGGAACTGCACCACAAACTCGATGTCCACCATGCCCCCGGGGCTGTGTTTGACGTCGAAGCGGCCACCCTTGACCGGCCGTGCACTACTGACCTTGGCCCGCATCTCCATGATCTCTTTGCGCAGCCCGGCTTCTTCACGTGCCGTGCCAATGACGGACTCGCGTACCGCATCAAAGCGCTGCTGCATCGACGCATCGCCCAGCACACAGCGTGCCCGCGTCATGGCCTGGTGCTCCCAGGTCCAGGCGGTGTTGCTGCCGCGCTGTTGCTGGTAATTGGCGTAGGAATTAAAGCTGGTAATCAACAGTCCGGAGTTGCCGTTGGGGCGCAACGCGGTGTCGATTTCGTACAGATCGCCTTCGCCGGTTTTGACTGTCAACCAGTTAATCAACTTGCGAATGAGCGTTCCGTAGACCTCAAGCGCGCGCTCGTCTTCGTCGTCATAGACAAACACAATGTCCAGATCGCTGCCGTAACCCAACTCTTTGCCACCCAGCTTGCCATAGGCAATGATGCCGAAGTGATGATCAGGACGATGGCGGTTTTTCAGGCGCTCCCAGCACCAGCGGGTGGTGGTGCGCAGCATGCTCTCGGCCAGAGCGCTCAGGTCGTCGGCCACCTGTTCCACGGTGATGCGACCTTCGACGTCGCGCGCCAGGGTACGGAAAACTTCTGCATGGTGGGCACGGCGCAGCAGATTTAAGAGCGCCTCATCATCGTCCTCGCCACTGTTTTGAAGCGCAGTGCGGCGGCGTTCCATTTCGCCTTCAAACTCGGCGGCATCAAAGCGCTCTTCCAGCATGGCGCTGCCAGCCAGTTCATCGATCACGCCGGGATGTTGCTGCAGGTAACGCGCAGGCCATTTGGCCGCACCCAGCATGTGCAACAAGCGCTCATGTACGTTGGGGCGTTCCAGCAGCAAGGCGAGGTAGCTTTCCCGGCGCAGCAGCGCCTCGATCCAGTCAGACAGGCGCACCGCAGCGTCTTCGCTGACCCGGCCTTCACTGACCCACTGCGCGGTGCGCAAAATAAGTTTGCCCAGGCGGTTGCGCGACTCTTCGCGCAAGGCCAGCACACGCGGGTGGGTTTGCCAACTGGCCAGACGTTCGCGGAACTTGCCTTCGGTGGCGTTCAGCACCGCCTCAAAATCGCTGGCGTCCGGGGCCGCCGGTTTACCGTTTCCATTGCAGCCCTTGCACTCAGGTTGGGCACCGCCCAGCAGCGAGTCAAACTCGTAGGCCACGCATTCGCGGTGGGCATCCAGTTGGGCCAGAAAACTACTGGTGTCCGCGCAACCCATGGTCTGGGCGATCCACTGCAAGTCCATATCGACGGTCGGCAGCACATGGGTTTGCTGGTCATCCAGATACTGAATACGGTGTTCCACCTGGCGCAAAAAGACATAGGCCTTTGCCAGGTTATCGGCCGCTATTTGCGACATCAGTCCGGCTTTGGCCACGCGCTGCAATGCACTCAGCGTAGGGCGGGTGCGCAACTCGGGGAATTGGCCACCACGCACCACCTGCAGCAGTTGCACAGTGAATTCAATTTCCCGGATACCGCCGCGCGAGAGCTTGACGTCGTTGCCGCGCTCGGGGTGGCCGGCACTGCGTTTGGCGGCATGCTCGCGAATCTGGCGGTGCAGAATGCGCAGCGCATCAAACACGTTGTAGTCCAGATAGCGCCTAAAAACAAAGGGCAGCACCACACTGCGCAGGCTCTGAGAACAGGATGCGTTGATCGCGGTGCTGGGCGCAATTACCCGGCTCTTGAGCCAGGCAAAGCGTTCCCACTCACGTCCCTGCACCTGAAAATATTCTTCCAGCGCGGCCAAGGAAACGGCAGCCGGGCCGGAGTTGCCGTTGGGCCGAAGCGCCAGGTCCACCCGGAACACAAAGCCGTGATCGGTGCTGTCGCCCACCAAGGCGTAAATGGCGCGCACCTGCTTGGCAAAAAATTCCTGGTTGGAGATGCGGCCCCGTCCAAGTTCGCTGCCGCTGGTTTCGCCGTCATGGTCGAAGACGTAAATCAGGTCAATATCGCTGGAAACATTGAGCTCGCGCGCACCCAGCTTGCCCATGCCAACGATGCACATTTGCGCGATTTCGCCATTGGGCCCCAACGGTTGGCCGTGGGTCTCGGTGAGGGCGCGTCGACTTGCCTCAAACGCCAAATCCAGCGACCACTCCGCTAGCGTGGTCATGCTCGCCGTGACTGACGCCAGACCGCAGTCTTGCTCGCAGTCCAATACCAGCAGACGCTCCAGCACCATCTGACGTGTGGCCCGCATGGCACTGGCCAAATCCATGCCGCGTGCGCACAGGGCATCGCTTAATGACTGCATGGCCGGGCGGTCCGGTAAACCGGATTGCAGCAGTGGCAACAGCTCAACATAGCGACGACGCACGCGCTGCGCAAAGCGTGAATGCTCGGACATGACAGCGGCACTGGAAGCTTCGGGGTTGCGGGTCATAATTCCTGACATGGTGAAGACTTTTCAATTGCGCAAATGAACTCTGTTCCCTCGGCGTGGCTCAGAGCCTTTGCGTGGGTGGCGCGCTGGGCTTTTTGGATACTGGCGACGGCCTGGATCACCTTAGGCCTGTTCTGGGGCGGCTTGCATTTTCTGATTGTGCCGCGAATTGGCGAGCTTCGCCCGTGGCTGGAGCAGCAGGCCACACAGCGCATGGGCATTGAGGTGCGCATCGGGGATATCGTGGCTCGTTCCAACGGCTTGATTCCTTCCATCGAACTGCGTGACGTGCAGTTTCTGGATGCCAGCCAGCGTGTGGCCTTGCGTCTGCCTTCGGTGCTGGCAGCGCTATCGCCGCGGTCTGCAATGGCGCTGGGTTTTGAGCAGCTTTATATAGACAGCCCGGAGTTGGCGGTGCATCATTCTGCCGATGGACGCATCTGGATCGCAGGCTTCGCCCTGCCTGATGCCACGACACCGACCGGTGGGGCCACCGAGTGGGTGTTTTCTCAGCCCGAGTTGGTGGTGCGCCACGGCAAGCTGACGTGGACGGATGACCTGCGCGGCGTACCCGCACTGGCGCTGGGCGACGTGGATATTGTCATTCGCAACAAGCGCCTCCAGCATGCCATCCGCATGGACGCAGACCCTCCGCCGGGTTGGGGCACGCGCCTGTCGGTCATGGGGAAATTTCAGCAGCCTCTCTTTTCGCGAGCCAAGGGTGACTGGCGCAACTGGACCGGGCAGTTTTTTGGTGAAGCAACCCAACTCGATCTGGCGCTGCTGCGCAACTATGTGGATTTGGGCGTGGACCTGACCCAGGGCGCGGGCTCACTACGTGCGTGGGTCGATGTCGACCGTGCCAAGTTCCAAGGCGTCAGCGCTGACCTGGCGCTTCAAGCAGTCACGGTCAAGGTTGCTCCTGAGCTGGATGCTTTGGATCTGGAGCGTCTGACGGGCCGCCTGGGTGCGCGCCGGCTCGAAGGGGGCTTTGAGATTTCGACAGAGGCGCTGGCTTTTGATACCCAGGATGGCTTGCATTGGCCGGGCGGGAATGTGCAATTCAGTTTTTTTGACTCCAAGCCTAAGGCGTTCGCTAGCGGCACGCTGACCGCTGATCGTCTGGATTTGGCCGCGCTGGCAGGAATTGCCAAGCGCCTGCCGCTGGATGCGGCGCTACGCGATCAGTTGCAGCACCTCGCCCCCGAAGGGTTGGTCGAAAAGTTGCAGTTCAGTTGGCAGGGCGAACTCATCAAACCAGTGAGCTTCGTAGCCTCGGGGCGTGTGCAGCAATTGGCGTTGGCGGCGCAGCCTCGGAATGGCATTGGAGTTCCCGGACTGCGCGGCGCAGCGGTTGACTTTGAGATGACCCAGACCGCGGGCAAGGCCACGCTGACCATGAAAGACGGCAGCGTCGAATTCCCTGGAATTTTTGACAAACCCGTGGTGGACTTTGCTGACTTAAGTGGCGCTTTGCAGTGGAAGCTGGACGGTACCCACGTCACCGTGGAAGCCAGCAAGCTACGCTTTGCCAATACCGACGCGCAGGGCGAAGCGAGCATCAAGTGGCAGACTTCCGCCCTGCCGCGCGGTGGCCCGCCAGACCTGCGTTTTCCGGGAGTACTGGACCTGAGTGGCAGTCTGAGTCGCGCCAACCTGGCTTCCGTGCCGCGCTATCTGCCCCAGGTTATGAATAGGGACGCGCGCGACTACCTGGCCCAAGCACTGGTGGCAGGAGAAGGAAGCAACGTCAAATTCAAGGTCAAGGGCGATCTGGCTCAGTTTCCATTTGACGGCGCTAAAGCCGGTGAGTTCCGGATCGCAGGGGACTTCAAGAATGCCAGCTACGCCTACGCGCCTGCGCTGGTAATGCCCAAAGACAGCCCACCTTGGCCATTGCTGACCCAAGTCGCTGGCGACCTCGTGCTCGACCATGACAACCTGCAGATCAAGGCTGGACGGGGTTTGTTATCGGTAAGCACAGGTTTGCTCTTCAATAAAACCGAAGTGGGCATCAGCAAGCTTTACGCCTCACCCTTGGTGGTGGTTGCCGCGGAGGCGCGCGGCCCTCTGAGCGAGGCGCTGGCCTTTGTCAACGCATCACCGGTGGGCGTCTGGACTGGCAATGCCCTGGTGCATGCATCCGTGACCGGCGCGGCCGATTTCAAGGTGAAGCTGGCCATTCCGCTGGAGCATGCAGAAAAGTCTACGGTGCAAGGCAGCATCACACTGGCCAGCAATGACTTTCAGTTTGCCCCTGGCGTTCCGCGCCTGACCCGCGCCAAGGGCGTGGTCGCCTTTACCGAGACCGGCTTTACTTTGGCAGGTCTGCAGGCACGCGCCCTGGGCGGGGATGTACGTGTCGATGGGGGTATGAGTTTTGGTAGCGCCGCTTTGGCGCGCAACGCCCCCACGGGCTTGCGCCTTCAGGGCGTCGCCACATCCGAGGGTTTGCGTCAGGCCAGTGAATTGGGCTTGGCAGCGCGCCTGGCGCAATTCAGCACAGGCAGCGCAGCCTACAGCGCCAACGTGGCGCTGCGAGCAGGCGTTCCTGAAATTCAGGTGACCAGCAATTTGATGGGCATGGCGCTGAATCTGCCTGAGCCGTTTACCAAAGCCCCCGACGTGCAGTTGCCGTTGCGTTTGGAGACGACCGTGGTGCGTAGCTCCCTGCTCGCTGGAGCGCACTTGCAGGATCAGTGGCAGTTCGATCTGGGCAAGTTGGCCAGCGTGAACTATGTGCGTGACATTTCCGAGTCTGAAGCCCGTGTCCTGCGTGGCAGCATTGGCGTGGGACTCAGTGGCCATGAGTCGGCACCTTTGCCGACTGAGGGTGTCGTAGCCAACGTGCATATGGATGAGGTCGACATTGATGCATGGAGCGCCATTGCTTCCCACCTCATGACGGGCACAGCATCTTCCACAGGAGCCACGCCGGACTCAGCCGCCTTGGGATATATGCCTGCCAGTGTTGCTCTGCGCGCCAATGAACTGATGGTGCAGGGCCGTAAATTCAACAAAGTGGTTCTGGGTGGTGCGCGCGAGGGTCTGGTTTGGCGCGGCAATGTGGAGGCGGCCGAACTCAACGGTTATGTGGAATACCGCCAGAGCAGCGGCAACTCGCCTGGACGCGTATATGCCCGCTTGGCGCATCTGGTGATCGGGCAATCTCAGCAACAGGATGTGGAGAACCTGTTGGACCAGCAACCGGCCAGTATTCCTGCGCTGGACATCGTGGTGGAGGACATGGAGTTGCGCGGCAAAAAACTAGGTCGGGTAGAGATTCAGGCGGCCAATATGGGCGTTACCGGGCCGCGTGATGGTGTTCGCGAATGGCGCCTGAACCGCTTCAACATCAGCACGCCCGACGCCACGCTTACCGCCACAGGCAACTGGGCCAACGTCAATGCCCAGGCCCCCTCTGCGGCGCAACGCACCCTGCGTGAACGCCGCCGCACGGTGCTCAATTTCAAGCTCGATGTGGCGGACTCGGGCGATCTGCTCAAGCGTTTTGGCATGCCTGGCGTCATAGCCAAGGGCAAGGGCAAGATCGAGGGCCAGGTCTCGTGGCTGGGCTCGCCGTTCTCGCCGGACTACGTCAGTATGGGCGGCGGCTTCAATGTCAACATGGAATCCGGCCAATTCCTGAAGGCGGACCCCGGCATTGCCAAGCTGTTGGGGGTGCTGAGCCTGCAGTCACTGCCACGCCGGCTGGCTTTGGATTTCAGAGATGTTTTCAGCGACGGTTTTTCCTTCGACTTTGTGCGCGGTGACGCCACCATCGAGCAGGGCATTGCCCACACCAACAACCTGCAAATGAAGGGCGTGAATGCGGCCGTGCTCATGGAGGGGCAGGCCGACATCGCCCGCGAAACGCAATCGCTCAAGGTGGTGGTGATCCCGGAAATCAATGTGGCCAGTGCGTCCCTGCTTTACTCGGCAATCAATCCGCTGATTGGCCTGACCACCTTTTTAGCCAATGTGATTTTGCGTCGTCCCTTGATAGAAGCCAATACGCAGGAATTTTTGATCGATGGCAATTGGACCGATCCGCGTGTCACCAAAGTGGAGCGCAAGCCCGAGCCAGCACCAGCCAGTAACAAACCCGAATCCAAGGAGAGTCAACCATGAAAGTTGCAGCCATTCAGATGGTGTCCACCGGCGTCGTGCAGGACAACCTGCAGCAGGCGCGCGGCCTGCTGCAGCAGGCCGCAGACCAGGGCACTGAGCTCGCCGTGTTGCCAGAATACTTTTGCCTCATCGGCCAGCAGGACGCCGACAAACTGGCGATACAGGAGCCTTTTGGCCGCGGCCCCATTCAGCAGTTTCTGTCTGATACCGCCAAGGAATTGGGCCTTTGGCTGGTGGGTGGCACCCTGCCGCTGACAGGTGCCGGTGACAACAAGGTGTTCAATAGTTCACTGGCATTTAACCCGCAAGGCGAGTGCGTGGCGCGCTACGACAAGATTCATTTGTTCCGTTTTGACAATGGCAAGGAGGCTTATGACGAGTCTCGCGTGCTGGACCGTGGCCACCAGCCCACCCGCTTTGCCCTGCCGTCACGCGATGGCCATACCTGGCAAGTTGGCATGAGCGTGTGCTACGACCTGCGCTTTGCCGAGATGTACCGCGCCTACTCTGCCCAAGGGGTCGATTTGCTGCTGGTGCCGGCCGCCTTTACCCACACCACAGGCAAGGCGCATTGGGAAGTGCTGTTGCGCGCCCGCGCGATTGAAAACCTGGCCTTTGTGGCTGCCGCTGCGCAGGGCGGGGTGCATCCCAATGGCCGCCAGACCTGGGGCCAGTCCGTTCTTATTGATCCGTGGGGCCATGTGCTGGCAGAGCTGGCGCAGGGTCAGGGCGTGGTCATCTCCGAGCTGGACGCTGTGGCCATGCAGCACTGGCGAAGCCAGTTGCCAGCCCTTCAGCACCGCGTGCTATGAAGTTGGCTCACTGATGATTCCAATACCAATCCGCGTTACTCCCTTGGCTTCCTGCAGCAACCGGGTCATGGCAAGTTCTATTGTGTGGTGGTGTGCCGTTCTGATCGCAGGAGTGCTCTCCGGTTGCAGCAGCGTTTCCCTTGACTATCCCGCCGGTAGCGCGCCTGGCTCGGTGCGTGCACCTACTGCGCCTGTGCCTCCGATTGCGCAGCCTGGAATGGGTGTCACCACGGGCCAGTCCAAAAGCCGCTGGATCACAGTGGCTTGGAACGAGTTGCCAGGTTTTGAAGAAGACAATCTGTTTGAAGCCTGGAACGCCTGGATTAAGAGCTGCGAGCGTCCCGCCCCCTTGTTTGCAGGGTATTGCGGTGATGTGCGTCGCCTGAGCATTGCCACGGCGGCCGAGCAGCGCGATTGGATGCGCCAGCATTTTCAGCCGCAACGGGTGGAAAGCCTGCAGGGTGACCCCAACGGGCTGCTCACCGGTTACTACGAGCCTCAAATGGAAGCCAGTCGCTTGCCTACGGTCGCATTTAGCGTCCCCATTTACCAGCCGCCGCGCAATTTGGCGCAGCGCAAGCCCTGGTTCAACCGGCGGGAAATTGACACGCTGCCAGAGGCTCAGACCGCCCTGCAGGGCCGGGTCATCGCCTATGTGGCTGACCCGGTGGATGCAATGGTGCTGCAAATTCAAGGTTCGGGGCGGCTGCGCATCATGCAGGCCGATGGCAGCGCGCAACTGGTGCGCGTGGCCTTTGCCGGTACCAACGACCAGCCTTATAGAAGCGTGGGTCGATGGTTGCTGGATCAGGGCCTGATCAAGGATGCTTCCTGGCCGGGCATCAAGGCCTGGCTGGCGCAAAACCCGCAGCGGCAGCAGGAGTTGCTTTGGAGTAACCCGCGCGTGGTATTTTTCAAGGAAGAGCCCCTGAGCGAATTGGACGCCGGCTTCGGTCCCAAGGGCGCGCAAGGTGTGGCGCTGACGCCCGGGCGCTCAATCGCGGTGGACGCGGGCGCCAATATTCCCTATGGCGCGCCGGTGTGGTTGGTCTCCAGCGGGCTGCAAACAAAATTGCAGCGTCTGGTGCTGGCACAGGATACGGGCAGTGCGATTACAGGTGCGGTGCGCGCTGATTACTTCGCCGGCTGGGGTGCACAGGCGCAGGAGTTGGCCGGTCGCTTGCGTCAGCCGCTGCAGATGTGGGTTATTTGGCCGAAGTAGCCCGGATCACGGTACCATCCCGGTTGCGGAGGTTTCGGCAGCGAAACATCCACCAAAATACTTTTCGGAGCACACCATGAGCAGCAATTCGGCAATGCGCGAGATCGACGAGCGCACCAACCTGACCGGCAACAGCATGTTCGAGTTGCTCTTGTTCCGTTTGGGTGAAGCCCGTGGCACGGCCAAGCGCGAGTTGTTTGGCATCAACGTCTTCAAGGTGCGTGAAATCATGGTTATGCCCGAAATCACCGCCATGGTGAACGCGCCTGACACCGTGATGGGGGTGGCTAACATTCGCGGGCAGATGATTCCGGTCATCAATCTCCCACTGATTACCGGTTGCAATCCCACCAAGGGGCTGGGCATTCTGCTGGTCACCGAGTTCGCACGTACGACGCAGGCGTTTGCCGTCGAGGAAGTCAATGAAATTGTGCGACTGGAGTGGAAACAAGTGCTTTCCGCCGAGGGTACTGGCGGTGGTCTGGTTACCAGCATTGCGCGGCTGGATGGCAATTCAGAAAACACCCGCCTGGCCCAAGTGCTGGACGTAGAGCAAATTCTGCGTGACGTATTCCCCGAGCAACATCAGGACGTGCAGGAAGGCGTTGTGATGCCAGCAATGGCGATTGCGCCAGGCTCGGTGGTGCTGGCCGCTGACGATTCAGCCGTGGCGCGCATGATGATTGAGCAGGGCCTCAAGGCCATGAGCATTCCTTACATCATGACCAAGAGCGGCAAGGAAGCCTGGGAAAAACTCGCTTCGTTGCATCAAGAAGCGCAGGCGCAAGGCAAGAGCATCAAAGACAAGGTGGCCCTGGTGCTGACCGATCTGGAAATGCCCGAAATGGATGGCTTCACGTTGACCCGTAATATCAAGCAGGACGGGCGCTATGCCGGCATCCCGGTGATCATCCATTCTTCACTCACTGGCAGCACCAATGAGAGTCACGTCAAGAGCGTGGGCGCCGACGCCTATGTGGCCAAATTTGTGGCCGAAGAGTTGGGCGCCACCATCAGACGAGTGCTCGAGCGCAGCTAGGACTGCGCCGCGCTGTATTTTTTGCAACCGTGGATCCGCTCTTTAACGCCTATTGCAAGAGCTTTCCGCTGAACTCGGAGCCTTTGACATCCCAGGGCATTGCCGCGCGGCAATGGAACTTGCTGGCGGATGATTTGGCCTACCCGCTGGCTGTGCTGAATCGGCCGGCACTGAGTCACAACCTGGCCTGGATGCAGGCCTACGCCCAGCGTAAACGCGTGCACCTGGCGCCGCATGGGAAGACCACCATGTCACCCGAGTTGTTTCGCCTGCAGTTGGAGGCCGGAGCCTGGGGTCTGACCTTTGCCACCATTTTTCAACTCGGTATAGGGGTGCAGGCCGGAGTGCGTAAAGCCATCATTGCCAATCAGGTGCTGGCTGCGGTTGATCTGGCAGGTTTGCGCAGTTTGCTGCAGGTACACGGCGATTTGCAGGTTTGGTTCCTGGTGGATTCGCTGGCGCAACTGCAGCTGATTGAGCAATGGGCGGTCAGCCAGCCAGCCTTCAAACCTTTTGACGTGCTGCTGGAAATTGGCGTGGCTGGCAAGCGCACGGGTTGCCGCACGCAGCAAGAAGCGCTGGCCCTGGCGCAGGCAATGCATCAGTCCACAGCCGTGCGTTTGTGCGGTGTGGAATGTTACGAAGGCAACGCCGCGCAGTGCGACAACGACTTCGACGTGGCGGCGGTTTCTGATCTGGTTCGCCGGGTGCTGGACATCGCCCATGCATGCGATGCGCAGCAACTTTTTGCCATGGACACCATTCTGCTTACCGCCGGTGGTTCTGCGGTGTTTGACTTGGTGCTGCCACTGCTGACCGGTTCCGGGCTGTCCAAGCCGGTGGAGGGTGTGCTGCGTTCGGGCTGCTACATCACGCACGACCATGGTCATTACCAGCGCTACCTGAATCTGGTGCAGCAGCGCGAAGGCCTGCAAGATTCGTTGCGGCCCGCGCTGGAGGTTTGGACCCTGGTGCAGTCGGTGCCCGAGCCGGGGCTGGCATTCTTGACCTGCGGCCGCCGAGATATTTCCTATGACATCGAGTTGCCGATGCCGCAGCGTCTGGCACGTGCCGGCGTGCACCGCATGGACCAGGTCGTCGCCACGCCGCCAGACTGGCGCATCACCGCGCTGAATGACCAGCACGCTTATCTGCAATTCGACCCGGCGGGGCTGGTGCCCGTTGTTGGCGACCGTGTCGTGTTGGGGTTGTCGCATCCCTGCACTACTTTTGACAAGTGGCGCTGGATGGTGGTGGCGGAGGATGATGGGTTGGTTACCGGCGCGATTCACACCTGCTTTTAGGTTCTCTGCCTGGTTGGTTGTTGATCGCCAGGTAGCAAATTTGCCTGACGGATTGGCCCAAAGGTGTTGGGTGTCGGGGCGTCCTCATACTGCGGGTACGCACAAATCGGCCGCCCCGACACCCAGCACCTTTGTGCGTTGCGAATTTGTGCGGCACTGTCAACAGCCAAAACCGGACTCTGATTTGCTACCGGGAAACAAGCAACAAGTGCAAAGTGCAAAGTGCAAAGTGCAAAGTGCAAAGTGCAAAGTGC